>CAZUBB010000100.1:11838-16070 GCA_964618485.1 uncultured Pirellulales bacterium
CGTGGTGGATGGCCGGTTTCATGCGTGGATCGTTCCGGAAGATCCGATTCGCCCGGTGTTCTTGAGTCACGTCGACGTGGCGTGCACGTTGAGCGCGCTTGCCTGCGGACGGCACACGATCGCCGTGGGGGCCTACGACGCCGCCCGACCGCAGTTGCCAATGGCCTGGTATTCGAGCGCCGGACCGACGCGAGATGGGCGACCCAAACCGGGCGTGAGTGCGCCGGGGCATCGCGTTTGGGTCGCCCAAGCGGATCGTGGCGATTCCGCAGTCGAGAGCTCGGGGACCAGCCTGGCCGCCGCGGCCGGGGCGGGCGTTGCAGCGCTCGTTCTGTCGCAGGCGGCGTCGCGCGGACTTCCGCTCTCAGCCGACGAATTGCAGCGAATTCTCACCGAGACGGCCCGGTTGCACCCCCCAGCGGGCGTCTGGGACGACCGCTACGGCTACGGGCGGCTCGACGCCGCGACGGCGCTTTTCTTGGTCGAACAGATCGCCGCCCTACGAAAAAGCAGTGCGATAACTAGCGCTGCGACATGAACTTGCCGGGAAACAGGGCAACTCTCTGCCCCTCTTCGCGGGAACTCGGTAGAATCCGGGGAACTGCGGCGTTTCGGGGTGCGTAAGGCAGGTGAGGCCAGGCATCCCAGCTTCTCTGATTTGCTCCAAGGCTCGGTATTCGCCGCGGCAGCTTCGTTTCGTTGGTAATGTTCTCCGTTTCTCCACGACAAACTGCTAGACGAGGGGCCCCAGCCCATGATTTGTCGTGATAACCGCACGACGAGCAGCCAGGAGTGGGAGCTGTTGGTCCGCGAGCACGGGACCATGGTTTTCCGCACTGCCTGGCGCATCGTCGGCAACGCCGCGGACGCCGAGGATATCACCCAAGAGGTGTTCCTCGAGGCGCACCGGGTGCGCGCACGGCAGACCGTGACCAACTGGGGCGGCATGCTGCGGCGCATGGCGACGTGCCGCTCGCTCGACCGGCTGCGCGAACGCAAGAACGTGCTGGCGCTCGACGCGGCGCTGGTGGCGGCCGATCAAACCGATCCGGCCGAATCGGCGATCGAACGCGAGTTGGCGGAGCGGCTGCGGATCGCGGTGACGCAATTGCCGGTCCGCGAGGCCGAGGTGTTTTGCCTGCGGTTTTTCGAGGGGCTGTCCAACGAGCAGATCGCCGGAGCGCTCAAGATTTCCGCGGGCGCCGTCGGCGTGGCGCTGCACAAGGCCCGCACCAAGTTGGAAGCGCTGCTGGGAGAAGATTCAGCGGAGGAAGTATCGCGATGAACGAGCCACGAGACGAGGAACCGTTACGCGGGCGGCTGGCGCGGGCCGTCGAGGCGATTCACGATGCGCCGTTGCCTGCGCTCCCGTTGGAACGCGCGTTGTCGCGGGCCCGGGCGATTGAGCCGCGGACGTCGAAATCTTCCGGCAATCCGCGCGGAGAATTGTGGCGCAACCGACTGTCTTCGCTGTTCGATCAACTGGAAGACCGCGATTTGCTGACCGCCGCGGCGCTCTGTTGCGTGGCGCCGGCGGAGTTGTCCGTGGAGACGCATTCGACCGACTCGAACGCGACGCACGCGGCCCCGCAGTCGGAGCGCCGCCGTTCGCTGTTGAGTCCGGCGACCTATTCCGCGGCGGGCGAAGTGTGGGAAGAGGCGCTCGCGGACCTGTGGTCCGAGGATGCCGAGGCGGTCGTCGGCGCGGCTTCCAACGATTGGGTCGCCACGAGTACCGCTTGTGCCGATTGGACGTGGCCGAGCTGAGAATCGGCGCGGTCGGCGGCGTTGTCCGGGCGCGGCGGCAAGCTAGCATTAACGGTCGGCGCGCTCGACTCGCGCCGGCGGTTCGTCCGGACGAAGAATAACGAAGAATGCGGTTGTCAGGAATTTGACAGCCTGGTGATTGGCGGCGTTTTGCATCTGCTCGCGTTGAGCTCCTTATCTCCCCCGCGGTTGCGATGAGCACGGAACAATCGATCGATCCCGACCTGATTGAGCAGACCAAACAACAGATTCGCGGTCTGGTCAACGAAATTGCGCAGCTCAGCAAGCAGGATGTGCCGGTCGAGGAATTCTACGGAGAGTTCTGCAGCCGCGTGGTCTCCGCGCTGGCGGCGATCGGCGGCGCCATCTGGACGCCCGGCGAAGGGGGTGGCCTGGAGCTGCAGTATCAGATCAACTTGCGCGAGACGCGGCTCGCGGAAAGCCAGGAACATCAGATCCAGCACGGCCGGCTGCTGCACAAGGTGTACACCGGCGGCGAAGCGATGCTCGTGCAGCCGCACTCAGGCACCGAAGGGGATGAGCAGGCGGGCAACCCGACTGATTTTCTGCTGGTGCTCGCCGCGTTGCGCAGCGACGACAAAGTGGAAGGCGTGGTCGAGGTCTTCCAGCGCCCGGGGGCGCGACCGACCACGCAGCGCGGCTATCTGCGGTTCTTGCTGCAGATGGTCGAGCTGGCTGGCGATTATCTGAAGACCCGCCGGTTACGGCACTTCAGCGATCGTCAGGCGCTGTGGTCGCAGTTGGAAAACTTCACGCGCGTGACGCACGCCAGCCTCGTGCCGCGCGAGGCCGCGTTCACGATCGCCAACGAAGGGCGTCGGCTCATCGAATGCGACCGCGTCAGCGTGGCGATCAAGAAGGGACGCAAGTGCTACATCGAAGCGATCAGCGGTCAGGATACGTTCGATAAACGATCGAACACCGTCACGTTGCTGAATCAACTCGCAACCGCGGTGACCGCGACGGGGGACCCGGTTTGGTATACCGGCGACACCAGCGATATGGCCCCGCAGGTCGAACAGGCGGTGCAGAACTACGTCGACGATTCGCATTCGAAAACGGTCGCCGTGCTGCCGCTCAAGAGGCTGTCGATCACCGGCGAAGAAGATACGGAGCACTCCGAAACGCTCGGCGCGTTGATCGTCGAGCAGATCGAAAACAGCCGCCCCGCGGAAGGGATGTATCACCGCGTCGACGTCGTGGCGGAGCATAGCGCCTTGGCGCTCGGCAACGCACTGGAGCACAACCGGCTGTTCCTGATGCCGCTGTGGCGTTTTCTCGGCAAGAGCATGTGGGTCGTCCAGGCGCGCACGCTGCCGAAGACCGTGGCCGTGCTGGTCGCGGTCGGCGCGCTCGTGGCGGCTCTGGTGTTCGTGCCCTGGAAGTTCGAACTCCGCGGCCCGGGCACGTTGCAGCCGGTCGAGCGCCGCGAGGTGTACGCCCAGGTGGATGGGATGATCGACCAGGTCAAGGTGCAAGAGAAATCCAAGGTCACCGCCGACGAAACCGTGCTGGTGCAAATGCGCAGCACTGACATCGACGTCGCCTTGCAGGAACTGCTCGGCAAGCAATCCACGACGCAAGAACAGCTGAACAGCCTGGAGTTCGGGAGGATTCGCAACGAGGGGAACCGCAGTAATCGCGACCGCACTCAGGACGACCCGATCCGCATGCAAGGCGAAAAGCAGCGGCTCAAAGAGCAGCTTCGCAGCATCGAACAGCAAATCGCGCTGAACCAGGCTAAGAAGGCGCAGCTCACCGTCAAGGCGCCAATGTCGGGCGAAGTCATTACGTGGGATCTCGATCAGACGCTGCCCGTCGGACGCCCGGTGGCGCGCGGGCAGAAGTTGATGAGCGTGGCCGATTTCTCCAAGGATTGGCGACTGGAAGTCCGCATGCCGGAAAACCGCATGGGTTACATCCTGGAAGCGCAGCGAAACACCAATGAGCCCTTGCCGGTGCGATTTGTGCTGGCCACTGATCCCGACCAGGAATACGTTGGGACCGTCGCGCCGGAAGATATCGAGCGGATCGCCGAAGTCCATGGCGATGAAGGCAACACGGTGCTGCTCAAGGTGAAAATCAGCCCGGAAGAGCTGGCCAAGTTGTCGCAGCGCCGTCCCGGCGCCTCGGTCGACGCCAAGGTGTACTGTGGTCAGGAACCGCTCGGCTTCGTGCTGTTCCACGACGTGCTGAAGGTGAAGAGCGGCAAGCAGGCCGAGGTGGATGCGCAGGCCGAGGCCGAGACGCACGCCAAGGCGGCTGCAGCAGCGGCCAAGGCCGTGAAGGGGCTCGTGTGATCCGCCGCCTGCTCGCACTGCTCCTCGCCACGCTGCTGAGCGCAGCGGCGAGCGCGGACCACCTCGTGGTGCGGCGCGCGGCGACGATCAAGGGGACTCCGGAGTCGGCAGGCGCCGTGCTGGTGCGGCCGGCGATCGATGCCG
>CAZUBB010000101.1:0-14306 GCA_964618485.1 uncultured Pirellulales bacterium
CGAAGCGGAAGCGCAGTTCGACTACGAGCTCAAGCTCTTCACGCGCAACGTGACGCTTGGGCAATGGGCCGAGGTGAAGGCGTATCTGGCTTCGCTGGAGAAGGAGGAGGGCAAGACGCTCTATGACCAGCTGCTTAACAGCCTGATGGCCGGCGCGCAGGGGCAGCCGCAGGGCTTCGACATGAACGTCATTCAGCAGATGATCACCAACGCCGCGGCGCCCGCGGAGTTTCAGAAGATGCTAGCCCTGGCCGGCCAAGGCCAAGGCGCGATGTTCATGGAGAAGAACACCTACACGATGCGCGACCTGCTGGGGCTGATCGTCGCCGCTCCGGCGGAGCTTACGGATCAACACTTCGGACAAGTCGGCTCGATGGTTCGCCAGGCGATCGTCGACGGAAATGACCTCGACGTGCTGTTGGCCGATCTGCATGTGCTGCCCGACAGCACGGAGGCGGCGCTCCTGAACAATCGGCAGGTCGCCAAATTGCTCTTCGCTGCGGTGGAGCCGGTGCGCGCCGGGAAATATCTGCCGACGCTGGAAGCGGCCGTCCAAGAACAAGACGCACCCGGCTTGAACTTGCTCGCGCGACATTACATCGCGATGCATCAGACCGAGAAGAAGGACCAGTATCTCGAAGACGCCTGGCACGCGACACAGGCAGTGCTGGCGATTCCGGTTCCGGAAGCCTTGGAAGAAGTTGTCGCGGCTGGCAAGGCAACGGGCGGCGAGGCCGGCGCGCTGGAGCAAAGCGACATCCCTGCACCGGCCGAGGCTGAGTTTGAAAGTTTCGGCTGCAACCAGGTCGCCGCCGAGGCGACCGCGGAACCAGCCGGCGAGGCCGCCCCGGCCGCCGAACCCGTCGTTGAAGCGCCGAAGGAACCGACCGCTGAGGAAAAGGCCGCGAAGGAAGCCGCCGAGAAGGAAGCGAAAGAAAAAGAAAACAAGCGCATCGCGGAGTTGAAACAGGCCCGGCTGGAAGCGATGCAACGCGCCGTGGAACTCGCGCCGCAGGTGAAGGCCCAACTCGGTCAGACGTGGCTCGATGAGAGTTTCACGAAGGAGATCGAGCGCGGCCGCGAAATCCTGGCCACGATCGGCACGCTGTCCAGCCAGAACCTGATGGTCCGCCCACAGGACGCCGACTTCCGCCTCAAGACGCTGCAGTTGGAGCGCGCCGCGGTGGAGGCGCTGTTACGAGCCGCGCCGGATAAGGCGAAGGAGTGGAACGACACGCTCACGATGCTCGCCGCGGGCTGGCTCAAGGAGGCACAGCTCAGCTACGACCTCGATCAGAGTTCGTCGAATCGCCCGGGGTATCGCCGCGATCGCTACGGCAACTATTTCTTCTACGACGAAGGAATGTCGCCGATGATGAACCAATATAACAACGGCATGGCGTCGCCGATCGCGCTGACGGCCGTCATGGAAACACGCCCGAGCGACGCGTGGCTCGACATCGTCCATGTCGACCTCAAGCCGAAGTTCGCGGAGATGTTCGCGCAGATTCACTTGAAGCTCGGCGAAGACAAACAGGCGTTCCCGTACATCGAGCGCCTCGCTACGACGCACCCGCAGCGCGCCAAGGCGCTGGCCGAGAAGTTCATTCAGGTCTGGACATCGAACCACAACCCGAATGAAGGCCGCGAAAACTACGACCCGTATTTCTACTACTATGGCTACGAGCGCCGCGCGGAGCGGATCCCGCTGACGCGTTCCAAGCAGGAGCGGAACCTCAAAGAACTGGCCGAGCTGATCCAGCGGCTGCAGGCGCTGCCGATCGAGGAACTGAACGAGCGGCTGCTCACCTCGGCGTTCACGACGGCCCACAGCCATGCCGAGGTCTATAAGCTGGAGTCGATCGAAACCGTGTTCGGCTCGATGGATCGCCTCAAACCGAAGACGGTCGCTAGTCTGATTCAGCAGATGCGCGGCAACCTCGCGGGCGTGTGGCGCACCCCGGCCGTGCAGGATCGAAACAGCACGAAGCGCAAGCAGAAGGATATTCAGGCGGAAGTTGTGCGGGGCTATCAGGTCGCCCGGGCGGTGGTCGACAAGGCGCTCGCCAAGCATCCGGACGATTGGTCCCTGGTGCTGGCCGATGCGGCGGTGATGTTCGACGAAAACGACTTCCAGAACGAATTGCAGAAGTCGTCCACGTATAGCGAATCGCGCGGCAAGGCGCTCACGCGCTTCAAGCAGGCGGCGGAGTTGTACGCCAAGTCGGCGGGCGACTTGCGCAAAAATGAGCAGACCGTCGAGCCGTTTGAGTTGTGGTACTACGCCTCGCTCGGTTCGGTCGACCTGGCGCGCGTTACGGCCGACAAGGTGCCGGACCTGCGCCAGCCTGCCATGATTCGCGACGCCCTGGCGTCGATTCCGGAGAATGCCCGGGAGCATCACCTGGAGCTCTTCGCCAATAACCTCTTCTCGCGCGTCAGTTCCGCCAAGCCGGAATTGAAGTTCCGCTACCTGCGGACCGGCTTTGAAATCGTCGGCGATCAGAAGATGGCCCGCGAGGCAAAGCAACTGCTCGACTACTACGGCGACCTCGTGCAGGAGATCAAGCTCGAAGCAAAAATCGACGGCTCCGACGTCATTGGCGCCGGCAAGCCGTTCGGCGTGTTCGTGAATCTGGTTCACACCAAGGAAATCGAGCGCGAATCGGGTGGCTTCGGCCGTTACTTGCAGAACCAGAACAACAACCAGAACTACTACTACAACTTCGGCCGCCCGCTGGAGAATTACCGCGATAAGTTCCAGGACATCGTCAACCAGGCGCTCGGCGAGCAGTTCGACGTGATCTCGGTCACCTTCCAGGAAGATAGCGTTACGTCGAAGGCCCTGCCGGAATACGGCTGGCGCGTGACGCCGTACGCCTATCTGCTGCTCAAGGCCCGCGGCCCCGAGGTGGACAAGATCGCCCCGTTGCGATTGGACCTCGATTTCCTGGATACGTCCGGTTACGCGATCCTCCCGGTCGAATCGCCCGCGGTGCCGGTCGATGCCGCGACGGCGAAGGCGCCGGCCCGGCCCGCCACGGATATCTCGATCACGCAGACGCTCGACGAGCGCCAAGCGGATGAAGGCAAGCTGGTGCTGGAGATCCGCGCGAGCGCCCACGGACTTGTTCCGGAGCTGGACCAATTAGTCGATTTCAAGCACGAAGGCTTCGAGGTAGCCGAGATGGACGACGGCGGGCCTGCGGTCACGAAGTTCGACAACGAGGCGGACAACACCGTCGTCACCTCGGATCGACTCTGGACGATCTCGCTCAAGCCCGAGGGGGACGGCAAGACCCGCCCGGACATGTTCGCCTTCGCGTCGGCCAAGGTGCCTGTGAAGGAGATTATCTACCAACGCTACGACGACGCCGACTTGATGCCGGTCGAACGCGAATTCGCGCTCCAGCAGCAGTACGCGAAAACGAGCTATGCCGGGCTCTGGATTCCAATCCTGGGCGTGCTGGCGGCGGCCGGAGTGGCGCTACTGGGCCTATTCAGCACGAAGTCGACGCACGCCGCCGAGGCGCCGCGGTTCGCGATGCCGGAACAGGTGACCCCCTTCACCGTGATTGGGCTGTTGCGGGACATCCAGGCCAATAACGGCCTCACGGAGCCCTCGAAACACGCCCTGCGAGACACCATCGGGCAGTTGGAACGGCACTATTTCCTGCAGCCGGCCGCGGTCGAACCGGATTTGACGCAAATCGCCCACCGCTGGCTGAACGAAACCCAAGGCAGCAGCGCGGCGACGAACGGCAAGTAAGCTTGCCGATCCCTCCCCCCGCGATGGGCGACTTTTCAGGCCCGGCGCTTCGCGCCGGATCGCTGGTTTCGCGCTGGCGCAGGCCCCCGCGTCGATTAGTCTGGAACTTACGTGGTAACGGCACAACCCTCCGGTTGAGCCGAAACCTATCGCGGGCGGCTGGGGTTTAATCCTCGGCGTGCAGACGCGCGCACGGATAGTTTTTACCTTTTCATTCGCTGCTGGAAGCCCATGTTTGTCACTTCGCTGTTGTTGGGCACGTTGACGCTGGTTGCGGCCAGCGAGGCGCCGGTCGCCGCCGCCACGCCGGAAGTCATTTCCAGCGAAGAGCTTGTGGTGGCTCAACGGGGATATCGCGATCGCCGCGGACCGTCCGAGGCACGGGATGTCGACGAATCCCCGGCCGCGAACGAATCGGCCCCTCCCGCCGAAAGTGCTGCCGAGGTGGAGCAGCCCGCCGAAGTCGAAGCATCAGCGCCGGCAACCTCGACCGATCGGCCGCTGACGTTCAATTTCCGGCATACGCCGTGGAAAGAAGTTTTGCCCTGGTTCGCCGACAAGGCCGACCTGTCGCTAGAGATGGCCTCGCCGCCGCCGGGGACCGTGAACTACATCGATTCGCGTCATTATTCGATCGTCGACGGGATGGACATCCTCAACGAGCTACTGCAGATCAAGGGTTACACGCTGATCAAGCGCGATCGGCTATTGATGCTCATCAACCTCGAAGACGGCATCCCGCCGAACCTGGTTCCGACGATTCCGATCGAGGATCTCGACCAGCGCGGCAAGCACGAGATTGTCAGCGTGCTGTTCAAAATGGAACGGCTGAAGCCGGATGAAGTCGAAGGGGAAATCAAAAAACTGCTCGGTCCACAAGGGACCGTGGTTCTGCTCCCCTCGGCGCAGCAGTTGATGGTGACGGACTCGGTCTGGCGTTTACGGACGGTCCGCGACGTGGTGGATTCGATTCAGAATCCCAACTCCGCCGATTCGGGACCGATCGCCGTGTTTGAGACGAAGTACGTCTCGCCGCTCGAAGCGATCTCGATGATCCGGCAGTTGATGGATTTTCCGGACGACAAGAACGTCACCGCTGACGGCGGACTGCGGATCGCGATCGATCCGATTTCCGGCAAGCTGCTGGCGAGCGGCCGGTCCGATCTGATCAAGCGCGTCCGCGCGATTTTGGAGACGATTGACGCGGCGCCCGCGGGCGCGAGCGACGGCGGCCCGACGACGATCGAGATGCCGCAGGTGCAGGTCTACAGCGTCGGCGGATGCGACCCGAACACGGCGCTGGCGGTGCTGCAGACGCTCTTCGCCGATTCAACCGACATGAACCTGGCGCTCGATCCGCTGACGGGCAGCCTGGTGGCCCGGGCGAAGCCCTCGCAACATGCCACGATCCGGGCGACGATCGAGGAGCTTTCCGGCGAATCGAAGCAGATCGAAGTCTTCCGCCTGTCGAAGCTCGATCCGCCCGTAGCGGTGCTGGCGATCAACAAATTGTTCATGGCGACGGGGGAGAACGCGTCGTCCAACGCTCCGAAAGTCGACGCCGACCCTAATACGCGGCAACTGATCGTCCGCGGCACCAAATCGCAGATCTCCGACATTCGCAAGATGTTGGAAGACATGGGCGAAGTGCAGTCGGCGGACGGCTTGGTGAAGTCGAACGAGCGGATGCGAATGCTCCCGCTCACGGGACGCGCGCAGCGCGTGGCACTCGAACAATTGCAGCAGATCTGGCCGACGCTGCGGGGGAACCAGATCCGCGTCGTCACGCCTTCGGCGCTCGCCCCCACGGTGCGCGGACTGAATCCGCCGCCGGGCATCGAACGCCCGCCGGTAACGCCGAACAACCGGCGTACGCCGCCGGTTCAAAGTCCGCCAGCGGCCGATCGCACGACGGAGTCGGAGGAAGATCGCACGAGCGCCCGGGCGACGCACAGCTCGCCGTTTCAACTCGTCGCGCAACAGACGCAAGCGGAAGTGGAAGATGATTCGGATGCGACGGAACCACCGTCGGAAGGAGACGCGCAGACGCCGCCAGCGCCCGATGCTGCGGCGGAATCACCCAGCGATGACGCTACGACCGCCGACGTCGCGCCCAACTCGCCGATCATTATCTCGGCCGGGCCCGGCGGCTTGATGATCGCCTCGGACGACACCGAGGCTCTTGACGCCATGGAGTCAATGCTCAATACGCTCGCGCAAGGAGGTACGGCGTCGACCGGCCGCGAGTACACCGTTTACTACCTGCAAAACGCTTCGGCGACCGTTGCCGCGCAGACGCTGGCCTCGATTCTCGGCGGCGCCGCCAGCAGCGGTAATGACAGCTCGCTGATGGGCGACCTTGCTAGCTCCGCCTTCGGCGACATGGGCGGCATGATGGCCAACCTGATGGGCATGGGGGGTGGGGGAGGCGGAGGAGGCGACGGGCAGGTGACGCGCGTCGCGGGCGGTACGATGATCGTGCCGGACATGCGCCTGAACGCATTATTCGTGCAGGCCACGCCGGCCAACCTGGAATCGATCGAACAACTGTTGCAGGTGATCGACCAACCGGAAACCCCGGAAACGCAGATTGCGCCGCGTCCGCGCATCATTCAGCTTTACGCGACCGACGCCACGGAAGTCGCGAACATTGTGAAGGCGGTGTATCAGGAACAAACCTCGGCCGGCTCCGGACAGCGCCAACCTTCGCCGCAGGAGTTCATGGAGGCCATGATGCGCGGCGGGCGGGGAGGTCGCGGCGGGCGGGGAGGCGGCGGCGGGGGCGGAGGCAATTCCGCGCAAGAGGTCCAGAAAATGTCGATCGGCGTCGACACGCGCAATAACTGCATTATCGTCTCGGCGCCGCAGCCCCTCTTCGAAGAAGTCGAGGTGCTGATCCAAACGTTGGACCAGGCGGAGCCGACTTCGCCCGAAATCACCAGCGTCGTGAAGCTGAAACGCGCCAACACCGAAGCCGTTCAGCAAACGGTCGCCCGCATGGTCGGGCAAACGACGCAAAGCGGAAACCGGAATAACTCGCAGCGCAACGGCGGGAACAATCAGCAGAATCAGGGCTTCCAGCCTGGGCAAAGCTTCATGCGTCAATTCGGGCAGGGCGGATTTGGTGGTTTCGGCCAGGGTGGCGGCCGCGGCCAAGGTGGCGGTAACAACCGTGGCGGCGGCGGCAACCGTGGTGGCGGTCGCGGTCGCTAGTTCTTGCCAAGAGCGCCCGTTTATTGAAATCCCGCGCCCGTTCACAACGGTCAGGACGATTGTCCGGCCGGCAGGGGTGGTCGCTCGGCAACCACGTACTTCAGTCGCGACTGCGCATTCTCCTTCCGTTGCCTTTATCGACCTATGTTGTGGTAGTGCCCTCCGATCTTGCATCTGCCCGTGCACGTTCGGCCATCAGCGGTACATCCAGCACCCGTTCGATTTATGCCGGAAGGCCCAACTCAAAATCGCGTCTTGCTCGTCGACGACGACCCGGCCATCTTGCGCATTCTGGCCAAGTCGCTCGAGGTCGACGGCTACTTGTTGCGCCAAACGACCGACGCGCTGGAAGCTCTGGACATGATCGCGGCCGATCCGCCTGATTTCCTGATCACCGATTGGGATATGCCGGTGCTGACAGGGCTCGAGCTCTGCCGCCGCGTCAGGCAGCTCGACTTGCCGCACTATGTCTATGTGCTCTTCGTCACCGGCAAGACCGGGCAATCGGAGTTGATCGCCGGTCTCGAAGGGGGCGCAGACGACTTTGTCACCAAGCCGGTCAATCGCGGAGAACTGCTGGCCCGCTTGAAGGCCGGTTCGCGCGTGCTCGACGTCGAACGGCGTCTGAGCCGCCAAGCGCATACCGACGTCTTGACAGGACTGGCGTCGCGCCGGTCGTTCGTCGACGTCTGTCGGCGCGAGTTCGAACGCGCCCGACGATACGATTCGCCGTACTCGTGCGTGATCATGGATGTCGACTACTTCAAACGCGTCAACGACGTGTTCGGTCACGCGGCCGGCGACCTCGCGCTGCAACAGGTCGCGCGGACGCTGACGGAGCATTGCCGTGCGTCGGACTTTGCGGGCCGCTACGGCGGCGAAGAGTTCGCGGTCATTCTCCCCGAAACCCGGGAATGCGACGCGGCGATTTGGGCCAACCGCGTGCGCGAGGCGATCGCAGCGCGCGAGATCGTCCTCAATGGCAAGCACGTGCCGCTCGCGGCAAGCTTTGGCGTGGCGCAACGCTCGATCGAGGTAGAAACGCCGGATCAACTGATCGACATGGCCGATCAGGCGCTGCTGGTGGCCAAGAAGTCGGGGCGCAACCGCGTGGTCTGCTATAGCCGCTTGCAAAGCACGCAGCAGGTCGGGCCGACGACGCCGGATGCCATGGATCTTTTTCAGGACGCCGTGGCCCGCGATATTATGAGCAGCCCGGTGGCGTCGCTGAGCGAGTCCGCTACGGTGGGCCAGGCGGCCGAGTACTTCCTGCGTTATCGCATCAGTTCCGCGCCGGTGATTGACAGCGCCGGCCGGGCGATCGGGATCCTCTCCGAGCAGGACTGCATCGCCGCGATGATCGCGCGCGACGGGTGGGACCGACCGATCTTTGACGTGATGAGCCGGAACGTCGTGAGTTTTGACGAAGATACGCCGGTTCGCGAGATCCACGCCTTCTTTTGCAACGTCTCGCTGCGGCGCGTAATCATCTTGCGCGACCAAGTACCGACCGGGGTGATCAGCCGTAGCACGATGATGCGCTGGCTGCAGCACTGGACCGCCGTGCGACATGGCTGGCGGATGGCCAGCGAAGCTGGCGATTTCGACGACGTGGATAACGCCCGGCGGCGCATCGAGAGCGGCGTCGAAGCGATTCTCGATCGCGCCCAGAGCATTCGGCGACGCCTGGAGGAGCAGCCTGACTGCGCCGTACCGGTCCTGGTCGGCGGGGCCACGCAGATTCAGGAGCTCTGCACCGACCTGTTTGCCTTTACGCGCGGACCGTCGAGTACGCAATCGCGGGACGAGATGGTCACTCATTTTCTGTAAGCGTCCGCCGCGGTGAACCGCGACGCGACCGCTTTCGCCCGGCCGTAGCAGCTTGCCTTGGCACCTTTTGGCGGGCATGATACGGGCGTCCCTTCTCTCCTTCTGTTCCGCTTGAAGGTGTTTCCCATGCGCTGGCAGTCGAGCCGTCGAAGCGAAAACGTCGAAGACCGTCGCGGTATGCGGGGACCCGTAATGGTGGGCGGCGGCATCGGAACCTTGCTGTTGGTCCTGCTGGTGATCGTCCTCGGCGGCGATCCCGCGGCGCTCTTACAACAGCAGGGTGCGGGCCCGAATGTCGCCCCGGGCGGACAGGTTGTGCCGGACGACCCGGCCGAGGCGGAACGCCTGCAGTTCGTCGAACACACCTTGGGCGATACTGAGGACGTCTGGAACAAACTGTTTCGCGAAAACGGACTCGGGGATTACGAAGAGCCGCGGCTGGTCGTCTTTCGGGGACATTATGATTCCGCCTGCGGCCACGCCAGCGCCGCGATGGGGCCGTTCTATTGCCCGGCCGATCGCAAGGTGTACCTCGACATGAGTTTTTTCGATGAACTGGATCGCCGTTTCGGAGCGCCGGGCGATTTCGCGCAAGCGTATGTGATCGCACACGAGGTCGGCCACCACGTGCAGAACCTGCTCGGCATCAGCGATCAGGTACAGCAGCAGCGCCGCCAGCTTACCGAGGCGGAGTACAACGAGCTCTCGGTCCGCCTGGAACTTCAAGCCGACTACCTGGCCGGCGTCTGGGCGCATCATGCCCAGGTGGATCGCAAGATCCTCGAAGAAGGCGACGTCGAGGAAGGGATCCGCGCCGCCACGGCAATCGGCGACGATACGCTGCAGAAGCAGGCGCAGGGTTACGTCGTCCCCGACGCGTTCACGCACGGCACTTCGGAGCAACGCGTGCGCTGGTTCGTCAAAGGGCTACGCTCCGGCGACATGAAAGGCGGCGATACGTTTAGCGCCAGCGACCTTTGAGCACACCGCGAGTTCAATCGGCGGTTATTCGGCGAACAGTGGCGTGCTGAAGTAGCGTTCGGCGCGGTCGCAGAGCATGGTGACGATCGTCGCCGATGGCCCATGTTGGCGTGCGAGGCTGAGCGCCGCGGTCATATTGGCGCCGGATGACGTGCCGACGAGCAGCCCGAATTCGCGGTGCAACCGGCGGGTCATCGTCATGGCCTCGTCGCTGCGCACCTTAAGGTGCTCATCCAGCGGCGCCGATCGCAGCAGCGGCGGCAAGAAGCCGTCGGCCACGCCTTCGATCATATGACCGCACGGACATTCGCCGGCCAGCAACGCCGACTCGGCCGGCTCCATGGCGACGATCTTCGCACTGGGATAGCGCTCCTTGATCGCCGTTCCGACGCCTGCCAGCGTGCCGCCGGTGCCGAAGCCAGTCACGAAGGCGTCGATCGGCGCGGGGGCCTGCTCCAAAATCTCGCGCCCCGTGGCGTGGCAGTGATCTTCCGCGTTCAACGGGTTCTCGAACTGGCGCGGCAGAAAATACCTCTCGTCCTGCGCCGCCATTTCGCGCGAGAGATCAATGCCGGTTTGATAGCGGCCGTCGCTTTCGAACAAGATCAGCTCAGCGCCGAGGCGGCGGATCAATTGCCGGCGCTCGCGGCTTGCGCCAGCCGACATCAGGATCGTCACGCGATAGCCCTTGGCCGCGCCGACCATGGAGAGCGCAACGCCGGTATTGCCGCTCGAGCACTCCAGGATGATCGAGTCGACGTGCAGGAGCCCGCGCGCTTCGGCGTCGAGGACAACGCACTTAGCGAAGCGGTCCTTGACGCTGCCGCTCGGATTGAGGAACTCGCACTTCGCCCAAATGACCGCCCCTTCCGGCTCAAAACGCAGCGGAATGAGCGGGGTGTCGCCGATCAAGTCCAGAACGGGGGCCGTGCGGATGGTGTGTGTTGCCATGAGGATATTCTACCTGTCCGATCGAAGAATCACGAGAATGGAACGTCCGCCGTGAGCGCGAAGTTGCTTCTCAAGATGGCCCGCTGCACAAGCGTGGGAAGAGGAATTGACGATGTTTCATGTTCGATGTTCGTCGATGAATCCACGCCAACTCTCCCTCGCTGGCGCTACGGGCTGGTGTGCGGTCGTTTCTTTTTTTTGCGTTTTTCGTGGCTAATCCGCCTTCGCCGTCGCCAGGTTGGGGCCTGTATCGACGACGACGGATTCCGAATGCGCCGAACAACGGTAATTCCGCAGTTCGGGGAGCCTGGCGGCGGCGATCAGCGTTACGAGAATCGTCCCCAGACCGCCGCTCACCACGGCGAACACCGGCGACGTGATGGACGCGACGGAGCCGGACTCGAAGCCGCCGAGCTCGTTGGAGATGGAGATAAACATGCTGTTGATCGCCGAGACGCGCCCGCGCATTTCGTCCGGCGTGGTCAACTGCACCAGGGTATGGCGCAGTACGACGCTGATATTGTCGAACGCCCCCATGAAGAACAGCGCAACAAGCGTCAGCGGAAAGCTGCGCGACAGGCCGAAAATGATCGTCGTCGCGCCGAAGCCGATCACCGTCCAGAGGAGCACGACGCCGGAACGATCGAACGGGCGACGATGCGACTGGATGAACGACATGCAGAGCGCGCCGATCGGCTGCGCGGCGAGCATAGCGCCGTAGCCGAGCTTGTCGACGTGCAGAATCTCTTTCGCGTAGACGGAGAACAGCGCCTCCGCTCCGCCAAACAGCACGGCAAACATGTCAAGCGCAGTCGCCCCGAGGATGACCTTGCTGTGCCAGACGAACTTCGCGCCGGCGGCGATGTGCTGGAGCGAGGCCTCCGTCGCTTCCGGCCGCACAAAATGGTAGCGAACCATCGCCAGCATGATGGTGAATACAAAGGCCGAGGCGGCGCTTAGCAGATAGATGTAGCCGTGTTGCGGCAACAACCAGAGCAATGCGCCGACGACCGCCGGCCCAGAAATCGCGGCAAACTGGAACGTGGCCGATCCCCAGGTCACGGCGTTGGAAAAATGCTCGCGCGGCACGAGTTGCGGAAACAGCGCCGATTTGGCCGGCTGTTGGATCGCCCGCCCCACGCCGGTGCCGAACAGGAAGGCGTATGTCCAGGCAATCGGCAGATTCAGGAACGACGCCGCAGCCAGGCCCAGTGAGCAGAGTCCGATCAGGGCCAGCGAGCCGATGATGAGATACTTGCGATTCAGCCGATCGGCCAGGTGCCCGGCGGGGAGCGTCAGCAAGATGATCGGCACGACCTGCACGAGGCCCACGAACGCCAACTTCAACTCGTCGTCGGTGCGTTCGAAAATCTGCCAGTAAGCCGTCCAGGTCTGGAGCTGCAGCCCGAACGCAGAAAGGAAGCTTCCCGCCAGATAGAGCCGGACATCGCGCAGGCGAAGCGCGGCGTAGGGATCGTGCGCGACAGGTCGCGGGACCTCGTCCCCCTCGGGAGAACTCATTCGGTTCCAGGCATGCTTCGGCCGACGGCGGGTCTCTGTTCCAAGCGGTTCGACGCCCCGGCGCCGGTTCTATCTTGATATCCCGGGACGAGAATGGCGGCAAGGTAGGCACGAAGCCGAGAGTCGCCGTTAGAGCGCGGTTTGGGCGATCGTGCCTGTCTGCGACCGTCGGGACGTGAGCGGGCCAATCCGCTGCCGGCGATTGCCAGTAGTGCTAAGGCGACGAACAACATCCCCCGCGTCGACGGCTCAGGAATTGTAATCGCCCAGCCGAGGGCGAGGCCGCGCGGGGAGATTCCGTTACCGACAACCGTGCGACCATCTGCAGAGATCGCCTCGGCGCTCAGGAGTTGCCATTCGGTCGCGTGTCCCGAGGTCGCCAACAGTTCTTCGATCGTGCGCCAATTGCCGCTAGGGCCGAGAATCACGGCCTCCGTCAGCAACTCCGGCCCGAATGCCTGTGCGAATCCAACGACGATGCTCCCTTCGGCCGAAACTCCTTTGGCCGCGGTGACATCCATACCACGCATCATGCCGAGATCGACGAGTTGTGTTTCATGCGACCAGGAAAACGCCCTGCGTCCGCTCCATCCGACGACCATCTTGCCATCAGGCGTTACGTCCTCGGCAGCCGAGTGTCCCAACGAGTTGGGAAGCGGATTGAGCTTAATAGGACCAGCGCCCTGCCCACCTTCCCAGATGGCGATCGCTTCACCGACCGATCCCACGGAGACTTTTCCGTCATAGGAAGTGGCCGACGCGGTTGTCGGATCGTCGAATTGGCTGCCGTCGCTGAACGCCCTCGGCTCCGCTGTGCCGATCCAAGAGATGGCTTCGTAGGACGGAAACCCAGTCCTTGGCGAATTGCCAAGGGTCACATTACCGTCCCCGCTGACAGCGGTCGCATACGCGCGCGCGGCGCCAGGGAGGCGAGGAAACGAAACGATGGCGCCGCCCGCTGTCCAGCGAAACGCGCCCTCGGTCGTCGCAGAGTTGCCGACGACCATCTGGCCGTCCGCGGACACGCCGACTGCACTGCCCCCGGTCGTCAAGATCTGATGCGTTTCATCGACGAGATTCCACGATCCGGCGTCACTGCCGACGTCGCCGACGACGACAGCGCCGTTATCCGAAATGTCATTGACGCGTGTCGCGACCGTGGAGGACTCGCCGAGAAGCGGGCGAAACGTGATTTTTCCGCCGAGACAGATGTTGTCGCTGACGATCAACGCGATGAGCGCGCTGCACCGAAGCATGCGAGTCTGATGTGAAAAGATCATGAAGTTTGCTCAAGTCGGCCAAGTCGAGAATCCCCGGTCTCCTGTCGCTCGCTGCAATTCTAATTGTAACAGCGGATACTTACCAAACCTGGACCGCCCATGCGATGTCCTCGGATCAAAGTCCTTTTGGTGTAAGTCGTGTGTTGTTACGATCACGGCGTTGAAACCCAAAGCAGCATACGGATTTGCCGTCGTCGCCCATGTCCGTCTCCCCCATGATGCAGCAGTATCTTGACGCCAAGCGGGCTTGTCCCGAGGCGATTCTGCTGTTTCGGATGGGGGATTTTTACGAGCTGTTTTACGATGACGCCCAAACCGCTGCCCGGGTGCTCAAGCTGACGCTCACCAGCCGCGAGAAAGGCGAGAACGCCATCCCCATGGCGGGCTTTCCGTTCCATCAGCTCGACGGCTATCTGGCGAAGCTCATCGCCGCCGGGTTGCGCGTCGCGGTTTGCGATCAGGTCGAAGACCCCAAGCAGGCCAAGGGACTCGTGCGGCGCGAGGTGACGCGGATCGTCAGCCCCGGCACCGTCACCGACGACGCCCTGCTCGATCCGCGCGAAAGCAATTATCTGGCCGCGATCGTGCCAGGAGAAATCGTCGGCGTGGCCTGGGTGGAACTTTCGACAGGGCGGTTTCTGGCGGCGCGGTTTCCCGCGGCGCGGTTGCAAGATGAACTGGCGCGGATCGCCCCTTCGGAGTGCTTGCTGAGCGAAGATATTGATCCCGGCGAGCTCGCGCTGCCGAGCGAATTAGTGCTG
>CAZUBB010000101.1:14316-15841 GCA_964618485.1 uncultured Pirellulales bacterium
GAGGCGCTCGAGAAACATTTCGGCCGCGTCGCCTGGGAGGGATTTGGGTTCTCGCCCGACGACACGCTGGCGCTGCGCGCCGCCGGTGCGATTCTCGACTATCTGCACGAAACGCAGAAAACGTCGCTGGGGCATATCGACCGCCTGCTGGCGTATCGCGCGGCGGAGACTCTGGAGATCGACGAGTCGACGCGGCGCAGCTTGGAGATCACCCGCACGCTGCGCGAAGGGAAGCGCGAGGGCTCGCTGCTGGCCACGATCGATCGCACCGTCACCGCGATGGGCTCCAGGCTTTTGGCCGACTGGGTTGCCAATCCACTCACCGATCGCGCGGCAATCGACGCTCGGCTGGACGCCGTGCAGGAATTGCTCGCCGAACGCACGTTGCTCGACGACTTGCGCGAACGGCTGCGCGGCATTTACGATTTGCAGCGCTTGCTAGCCCGCGTGACGACGGCCCGGGCGACGCCGCGCGACCTGAGCTTTCTCGCACGGACGTTCGCCGCGATGCCGGCGCTGAAGGCGAAGCTCACGGCGCGGCAGAGTGCGCTGCTGAACGCATTGGAAGGGGCGATCGATCTTTGCCCTGACGTGCGCGGTCGGCTCGAAACGGCGCTGCAGGATGACTGCCCGTTGAGTGCGCGCGATGGCGGGCTGATTCGTGACGGCTTTCACCCGCCGCTCGACGCGCTCCGCGACTTGGCCGCCGGCGGCAAGCAGTGGATTGCGCAGTACCAGGCCCGCGAAGCGGAGCGGATCGGCGTTCCGAACCTGAAGTGCGGGTTCAACAAAGTCTTTGGCTATTACCTGGAGATCACAAACGCCCACCAGGTGAAGGTGCCGGCGGAGTACATCCGCAAGCAAACGGTCAAAAACGCGGAACGCTATGTCACGCCGGAGCTCAAGGAGTATGAGGAAAAAGTCCTCACCGCGGATGAGCGCGCCAAGGAACTGGAAAATCAACTCTTCGTGGAATTGCGCGAAACCGTCGCCGTCGCCGCGCCTCGGCTGCAAGCGACGGCCGCGGCGCTCGCGGAACTCGATGTACTCTCGGCGCTGGCGGAGCTCGCACGCCAGCGCAACTATTGCCGGCCGAAGATCGTCGATGAATCAATCTTGTTGATCACCGACGGTCGCCATCCGGTGCTCGACCTGACCGAGCCCGACGGCGCGTTCGTGCCCAATGATGTGCAGGCCACGCCGGACGGCGGTTTCATCCTGCTGATTACGGGGCCGAACATGGCGGGTAAGAGCACGTTTATCCGCCAAGTGGCGCTGATTACGCTGATGGCGCAGATGGGGAGCTACGTCCCGGCGCGATCGGCGACGATCGGCATCGCTGATCGCATCTTCGCCCGTGTCGGCGCGAGCGACGAGCTCGCGCGCGGGCGCAGCACGTTCATGGTCGAGATGACGGAGACGGCGCGGATTCTCAACACCGCCACGCCGCGGAGCCTCGTGATCCTGGACGAAATCGGCCGCGGCACGAGCACCTTCGACGGCCTGTCGATCGCCTGGAGCGTGG
>CAZUBB010000102.1:0-4333 GCA_964618485.1 uncultured Pirellulales bacterium
GGTTCCAGAAGAAATTGTTGCTCCACTTGGTGGGCGTGCTGGTCCAGGTGACTTCCAGCCCGGAGGTGATTGTGTCGGCGCCTTTTCCCGTACCAAAGCTGTTCTTCCAACCCAGCCCCTGCTCGTCGAGGGGGGCGGCTTCGGGATCCGGACCGACGTTCGACGCCGGTCCGGCGCCGTGCGTTTTGCCGAAGGTGTGGCCGCCGGCGATCAGCGCGACGGTCTCTTCGTCGTTCATCGCCATGCGGCCGAAGGTTTCGCGGATATCGAACGCCGCGGCGAGCGGATCAGGGTTCCCATCCGGACCTTCGGGGTTGACGTAAATGAGGCCCATCTGCACGGCGGCGAGCGGGTTTTCCAAACGCCGGTTATGCATCTTCCCGTCGGCGTCGTCTTCGGAAACGAGCACGCCGCCGTTTTTGTCGACGCCTTCGGAACCCTGAGCGTAGCGGACATCGCCGCCGAGCCAGGTTTTTTCCGCGCCCCAGTAGACGTCGAGATCCGGCTCCCAGACGTCCTCACGACCGCCGCCGAATCCGAACGTCTTGAAGCCCATCGTTTCGAGGGCGACGTTGCCCGCGAGAATCATCAGGTCGGCCCAGGAAATCTTACGGCCGTACTTTTGCTTGATCGGCCAGAGGAGGCGGCGAGCTTTGTCGAGGCTGACGTTATCGGGCCAGCTATTGAGCGGCGCGAAACGCTGTTGCCCGCGGCCGCCGCCGCCGCGCCCGTCCCCGGTGCGATAGGTGCCGGCGCTATGCCAGGCCATGCGGATGAACAGCGGTCCGTAGTGACCAAAGTCGGCAGGCCACCAGTCTTGCGAATCGGTCATCAGCGCCGCGAGATCTTTCTTGAGCGCGGCCAGATCAAGCGTCTTGAATTCTTCCGCGTAGTTGAAGTCCTCGCCCATGGGGTCGGACTTCGCGGAATGCTGGCGAAGGAGATCGACGCGCAACTGGTTCGGCCACCAATCGCGGTTCGTGGTGCCGCCGCCGGCGGTGTGCTGAATGGGGGACGCGGCTTGCGTGGACATGGGGACTGCTTTCAAGACTTGGACCGATGGGGAGAGCGCGATGCGGACGAACTTGGTGGCAACGCGGGTGCGCGAAAGGACGATCGCGGGACCGCGGTGGTGATCGCCGTTGTCGGCTGGTTGCGGATAGTCTATCGGCAGGAGGTTGCCGCGGCAATCAACCGAGAAGGCGGCGTCTTGAGAGGGGACTTTGCTGGTGTGTCGTGGCCGCGCGGGGAGACCTTCGGTCGGGGCGTGGCTTGGTCGGGAGACCAAGCCACAACTCCGCCACCACAACGCGTGCGCGAAATGGTCACTCCCCGCGGCCGAGGAGGACGCGGTTGAGGGGGTCGGCGATGGTCATACCGCCGTCGCAAACGAGCGTTTGGCCGGTGATGAGTTGCGAGCCAGTGACGAGGCTTAGGATGGCATCTGCGACGTCCTCGGGTTGGCAGACGGCGCGGAGCGGCGCCGTGTTCTCGCAACGCTGCTTGATGACTTCGTAGGCCTTGCCGAGACCTTGCTCCAGCCAACGTCCGGCGATGAAGCCCGGCGCCACGGCGTTGACGCGGACCCTAGGGCCGAGCGCACGGGCCAGCGAGATCGTCATGTTAATGAGCGCGGCCTTCGACGCCGCATAGGGCACGGAACTACCGGTCCCGGCCATCCCCGCAATGCTAGCGACGTTCACGACCGAAGCCGACTCGGAAGCCTGCAGCCACGGAAGCGCCGCGCGAATGCACTGGAACGGGCCCTTGAGGTTGACGGAGAGGATGCGGTCCCAGTCGAAGGGACGAGGGTTCCCTTCAGATTGACGTCGAGGATGCGGTCCCAGTCGTCATCGGTGACGCGTTCCAGATCGGCGTGCGCGACGAACGTCGTCGTGCCGGCGCTGTTGACGAGGATATCAATGCGCCCGAACGCCTCGGCGGCTGCGGCCATCATGGCGCGGCAGGCGGCGTCTTCGGCGACGTCAGCCTGGCAGGACAGGCCATGGGCGCCGAGCCGCGCGATTTCGGCCACGACCTCATCGGCTTCCGCGCGGGAGCGGTTGAAGTTGACGAGCACGTCGCAGCCGCGTCGGGCCAACTCGATCGCGGTCGCGCGCCCGACGCCGCTGCTGGCGCCGGTGACGACCGCGGCTTTTCCTCGGAGTTCCATGCTTGTTTCCTGTGAGGACTACCTTGTGCCTATATGAAAATGACGTACGCGACCCAAGCGAAAACCATGGCGACGGAAACCGCCAAGGCACGGACAAACCCGAAGAGGAACGTCAATCCAGCGAGTCCAGCGGCGGCGCCGAGCTCGTAGGACGCGAGCACCATCAACGGCGTTTCCGCGCCGACGTACCGGGCAAGGCAGGCCGCCGCCATTCCGAGACATGCTGTAGCGCCGAGCAAGGCGCGCAGCGAAAACCGCCCAAGGGATTTCGCTTCCATCGCACTACCCGGGCGGCCAGCCGAGTGCGCGGCCGCCGAGCAAGTGGAAGTGGAGGTGATCCACCGATTGTCCGCCGTCCGGGCCGCAGTTGGTGACGACGCGGAAACCATTGGCGAGCCCGAGTTGCTCGGCGAGGTTGCGTGCCACGTGCAGCAGATGCCCCGCAAGCGCCGCGTGTTCGTCGGTGACCTCAGCCAGCGAGCGGAGCGGCGACTTGGGAATAATCAGCACATGCACCGGCGCCTGCGGAGCGACGTCGTGAAAGGCGAGACAACGATCATCCTCGTAGACGATGTCGGCGGGGATTTCGCGATCGATGATACGCTGAAAAATCGTCTTGGCGGACATGTTGGACCGGCTCCCGGGTGCGGCTAAGGCTGTGCGGCGAGTTGATCGAGCGGCACCGCTTCATCGATGAGCATGATGGGGAGCTCGTCGACGATCGGGTACAGGTACTTTCCATCCGCGCGGATCAAGCCGCCTTCGAAATGGCGCTCGACCACGCGGCCGATTCGATTCCGCAGCTTGCTGGCGCTGATCAGCCGGTTGGCGGCATCAATCACTTCGGCCGGCGCCTGGCTCAATGCCGTACGGTCTTCCGGACACTTCAGCAATTCGAGTAGGACGTCATTGATCACAGATTCACCTCGGAAAGGACAGTTGCCCGCGAAACACGCGACTGACGAGTTTTCGGTTTTCGGTGTTCGGTTTTCAGTGAGGACTGGCAGCGAAGTTGTGTGCGGAATGGTCCTCACTGAAAACTGAACACTGAAAACCGAAAACTGCACCCCGTTTCGCGGGCAGTTTCGGATTCAGTGCATTTTAACGAAAAACGGCCGCCTTGCGCGGGTGCGCGAGGGCGGCCGTGGAGGGGAATGGGGGGGACTGCGAGGCGTTACGTGTTGCTGGTCACGCTGGGTGCTTGGGCCCGGCGGGGAACCTTGGCGACGCTCCATTCCTTGGTGAGGGATTCGAAGACTTCGGGCGATTCGTAACGGACGATATTCCGGCCCTCGGGCATCGGACCGACGAGTCCCCGGAAGACCGGAAATCCGCGGAGTCCGAGGTCGGTGCTGCAATCATCGACGCCGATCTGCGTGTGGGTTCGGTGTACTGCTTCGTGTTTGACGTAATCCTTTACGCGCAACTTGCCATCCACTCCTCGGGTGACAATTCGGATTACTTCCTTGGCCATATGCGCCGTTACCTCTCCTTGCGGGGTTGCTGTGCGACCTCATGGTGGGCAACCAGTGCTATCGGCCGACAGCGCGACGAAGCGACAGCCGGCCGTGCGACCGCGGCATGTTGGGGCATTACGCGAAAATCGCTAGTTCGCGCGTCTTGGGAATCGCCGGCGCGGTCGAGCGCCGATGGCGCCGGTGCGGCGGGTCGTACCGACGGCCGGGGTGCGGTCGCGCCGGTCGATCGCCCGGTAGCAAGCCCGCGGCCTGGGACGGAATGGGCAGGCGTGACGGTTGCTGGAAGCTGAACTGCGCGTGCTTACTTCTTGGCCTTGGGGCGAACCGAGACCTCCTGGAAGTAGACCACGGAGTCTTCGTCGTGGTTTTGCAGACCGAGGTAGCCGGCCTCGGGGCGCGGGCCCGGTTCCGGATCGCCCATGCCGCCGCGCTCGTTGAGCTTCGGGACGGGACCCGTGGGGTCGAAGTCGGCGACCGCTTCACCGTTCAGCCTGGTGTGAATCAGGTTGCCGTCGAGAGTAATCTCAAGCGTGTTCCATTCGCCCGGCGGCTTGGACGACTTGCTCTTGGCCTCGGCGAAAGAGTAAACGGAGCCGGTGCGGCGGAAGGGATTGTCGCCGTCGATGATCTGCACTTCGTAGCCGTGGTGGACCGCGAACCAGGGATCATCGGGCGGCTCGGC
>CAZUBB010000102.1:4343-15837 GCA_964618485.1 uncultured Pirellulales bacterium
GAGGTTGAGATAGGCGATGCGCACATAAACGCCGGAGTTATCGGCCTTCTTGGTGGTCTTGAACACGACGCGGAGGTCGCAGTCGCCGAATTTCTCGCCGGCGAACCAGAGGAGGCCCATGCCACCTTGGGTTTTCAGCAGCCCGTCCTCGACGACGAATTCGCCGGGACCGATATGTTCCCAGCCATCGAGGTCGCGACCATTGAAGAGAGGACGCCATTCATCGTCCGCCGAGGGCTCTGCGGCTTGGAGCGTAGTGAATGACACGAGCAGCAGGGGGAGCAGCCAGAAGTTGCGCGATCTCATGGGGCGACTCATGAAATGGTGATGTGGGGCACGTGTAGAGGTTACTCCTGAAAACGCGGCGCGGCAAGCTGCCGGCTGGAGACCTTTGCGGCGAGGACTTACAATGCAGGCTCCTCCCCGCCCCTGCGACTTCTCCACCTGGCCGTCATGCGCAAACTTTCCTCACCGTTTCTGTGCCTGGCCTTGTTCCTTGGAATTTTCAACGCGCGGCGAACGACCGCCGAGTCACAGTGGCCGGAGTTTCGCGGCCCTGGCGGCCAAGGGCACGCCGCCGCGGACGCCGATCCGCCGGTCACTTGGAGCGAGCAGGTAAACATCGCCTGGAAAACGCCGATCCACGGCCGCGGCTGGTCGTCGCCAGTGATCTGGAATGATCAGATCTGGCTCACGACCGCCACGGAAGACGGCCATGAAATGTATGCCGTCTGCGTGGACAAAAACGACGGCCATGTAATCTACGACCGGCACCTGTTCCACAACGACAAACCGGACGAGATTCACGCCACGAACAGTTACGCCTCGCCGACGCCCGTGATCGAGGAAGGACGCGTTTACATTCCCTTCGGCAGTTACGGCCTGGCCTGCCTCGATACGGCCACGGGAGAAACGCTGTGGGAGCGGCGCGATTTGCCGTGCAATCACTGGCGCGGGCCGGGTTCGTCGCCGATTCTGTTTGAAGATCTGTTGTTCCTGCATTACGACGGCTATGACTACCAGTACATTGCGGCGCTCGACAAGCAAACCGGCGAAACGGTGTGGAAGAAAGACCGCGAGATCGCCTTTCTTTCGAATGATGGCGACCTGCGCAAGGCGTACTCGACGCCGCTGGTGATCGAGGCCGCTGGTAAGCCGCAGTTGATCAGCTCCTGCGCCAACGGGGCGCTGTCGTACGATCCGCGGACCGGCGACGTGTTCTGGAAGATTCACTTCGAGAACCATTCGGCCACCGCGCGGCCGTTGTTCGATGGGAATCTGGTGTACATCAATACGGGGTTCTCCAAGGCCGATCTTTGGGCGGTGCGCCCCGACGGCGCTGGCGACGTGACCGAAACGCATGTCGCGTGGAAGCGCGACAAGAACATCGGATCGCAGCCGTCGCAACTCCTGATCGATGGGCTGATTTACGTCTTGCAAGACGCGGGCGTCGCAAGTTGCATCGATGCGGCGACCGGCGACGAAGTGTGGGTGAAGCGACTCGGCGGCAATTATGCCTCGTCACCGATTTACGCGGGGGGCAGAATTTACCTCTGCAGCCAGGAAGGAGATACGCTCGTCATCGAGCCGGGGCGCGAGTATCGGGAATTAGCGAAAAACAAGCTGGACGACGGCTGCATGTCGTCCCCGGCGGCGCTTGGCAAGTCACTCTATCTGCGGACGCGAACGCATCTGTATCGCATTGACAAGAAGAGCGACGAAGCCGCGGCGCGATAGCAACGTCAATGCCCGTCGTTCGTTGCCGCAGTTTCGATGCTTTCGAGTTTCTTCCGCCACGCGGCGGCCGGTTCCGTTTGCTCCCGCGCTTCGTAGAAGGCGATGATGCGGTCGATCGAGCTCGTCAGATAGCGATCGCGTAAGGCTGGCGGAATGCGATCCGCGCGGGCCTGCAGTCCTTCGGCGCTGGAAATGAGGAGTGTTTCCGCTTCTGCATCGCGATGGAGTCCGTCGAGCGCCGCCCCGAGCAGGCTTCCAATGGCAAATAGATGCCAGTCCTCCGCGTCCTTGCGTTGCCAGGCCAATTGCGCTTCGCGGAGCACCGTTTCTGCCTTGTCGTACTGCTTCTCCAGCACGTAGCAGCGGCCCAGATCGAGGGCCGATCGAAGCGTGTCGAAATCATCCTCGCCGAGCGTCGAGCGCATACGGCCGTTGACGTCCACTAACAACGGGATCGCCTCCCCGACTCGCCCGGCGCGTTGGTAGGCGACGGCCAGGTTCTCTTGATTCATCAACGTATCCTCATCATCGGCGCCGAATTCTTCGAGCGATAGCTCGTACGCATCCTCGAAGATATCGATTGCCTGCGCCATCCGATCCAGGTCGACGTAACATAACGCGATGTTGTGGCGCGCGGACAACGTCGCTCGGTCGCGCGGTCCCAGCAATTCTGTCCGCAATTCGACCAATTCATTAAAGATCGTCAGCGCCTCTTGCGGTTGGCCGGAATCGAGGTACGCCAAGCCGAGATTCCCCATCGTGGAGAGAGTCAAATGGTGGCGAGGCCCCAACGGTTCGCGAATCTTGGCCAGCGTGTTTTCGAGCAATTTCGTCGCCTCATGCCCGCGACCGACTTCCCACAACGATTCGGCGAGGTTGACCGCCGTGATGACGGTCTCCGGATGGCTGTCGCCGCGCATCGCCTGGAACTTGGGATAGATCTCCTCCAAAATGACGAGCGCCTCCGGATACCGACCGGCGTCATGGTACATCTTGCCGAGATTCTCGCGGCAAATCAGCGTCGCCGAATGCTCCTCGCCGTATCGCTTGATGTGCAGGTCGATCGTCTTTTTCATCAGGTCCTCGGCTTCGCCGAAGCGATTGGCATCGGAATACGTGGCCGCCAGATTGCTCATCGCAATGAGCGTGTTCGTTGAATCGGGTCCTGTCAGTCGCGTCGAAGTGTCGACCGCTTCCTCGAAGAGTTCCATGGCGAGGTCGACGTGCTTCAACTCCAAGTAAACGGTCGCCAGGCTGCTCAGGCAATTCAACGTTTCCACATTCTCGGACCCCAGTTCGTCGAGATGAATCCGATACGCCTCTTCCAACAGCTCCTGAGCCTCAAGCCGCCGATCGGCGGCCTTATAAGCGACCGCAAGGTTGTTCATCTGGCGCGCCGTTTCCACCGACTCGCGGCCGTACTTCCGGCGAGCCTCGGACAGGAGCGCCTCGGATGCCTTGACTGCTTCGCTCACTCGCCCCGCATCGAGCAGCGTCGCGCCGTAGATGCTCTCGGTAGCGAACTGCTGATCGGAATTCACGCCGAACACCCGCCGGCTCAAATCGCGCGCCTTTTCCAGTAGCGGAACCGCGCGCTCCGGCAAGCCCAGGCCGCTATAGGTGTTGCCGATCGTGGTTAAGAGCCCGATGAGCAGCTTCGGTTCGATTTTCTTGTCGTTCAGCAGCGAGTCGACCGCGCGATCGAGCACCTCGGCGACGGTGATCTTTGAGCCGTCCAATTCGGGATTGGGACTGCGGAAAAACTCGACCATCAACTGCTGCGAACGTTCGGCAAGCGCTCGCTGTTCATCGGCTTCGCGGCGGCGAATGCCTTCCTCTTTCCACGCGGCTTCCGTGCGCTGCTGTTCAAAACGCACCGCCACCAGCCCGGCGGCGAGCCCGATCACCGCCGTAAGCAGCGAAGCAAGCGCCACGCCGACCAGCGTGCGGTGGCGCTTGGCCCAACGCCGCAGCCGCGCACTGAGCGGTTCTTGATAGGCCGCCACTGGTTCGTCGGCCAGCCAGTGTTCAATTTCATGTGCGAGTTGCTGCGGCGATGCGTAACGCTCCTCGGCGCGCAACGACATGCCTTTCAGACAAATCGCTTCGAGCGCCGGAGGCACGAGGCGATTCACCGCGCTGGGACGCGGAAATGTGCCCGTCTTGACGCGTTCCAGGACGCTCCGCAAATCAGCGTCGCGCTCGAACGGCGGCTTGCCGGTCAGCAGCATATAGAGCGTGGCGGCGAGCCCGTAGACGTCGCTCGCGGCGCCGATCTCCGCGACTCTGCCCGCCGCTTGCTCGGGGCTCATAAAGGCCGGCGTGCCGACCGCTTCGCCCAATAGCGTTAGTGATGAGTCCCCCGCGCTGAGCGGCACGAGCGGCGTCTCGCTGGCGATCGGCCCGCCGATCGGCTGCCCCAAGGGCTTCGCGAGCCCCCAGTCGACGACCAGGGTCTCGCCGAATTTTCCGAGCATGATATTGCTCGGCTTGAGATCGCGATGAAGCACGCTGCGGCTATGGGCATACTCAATGGCCATGCAGACGCTCACAAACCGCGTTAGCAGCTCACGAAGCGCCAGGCTCCGCTCGCTCGGGTCGCGATCCTGTCGCTCGTCGGACTGGTGAAATTGCCGGATCGCGTCGAGCAGGCTGACGCCGCGAATCAAGCGCATGGCGTAGTACGGCCGACCGTCATCGTCGGCGCCGAGACCATACACCGGCACGATGCCAGGATGTTCCAGTCCGCCGGTGACCTCGGCTTCCACGACGAAGCGCGATCGGCTCTGCGCGTCTCCAGCGAAGCGCGACTGGATTTGCTTCAGCGCCACCGGGCGATTCAACTCAATATCCTGGGCGACAAAGACCTCCCCCAGGCCGCCAGCCGCGTGTCGCCGCAAGATGCGAAAGCGTCCCCTCGACGTGGTGCCGATCACCGGCGCTTGGGGGCCGCCAAACGCTCCGCTGGGAGGCGCCGTCGATACGGACACTTGTGCCATGCTAAGCGTCATGGCGGAATCGCCAGGGAGGCCCAACTCCTCGGCGGTCACGCCCCAGGACTCAAGTTGAGCAAGGTTTCCGGCCACTTGTCCGCCATGCTGGCGAACGTGCTCGTCGACTATCGGTTCCAGCAGGTGACGCCGCGCCGGAGTCAACGCCCCCTGCTCGACGAGAATCTTTCCCAGCGGCGCGGCGGGATCGCGCGACCAAGCGCGGACCGCATTGGTGAGTTGCTCGCGCGAGATGAACTCCATTTTCCGGGCCAGCACTCCGAGCAACAGGTTCTGATCGAATCGCGGCGGAGAGATCATGGCGATAGCCCAGTGCGGGATCGTGAGTCCCTCCAGAATCGCGAATCGCCGCCGCGGTTGCAAGTCGAGCGGCGTGTTGTGGCGCCGCCTCGGCCACCCGCGCCGCCGTGTGGGTCGATACTTTGCCGCTACCGTAGCACCTTCAAGACCGCGCATTCAACTTTGCCCGCTCTGTTGATCACCAGCGAATTTGGCGGTGCAATTAACTCGGGACTTGCTGCGAACAGGCACGAAGGAGTCGGTCCTTTTCACCGAGCAACCCTATTCATTCGTCGACTGGTTCGTAATGATCTCCGCCTCCGCCTCGCGGCGGAGGCTATGAGCGATCCAAACTTCACATTTGGTGGCCTTTTGCGGGCTCCAATCGTATGAGTTGACCGCTGAGGCGAGCAAATCTCGAACCTCGTCTTTCTGTCCTTTCTTGAATAAAGCCATGGCCGTCACCAGGCGGGGACTCGGCCCCATGTACTCGGCGGTCTTAGAAGCGTCGCCGGCCATGGTCGCAATGGCCTCGTCGAACTGACCTTGGCGATACTGGGCAAGACCATGGGCGAAGTGGAAATATTGACGAATCCAGTCGTACTGAGGACCTACGGCATCGACGGCTCGTTTCGTCAATTCGGCCGCCCGGCGCAGTTCATCCTCACTGCCAGGCACTAACAGGCACGCTCGACCAACCCGCTCAGCAACTTCGGGCTCAGTCGTATTTCCAAACTCCGAGAGCAAGTCGCCACGAACGCGCCGGTAATCCGTTTCGTCCCCCAGGTAAAGGCACAGCTCGGCATATCCGTGCCACTCCGCGTGCGCACTCGGACGGGCCGCCAATTCGTGCTTCCAATCGGCGACCGCCTCGGCGCCGCGTCCAGATCTTACTAGCGCTCTACGGAGGTCTGCCTTCCAGTCGGCCCGTCTGTCGGGAGTAAGTCGCATTGCTTCCTGAAATTCCGCTACAGCCTCGTCAAAGTGTCCAAGCTGTTCGAGACTCACGGCAAGGTGGTGGTGCGTCCAAGCGATTTTCGGATCGAGGCGAATAGACTTGCGAAACTGGATGATTGCCTCATCATCGCGGCCGCCCATCCACTGGAACGCGACGCCCAGGCGGTTATAACACCAGGGGTTCTCTGGATCGAGACGGATGGCCTGTTCAAATTCTGCGAGACAAGGGTCCCAGCGGCGCAAGCCAAGGTACATGCATCCCAGCGCGTAATGGATTGAAGTCGTGCCCGGCCTCACCGACAGAGCCGCGCGGTAGTATGCTGCCGCTTCCTCAACCTTCGACTGTTGGAGCAGCGCATTACCTGTCTCAATGTTGGCCCAGAAGTCGTTCGGATAGACAGCCACCACGCGTGTAAGAAGTGGCACGGCGTCGATGTCATTGGCCCGCAACCTCGCGCCAAAAACAGCCAAGAGCTGAGCCGATTGATCGTTCACTGGCGCACGCTCGGCAAGGTCGCGGAGGGTCACGGAATCGTCCTACGTCGCGGGGTCGCGAACGCGGTCGCGCCACGGATCCGGGTCCGCCTTGCGCGCGACGGCGAGGATCCACGCACGCTGCTTCTGGTCGCTGGCACAGGCTGCCCAGTCGTCGAGTGCAGCCACCAATGCCTTGCTGATTTGCGATGCCTTGACCCGCGCGGCGACTTCGCCGGGGTCGTCGCCAGGCCTTCCCATGTCCGCGTCACGGAACACGTCCTTGTAGTGACGTGCCGACAACGACTCATCATACGAATTGTTTTCGGCAAGGGGATCCGCCGCTGTCGGTGTGCTGAACACGTCAAGAACTTCGTTCGGGGGCGTGATCACGGCGCGCTCCGTTCGGATTGCGTCGAGCCGCGTGGCGAATTGCAAATCTTCAAAGGCCTTCGTAAGGCGGCCGTGAAGTTCCGTCGGAACGAAAGCGACTAATCGCTCCTTGGCCCGCTGAAGTAACGCGGAGGAGGCCTTGAAGTCACCTTCGTTGAGCAGTCGCTGGGATTCGCTCAAGTCTGCTTCTGCGTAGGCCACGGCAGACGCCTGCAGAGCCCTCTGCTCGCCCTGCCACCAGAGGAGCGTGATCAACAGAACCGATGCGAGCAAGAAACCCAACGCGATGGCTACTGCCAGTGCTGGCCGGCGCCGCGCCCAGCGCGCCAGGCGTTCCGTCGTGCCAACAGGGCGCGCTTTGATTGCCTCGCCGCGTTGAAAGCGACGAAGCTCCTCGGCCAAAGCATGGGCGCTGTCGTAACGTCTCGAGGGATCCTTTTGCAGGCACTTGAGGCAAATCGTTTTCAGATCACGCGGCGCCCGTGGGTTCAGCCGCCGCGGCGGCACAGGCTCGTCAGCCACCACCTGCTGCAAGGTTGCCGTTGTGGTCTCGGCGCGGAATGGCGGCCGACCTGTCAACAGCTCGTAGAGAATCGCTCCCAAGGCGTATATGTCGGTCGCCGGCCCAATCGCCGGCATGTCTCCACGGACCTGCTCGGGGGACATATAGCTGGGAGTGCCAACTGGGGCGCCGCTGAGCGTCCGATCGGCGTCGCTGTCCAGTCGTCTGGCCAGTCCGAAATCGGTAATCTTGGGCGTCCCATCCGCAGCGAGCAGGATATTTCCCGGCTTGAGATCGCGATGCACAATGCCGCGCTCGTGGGCCGCCTGGACAGCTTCCGCCAACGTCACCATCAATTCCACTGCCAGTCGCGCTGTCTGTGGAACTCCATGGATCCTTTGAGCCAGGCTCCCTCCCTCGACAAGCTCCGTCGTGTAGTAGGGTTGTCCGCCTACGTCGCCCACATCGTAGATTGGCACGATGTTGACATGACCCAGGCTAGCCACGATGGCCGCCTCGCGCTCGAAGCGTTCTCGCTCCAGGGTCCGACATTGTGCTCCCGCCAGCAGCATTTTCAATGCGACCGGCCGTTGCAACCGCAGATGGCAAGCCCGATACACCACGCCGACGCCGCCTTGGCCGAGTACGCCGAGTACTTCGTAGCCCGGAACGTCAGGTAGCTCGCCGTTTGTCGGTGAACGCGCCGCAGATTGCGTGCTTCCTGGTGATGAAGGGGGGAATAAGGCATCGAGTTCGTCCTCGATACGGCGTAGCTCGAGCATCGCCGTTGGACCTCCGGCAAGAACTCGGGGCACGAAGCGCAGACCTCCTCCGGCGTCCGTTGAGAATCTAGCAACTCGTCGAGAAGTTGCTGAACGCATGCGCTGTCTTTCATTGCGAGCCCCTTCCAAAGCGGCGGACTGCTCTGTCAGGCGATTCGCCTCGCCGGCGAAACCTAGTTGCTAGGTCCACGCTCGTCCGGAGAGAGGTCGTTTAGCGCCTCAAGCAGATACCGAAGTCGTCGGTTCAGCCGTCGGTTCACTGTGGGAGCGGACACGCCAAGCACCGCGCCGGCCTCGGCTTGCGACAGCGCCTGAATGCGCACCAATTCGAATGCCTCCCGCTCTTCCTGAGGCAAGTTATCGATCGCCTCCAGCATGCGCCGAGCGTTGGGCGTCAGCCCCGTGTCGCTGCTGTCGAGAGCGGCCGCCACCCCATCGACCAACTCCGCAGGCGCACGCTGTTCATCTAAGCGGCGGGCCATTTCATTCAGTTCCCACCGCATGTGCTGGCTGGCCAAGGCGAAGAACTCGCGGACGGTTTTGGGGTGGATCTCCCGCAGCGCTTTGAGCAGCCGCTCGACCACCGCGCTCAGCATCTCCTCCACAGATAAATTGACCGGCGGTCGGGCAAGTCGCGGGTAGCTTCGATACAGCATCGCGGAGCAAAGCTGATGCATGCGCCGAGCCGACTGGTCCAGCAAGGCACGGACCGCCGCCCCCGACGAAGCGTCGCAATGCAGTTCATCGAGGTACTGCTGGATGACCGCCGTGGTGTGGTTTTCAGCCATGCGAGCGAGCCTGAAACAACGTGGAGGCCGGTCGCGATCATACCTGGACCGATGAAATGCCGCCACGCTGAGGATTGAAGTGAAAGGAAACGACACTCGCCGCAGCACACGGAACTAATCGGGCGCGTTCACGAAGAGGTCCAAGTCAAGTGCCTTATAGTTGCCGTCGAGAGGAACGTTGACTGACCGGATTGGCATCGCGCAAGGAATGTCAACGAGACGCTATTAGCGCGACGAAGTGCCGTATGAATGCGGCGCTCACGCAGAATGCTTGGGAGATGCGTGAAATCAGTTCCGTGCAGCAACGAAAGCGCACCGTAACCATGAATACGAAGAGGATTCCAGTCATGAGTCGCGAACTCTTCAGAACATTTGTTTGGTCGGCAGTGCTGTTGATGGCCCTCCCGATGGGGGCAGTTGCATTTCCGCCAGGACCTCCACCTTTTCCCGCGCCAAGGCCGCCAGCTTTTCGGCCGCCCTCACGACCAATGGGACGCCCTCCTGCGCCACGACCGCCTGCTGGACGCCCACCTGCAGGGCGCGCACCCGCAGGCCGCGCACCTGCGTCACGTCCACCAAAGATGAAGCAGCCAATGTCACGCGCCCCGATGCCGTCGGCATCCCGCCTGCCTGCGCCGCGTCCAATTGTCGGGTTGCCGGAAGGCAGCCCGACGTTGGGCGACCGATCGGCCGTGCCCCCGGCCGGTCGGCGCGGCGGCTGGACACCCCCCGTTGCTGACAACAGGTGGGCACCGCCGGGCGCGAACCTCATTCCGGGTCGGAACCCCATGGCCGATTCCGCGAACATCTTCCACAAACCCGGGGAGTTCTTCGGTAGCGACGCGAGCAGCGGCGTGACCGACTTCGCGGGCGGCTGGAACGGACTGTCCTCGGCGGCCGACGCGGTCAAGCAAGGCGACTTCGCGCGGGGAGCTTCTTCTGCAGCAGACGCCGCCAAGCAATACGATTTCGCGCGGGGAGCGTCCTCGGCGGCGGAGACCGGCGGCCAGCAAGACTTCTCGCAAGGGATTACCTCGGCGCGGGATGATCTCAAAGAGTTGTATGACCGCGAATACGCGCGGGATCTGCTGGGTCAGTGGTCCTGGTGGTCGTCCGGCGGCGGAGGCTACGGATCCGACGGCGGATATGGCACGTCAAGCGGCGGCTACTCCGGTTTCGATAGCGGCTACGAAAATCCCTACGCCGCGGAATCCGCCGAGAGCGCTGACTCGAGCACCGCTGCGGAACCAGAGGAGCAAAGCGAGTCGTCGCCGACCGCGGCGCCCCGCGAAGAGAACGCGGCAGACTCCGAACCGGTCGAGTCGCCGACCCTCCAGCCGATGGAGAAGGCCGTGCTGGCCTTCCGGGAGGGTGACTATGCCGCGGCCCAAACTCAATGCGAGGAGGCCATTCGCCTCGCGTCTGGCAACGCCAATGTGCACGAGTTCCGCGCGCTGTGCCAATTCGCCCAGAGAGATTACCAGGACGCCGACGCCACGCTTCACAAGCTTCTCGCTGCCGGACCCGGTTGGAACTGGGATGTGCTAAGCGCGTTCTACACGAGCGCCGAGACCTACGCCAAGCAGTTGCGGGCGCTGGAGAAGTTCGTGAAAGAGCAGCCGAAGAACGCGGGAGGCCGTTTCGTGCTGGCTTACCACTATCTCGTCTTGAACGAGCGCGACGCCGCCGTCGGTCATCTCCGCGAGGTTGTCCGTCTGCAGCCCAAGGATCAAGTTTCGGTCGGCATGCTGAAATCGTTGGAACAGACGAAACAAGTCAAGGTCAAAGCGGCGCCCCCAAGGCCCACGTCAATGCGGGGACCCGTGAACAACGGTCGGGCGTATGTCGTCGCAGCCGATTGCGATACCAACGCGGTGATCGTCGCGGACATGAAGGCTGCGGCGTGCGACTTGGCGCGCCTGTGTGCTGGCACAGTTCCGCCGTCGCTTCCGTTTGTGGTGCGACACACGAATGCAAGTCTCGTTTGCCGTATGTCTTGCGACACAAAGTACGACCTGTCGGGATAGCGGTATAGGATGTGCTTGCAGCGGAAATCACAACAGCAATGAATCGATCGAAGCTCATTTTGTTCATCGTCATTGACTGCCTGCCAATCGAAATCGTCGCCGCGATTCCTCAAGGCAGGTCTGAATAGCTAAGCGACTCCTCTGATCCGCATAGCCAGCACCGGTCGAGGGACCGGTTGAACTACGGGCGCTTCGCACTATGGCGTCCGAACCAGGAGTTTTTTTATGAGTACGAGCACCCAATCTGACAACGCTTGCGCCTCGACCGACGCCACATCATCCCCAGGGGCCGTGAGCACTTTGGCGCCGACCGAGGCCTGGCCGACGGCCGAGAGTTCAGCCTCACTCGCGAGCGCACCTGAGTTGCCGGCAAACCATTCACCCAGCCTTGCGACGTCCAACGCATCGGTTAGTACGTCGCCTTTGCGGCGCTACCGCAAGTGGCTGCAGTGGGCCGGCGGCGTCGCAGCGCTGATTGGCTGCGGCTATTTCCTGGCGCCGTGGGTCGAGACGGTCATGAACACGGTGAGCACGGACGACGCCT
>CAZUBB010000103.1:0-2484 GCA_964618485.1 uncultured Pirellulales bacterium
AAACTCAAGTGATGGACGCTCCGAAGAAATGGCGGTTCGGATTTCGTTTCGGGCTGCGGACGCTGCTGGGCGTTGTAGCGCTCGTTGGTGCGGCCTTCTATTTTAGGCCGTGGCAAGTAGAGCCTGGAAACATTCCCAAAGGGGCAACGAAGCAGTGGGTAAAGTGGTATGTCGGCAAGCCAGACGACACTTGGGACTTTTTCCATTCCCGCGCATGGTATTACCATCACGCCAGTGGGGAAATTAGCTACGTATTCTTCGACAGAAAGAGCGACCTCGTTCAAGAAAGCGGAACGACCCGATTCGCCGTGCCCAAGGACTAAGCACAAGGCCGACGTGGTTTCTATTGAAAGGTCAGTACCACCATATGCCCCGCCCCCGCTTCACCCTCCGCACGCTGCTAGTCGTCGTAGCGCTTGCCGGTATCGGGCTGTACTTTCGCCCTGGGCAGGTTCACCCGAGGGATGCACCGAAAGGCGCTTCAAAAGCTTGGGTCGAATGGAATTGCGGAGATACGACATCCAAAATCGGCGACGATCTGTGGATCTATAATAACGTCGACGTGTTCGATGACTATGTCGTCGAGTTTGACGACAACGGACAGCTTTTAGAAACTACTTTTATGCCGAAGCGGCGAGATTACAAGTTCATCGCCCCGTAGCGCAGGGTGCAAAAAAACCTGGCCCGCCGCCCATGGTCCGTCCGCGGAATTTTCTTACGAGCCATCATCGCCTCGCACCGCCTGCTAAACTCTGGGGATGGACGAAGACGTACAGATTGGTCTCGTGCGCGGTCAAATCGGCCTGGACGTACTGTGCGTTCTGAGCTTCGTTGTCTTAGCTGTCGTGGTCAGCGTCGCAGTCGTCGTATTCATCCTGCTCCGGCGCAAGCGCAGAGATTAAGCCGCATGGACGAGAACCCGTATAAGTCGCCGGAAACGAGCAACAAACGAGGTCCGTTGCCTCTGCTGCGAACCACGATCATTGTGATTGCCTTGATCGGCATCGCGGTGGCCCTGTTGCTCCCGGCGCTGCAAATGCCACGGGAACAAAGCAAGCCGCCCTTTCCGCGCATGGTTCCTCGTTCGTTGAATGATCCTGCAGAGCCGCCAACAAACGACGATGGCACACCCAAACCGTGACGCCATTCGTCCGGCGGGGACGCGCGGCCACCGAAACGGCAAGCGCAACACGCGCCAGCGTTACTCCATCAGGAGAAAATCACCATGGCCTTCCACATGACCGAAGCCGGCGGCGATCCGGAAAACAGCGGCGAGATGATGCGCCGCATGCTCGGGCCGCAGGCGGTCGACAATGCGATCCGGCAAGCGATCTCCACGTGCTGGATGGTGCTGCCGGACGATAAGAGGACCGCGGAAAACGTCGAAGCGGAAATCCGCCGCCTCGTCGACCGCGCCCTGGCCAACTTCCGCGACGATGCGAAGACGTTCTTGGATGGAACTTGAGACAAACGGCATGGACGCACCCCAGCAACGTCGCTTCCGATTCCGGTTCGGGCTGAGAACACTGCTTGGACTCGTGGCGTTGGTGGGCCTGGCGCTGTACTTTCGCCCCGGCCAGGTGGACGCCATCGATGCGCCGATTGGCGCGACCAAGGCGTGGGTCTATTGGAACTGCGGCCCGCCGGAAGGCGGGCGCGATGCTTACCCGGACGACCTTTGGGTATACGAAGTCACAAAGCGCAAACCCGGGGCGTGGAACCCACACTGGAACGTCATTTTCGACGCCAATTCCGGCAGAGTAACCGATACGATAGAATGGGATTTCTACGGCGGTTTCAGTCGATAATCCGCCCCCACGGCAGCGTCAGCCAAATCCGCTCGCGCCAGCCCAGATCGCTTGGGCTCCAATCGGCCAAACGACGGCGCACCAGTAGCGCCGCTTCCGGGAGCTGCCGCTCGGTTGTAATCACCCAATCGGCGCCGCATTCCATCAAGTGCCAGCGCAACGCTTCGAGCGCCGCGTCGCCAACGACGACCGCCAACCCCCGCCGGGCAGTGAGGCGATCATTGGCCAAAAACCCAGCGAGTTCGTCCGACGCGCAAGCGGAGGATTCGAGGACGGCGATCGAATCCGGCGACGCCGCGAGGCGCCGGCGGCAATCGGCGAGCGTCGACACGTTCGCGATCGGCGCGGTCGCGTCCGTGCGGCGCCAGGCCGCTTCCCAGCGGGGGCCGGAGGCGAGCATCACAATCGTCGGTCGTGCGGACGGCGGTGCGCTCATTCCCCCATCATAGCCGCCACGGCGAGCCAGTTTCGCCAGTATCGCCATTTGATCGCCTCAATTGATCTGGCCGTGCGTCGGCGATCGGACTAGAATCCCGCCGCTTTGGGAACTGCTGGTATGCGCCCGTACGGAACGGCGCAGTCCGGACTTGAGTCAGCTCTCGAAGGGGAACATAGCGCTCGAGGAGACGCGTGATTCGCGTCCCGGCCGGCGCGTGTCCGCTATCGTCAAGGAGGA
>CAZUBB010000103.1:2494-7450 GCA_964618485.1 uncultured Pirellulales bacterium
CTCAAAACGCTCTTAGGCGCAACGCTGCTGGCGGCGCTGGCATACGGGGTGTACGTCGGAATCACCAAGAAACCGGGCGCCGAGACCGCGCAGGTGGTCGGGCCGAAGATCGACCCCGGCAAGCCGATCAGTTTCCCCAAGGCGACCGTAACGCCCGTCGACGCGACGTCCGCCGAGGCGCCTGCGTTCGACGCCGGCCAGGCCTCGACGAGTGCCGCACCGCCTTTCGCCGAGACCGCCAAAAACGCTTGGGAGCAGGAAACGGCCGAATCCACGTCCGCAGCTCCGCCGCTGGAGGAACCGCCCCTGCCGACGGTCTCCGAGGCCCCGCTCGAATGCCAAGACTACGCCCCGCCCGCCGATGCCGCCGCGGGCTTCGATCCCGCCGTCGCGGAAAACGTCGCCCTGGCGGCGCCGGGGGCCGCGCAGGGAGTTGCTCCGACCGGGGAGAGCCACTTCCAAACCAAGATGGTGGCGATCGAGCAGCAACTCATGGCCGGGCAGTTAGCCGAGGCGCATTTGGAACTCTCGAAGTTCTACGGCGACGACGCCCTGACGCCGGAAGAACATCAGCGAGTCGTCGACCTGCTGAGCCAGCTCGCCGGGACCGTGGTGTATTCTCGCGAGCACTTGCTGGCGCCGCCGCACATCGCGGTGGCCGGCGAGACGCTGGAACAAGTCGCGGCGAAGTGCAACGTCCCCTGGCAGTTGCTGGCTAAGATCAACGGTCTCTCCGGTCCCGGGCCGCTCCAGCCGGGTCAGCAGCTCAAGGTCATGAATGGTCCGTTTCACGCGTACGTCGACATCGAGGACCGGCAATTGGTGCTGCTCCTCAACGGCACCTACTATGCCGGACGATTCCCCGTGGCGTTCGGCAAAGAAGTCGAGCCGCAGTCCGGGTTTTACACGGTAAAGAACAAACTGGAAGGGCCGACCTATTACGGCCAGCAAGCCACGTCCACGGGCAAGCAAGAAACGTACGGGCCAGGCGATCCGCAGAATCCGCTGGGATCGCGGAAAATCGAGCTGGATCGCCAACTGAGCATCCACGGCACGAATGACCCGGCCAGCCTCGACCGCGACGACCCGCGCGGCTGCATCCGGTTAGCGCCGGCCGACGCGGAGGACGTGTACGACATCCTCACGATCGGTTCGGAAGTGGCGATCCGGCGCTAGCTCCGCCGTGCGACATTACTTCGCCGGCGGCGTTTCGCTCGACGACGAATCGGACGGATCTGCCTCGGCGCTCGCTGGTTTCACTTCCTTCGGGAAGAGTTGCGCGTTGGCGACCGGGATGAACTCTTTGATGAACTTGAGTGCAGCGCCCGTCTCGATGTCTTCGTTATGGCCTACGTGGCTGATGACGTAGAGCTTGTACAGCGCCGGCTTGCCGCTGAGCGCCCAGCGGGCGTTGGACGGGGCGATCCACTGCCCGTCGTAGTTCCAGCTCCAGAAGATGCGGAGCCGTTCAAACTGCGGTTCTTCACGTTTGAAGACCGTGGTGTTGAAGCTCGCCGTGGTATCGTCGTTGACGTTCTTCGAGTATGGATCGACTTCCTTCTCCTGCGTGAACCCGGCCGCGGTGTAGCACTGTGTCGGTTCGTGCTTGGCAATGTTGCGGAAGTTGCCGCAGACCAACATGACCGAGACCGACGCCTTCGTATCGGTATTCGTGTATTCGCGGGAAATATAGCCGACGATGCCGGCCACTTCCTGCTCCTGCGCGTTCATGTCATGGTCGACCGCCTCCCATTTACCAATCACCTTGGGGATTGGCTCCAAGCGATTGGAGAACTGCTGCACGATCTCGTCGTTGGACATGGCGCCGAAGCGGTTCGTCCAATAGCCCTGGACGATCGAACTGGCGATCACCAACACGCTGGCGACGCCAAGGGGAATCCACAGGGCGGTGTATTTGTTCATGGCGGTGGAGGGGTCAATCGAGGAGGTAACTTCGTGGTAAATCGCGGCCGGGGCGGCGTGCCCCCGGCCGCGTGGATGCCCATTGCTTACGCGTTGGCCGGTTGCAGGTCGATCAAGCGGCGATGGGTGCGTTGCGTTTCGCCGTTGACCACCGCGCCCATGACGTTGATGCCGACGCCGCGGAGACGTTCGACGGCGTCGAACACCTTCGGTCCCTGGCTGGTGTCTTTGAGGACCGACACGATCGCCGCGTCAACATGCTGGCCAATCGACAACGAATCCGCCACGGTCAGCACCGGCGCCGTGTCGAGAACGATGAAGTCGAACTCGGGCCGCAAGCCTTCGAATACCGTACCGATGGCGTCTTTGGCAAGCGCCTGGACCGCTTCCGCGTCACAGCGGCCGCTCGGCAGCAGCCACAGGCCCGGCATGCGGGTCGGACGGATCGAGTCGTCGAGTTCGATCTCGCCACGCAGCACTTCGCACAGTCCGGGATCCGAGGGCATGTCGAACAGCTCGTGCAGCGACGGGCTGCGGATGTCGGCGTCGACGATCAGCGTGCGGCGACCGCAACGGGCCAGGCTCGCGGCGAGCTGGCTGGCGACCGTCGTCTTGCCTTCCTGATCGACGGCGCTGGTGACCATGACGATCTTCGTGCCATCGATGCTGGCGGCATGCAACAACAGTGTGCGTACGCGATCGATCGACTCGTTGAGAATCGTCTGCAACATCGGGTTGCTATTGCCGGTGAGCGACGGCAAGGCGCCGACCACTTTCATCCCCAGGCCATCGGCCACCTGCGAGGAGGTGCTGATGCGGCGGGACTGGAATTCACTGTAGGTGATGCCGAACACGGTCAGACCAAAGGCGCCCATCGAGCAGAGGCCCGTCAGGAAATACTTGAAGACCCATTCGCTGCCGTCCGGCTTCTGGGCGTCCATGATCTTCTGGACGCGGGCATTGCGCTTGTCGAGCTCGAGGTCCATTTCGCGGACGCGATCATCGAGCTTCTGCCACGAGAGCTTGACCAATTCCACTTCTTGGCTGATGCCGAGCAACTCGGCGGAAGTGCCGCCGAGAGCACGCAACTCGTTGGCCCACTTTTCTGATTCAACCTTGACGGCCGCCAATTGATCTTCCAGCGACTTGAGCGTCGCTTCCGCATTCTGCTGGTCGATGTCCAATGCGCCCAGCGAGGTGCCAATCATCGCTTCCGCGGCGATCGGCGCGACCTCCATGCGAAGCTGGTCCATCTGCTCTTCGACTTCCGCCTTTTGCGTCAGCAGCGCCTTGATGCGGGGGCTGTTGGGATCGGTAATGATCGACTTCGTCGACCGGAGGCTCTCCTCGATCCCCTGCAGCGTCATTTGCAGCGATTGCCACCGTGGATCCGGCTGCAACACCTTCATCGTAGCGTACACGCTCGGCTCGGCGCTCTGCGCCTTGGCCTTCCAGCCCTTGAGTTCCTCGATCTTCGAGCTGCCGCGGATGATCTCCTGGTACAACTCGAACTCGCGGCGGCGGAGGTTATTCAGTTCGTTCATCATGAACGTGACCTGGAACTGAATGCCTTCGGAACTCGCCGATTTCAGCTCATCGCTCAACTGCGCTTGCTGCTTTTGCAGCTTCGTCAGCTGATTCCGCGTGGCGAGAAACTCGGCGTACACGACTTCGCGTTTGGCTCGCTTGAAGTTGAGTTCCTTGTCGACGACCTCTTTCAGATACGCTTCTTTGACCGAGTCAACGATCTTCACCAAATCGTCGACCTTTTCCCCTTTCATGCGAATCCGCAAGATATCGCCGCCCGACGGGTAGTCGACCATGATCTCGTCGGTAAGGAATTTCACCATATCATTCTTGTAAGGCCGCAGCGTCGGCAATTGAGCCATCCCCTCCGGTCGGAGCGCCGCCTGCATCACAAACGGGCTTTTCACGAGCATCAACTGCGATTTCTTGAACAGTTCGTGCTCGTCTTTCGATCCCGCACCGGCGGTGTCGTCGAAAATGGATTGGTTCCGCCGCACTTCAAACAGCGCCTGCACTTCGTAGTCGGCCGGAATCAACATCCAGGCCAAGCCGGCCACGACGACCGCCGCCGCCACGCCCGATACGAAGGCCAGCAACCAACGCCGCCGGAGCGAATGCAGTAAGGTGATCGGGTCGGGACCAGAAGTGAGAAACGTCGGCCGGGGCGGCGCCGCGCCGGGCCAGGAGAGCGCGCCGGGAGGCGGATACATCGCCCCGATCGGCACGAGCGTGCCCGGCGGATGACCGCCGTCTTGGGCCGTGGTGGGCGCCACGCTGGTCAGATTGCCGTCGCCAGATTGCGGAGGTAGCACCGGTGAAGTCTCCCCAAATTGCTGAAAGTACGCGATGTCGAGCGGCCAGGATCGCCGAGGCTATGCCTGAGGAACGCGGTCGAAGGTGAAACCGCAACAGCGATGCCGAAACCCTCGGACCGCCGCCGCGGATGGTCGTAAGTAGTGCAGTCCCTTGTACTTTGATCCGACTTCCCGGCTGCCCGGTCACGACCCACGTTGATTCTACGCATCCCTGGTGTGGCGGTTCGGCAACGCTCCGGAGGGGAGCGATTCCGCGCCCGACCAGGGGGCTCAGGAACCCTTCAGCTTCATCGCCGGGCCCACGCCGACGACGCCTACCTTGGGTTTGACCGTTTCGACCGTGACGAACAGGTTGTCGAGGATCTGAATTTCCAGGAACAGGAAGCCCAACGCGATGATGGGCATCAGGTAGCCGGCCAGGTCATGGAAGACCGCATGGGCGGTCTCGCTCGTGTTGAAGCTATACAGGGTCGCCGTGATCACGATGCGGATCACGTTCGTGACAATCGCGATCGGCAGGGCGCTCAGGATGATCACCGCCTTCATCCACTTCGGGCGATCGATCAACAAGGCCGTGGCGACCGCCATGAACAAGAAGATCGTGGCCATCCGCAGACCGCTGCAGGCATCCACTACGTTCAGCGGCTTTTCCAGGCCCAGCAGGCTGATCGAATTCCCGTTCCGGTAGGCC
>CAZUBB010000103.1:7460-12222 GCA_964618485.1 uncultured Pirellulales bacterium
GCGCTGCGCGCGATGCCGAACGTCTGGATGCAAAACGTACTGGCGATCGTAGCGATCTTGTTGAGCGGAACCAGCAACGCCCGGGTCACAAAGCCCGGCAAGGGATACATGAAAATCAGCATCGCCAGCCCGGGACCGGCCCACCGCATGATCTTCAGGCCGCCCACCAGTAAAAAGACGCCAAAAATCGCCGGCAAGAACGCCAGCATTTCAAAGTACGGATAGCCGATGTACGAGGCGAGCAGCCAGATCGCCAGCCCCACGACCATCAAGGCCAGCCCAATCCAGCGTTCCGCCGTCGGCACTTCGCCGATCGGCTCCCATTTCAGGTAGAACCAGATCAACGCCCCCAGCGGCACGAGGTAGCCGTGCGAATACTGCGGGTCGGACCAGTAGTCGGTCAGTTGCCAGAGGGTATTGCCGAAGCCGATCAGCAGCAGCACGCTGAGGCCAATCAGCACGGAAAACGGCACAATCTGGTCCGGGTCGGTGATGCTGCGCGGCGCCGAAGCCGGGGCGACGGCGGCGGTGGCGGTTTTGCTCATGGGTGCCAATCGATCGATGGGGATAAGAAAAGTCGGCCGTCACCACTACGTCGCGCGCTAAACCTTGGCTGATACGCGGCGAGCGGGCGGATGGTTCATTTCGCGGAGTTCCGGACCGCGAAGCGACGAAATCGCGTGCGATTCCGCCGCCGCCCGGGTCGGAGCGGCGCGGCGAATCGCCGACCATGAGACTCACCATACGCGGGCTCAAAAAAACTGTCAAACAGTTCCCCGCCGGAAGCGCTCGAAGCGCCTTGACAACCCGGCGACGGCAGCGGTTGCGCCGATCGCGCAAACCGGGTGCGGGCCTTCGAGAAACCCGGAATTTGACTAGGCCAGGTAACTTATGCCGGCGCGCGCTCTCCTGACGGCGCACGACCGGCAAGTTCAAGCGTTTTTTCGCGTGAGGTGGCGAGGAATCATGGCTCCGCGGAACATCAACCGGCGTTTTGTTGCGCGATGGCTTGCAAAATCATGCTGTGGAAGCCGGTCAGGTATTCCGTCAATGCTTTTTCCAACCCCTCGACGTCGTCCACCAGCGACAACGCCGGTGCGTTCTCCGCCGGCGCCTGGTCCGGGAACTCCTCGATCGCAGCCATTCGTTGCCGAAACGTCGGATGCGTGGCGAACTGCGATGGGCGCTCCTCATCGAGCCGTTTTTGCAGCTTGGTGCGTTCTTCCTCCGGGAAGTCCTTCTCGTTCAGCGTGCGGAGGGCCTCGTAGACGTTCTCAAACGCCTTGCCTTCGACCAGCAGGCTGCGGATGTTGTGGTGCGCCGTGTTCTCAAACAGTTGCCCAAACGTGGCGACCTTCGTGAGGCCGTCGGTGAACGCCGTCTTGCCATAGTGCGCTACGGCCATTCGGTCGGCCAGATACTCGCGCGTCCGCGAGAACCCGGCCGCCAGCATGTTGTACGCTCGGTAGTAGAGATAGAAGAACCAGTAGAACGGGTTCACGTAGTTCCAGTAGCCGAGCTGCGAGCCCATGAACTCCAGGGCGTCTTCAATCGAGATCGTCACTTGGTGAATGAAGCGGCTGTTGGCGGTGTCGGAGTGGCTGAAGTGCGCGTACTCGTGCGCCAGGATCGCCTTGAGTTCGCTCACCGTCAGCAATTGCAAGCTCGACAGCCCCAGCGTCATCACGCGTCGTTTGACACCGAATGCTCCGAACGGCCCGCGCCCCTCTTGATGCACGCCGATTTCCGACCCCGGCGCAATATAAATCTCGTCGGTCGGTTCCGTGCCGACCTTATGGGCCACTTCGTGCACCGCGGCGTGCAGGCGCGGCAAATCAGCTGCCGTCTTGCGAAGTCCGAACGCGCCGCTCGACCGCCGCGCAAAAACGCTTTTCAGCACGCCCCAGCAGATGGCGAAACCGGCGATCACGATAATGATCAGCAGCTTGATCGGAATCCGCGGCAGCATCAGCACGCCATAGAGCAGCCCCAGCGTCATTCCAATCGCGCCGACGATCACAAACGGGATGGCGACGTAAAACAGAATTAATCCCACGACGAGGACCATCATGTAGAGCCGGGCCGACCACGACTCGCGCTCGCTGAACGCCACCTTGCTCCCCTCGACGGCCAGCAAGACCTTCGGCGCCTCGCGATTGAACTGCGACAGTACCAGTCCGCCGATAAACATGCCGGCAATGATGCAGGCGTAGATGCCCGTGAACCACGCGGCGCCGTAAAGCATGCGACTGATCAGGCTCGGCTGCGCTAGTTTCTCAATTTGCTGCATGCCGTCCTCGCCGACCAGGTCGACCGGGTTGTATCCCAGCGTCTTGGCGCGATCAAACGCCTCCTTCGCTTCGGGAAAGCGCTCCCGATTCGCCAGGCTGACGCCATGCATCGCCTGAATCTCGCCGTCGTTTGGGAAGCGCTCGGCGAGTGAATCCATCGCATACCCAATCAACTGTTGGAGATGCGGCTGCGTTTGCGACATCAGCGCCTGTCCCAACGAACGCGCATAGATGATGTTGTCAGGCTGACCATCCAGCGCGGATTGAAATTCGCGCTCCGCATCGGAGAATTGTCCAGCGTCGTAAAACTCCAGGCCGCGTTTGTACTCCGGCGTCATCGCCTTGGCCATCGCCTCGAAATGTTCGATGGTCTCCGCTTTGACATAACGATCGATCTCCGGCTTGATCTCGCGCGCCCGGCGCAGTTCGTCCACCGCGGCGTCGTAGTTCCGTTCGCGCGCCGATGCAAACGCGTGCATGACCATGAGGTCCCCGTCCTGCGGAAACTGCGCTAGCAACGGCGCAATCGCCTCGGACCAGGTCGGCGCATGACTTTGCTGCCCGAGTATCGCCTGCGCAACCGACACCGCCATCGATTCGCTTTCCGGATAGTCGACCATCGCTTGCCGGAAGAGCGTCTCCGCATCGGCATAATTCTCGCGCGACATCGACGCGTATCCGCGCAAAAACGAAACGCGAGCGTCAGGATCGAGCCGCAACGATTCAGCGATCGACGCATCCGCAGCGGCTAATAACTCTTCGCGTCGCGCCGGCTCTGCCATGGAACGCTGAATCAATATGCCGGCTAGCCCTTCATGGGCATTTCTAAACGCAGGGTCGAGTTCAACCGCTTTGCGCGACATCTCTTCGACGGCGGCCAGCACCGTGCTTTCGTCCTCTGCCATTTCAAGCGTTCCCCGCGCGCATAGATGCCAGGCCACGGCATCGTTAGCGAGATACGCCGGAAGTGCGCCGTTTGCGAGTTGCCCCGCCACAAACTCGGCAAGCTGGTTGGTGAACTCGCGCGACCGCCTGGTCCGGCTATCGTTCCAATCCAAATAACGCTGCCGCCAGACCGGCCAGGTCGCCTCGCCGAACGGCTCGGCGGCCAGCATTTTCGTCAGTTCTACTTCTGAGGGCGCTATCGGATTGAAGCCCTCCTGAGCAACTAACGCCCCGCCCCCCAATGTCCAAAACGCGACGAGCGCGAACGACCAAATACCGCTTCGCATAGCGTGCTCCCGGAGAGAAACCTCGCAACGCCCCCCATAATAACCACTCGACGGGAGCGTTTCCTACAGGCGGAAAAAATCGTATGGAACCGAGTCCAGCAACCGGCTCGCCTTGACGCCGAAGACCAGCGTTCCTATCCTCCGCGACGCACGCGGGGATAGTCTGCGCGCGGGCGGCGAGAACGGGTGGCGCCACGGAACGGCACACGCATGCGGCGACAATTTCATACACTGGGCTGCCTGGGGCTGTTCTGGCTCGCATGCGCTGCCGGATGCCGCGCGTTGCCTGCGCCCACGGGGCTGGAACTCAAGCCGCCGAAAATGGCCTCCGACAGCGTCGTGCTGGAAGTCTTCCTCGTCCGGCTTCCCGCAGAGGACGCCTTCGACTCCGCCACGCTTTGGACGGAAATCGACGAGATGTCGTTGCCGGCGGATCTCCGCCAGCGGCTACGGGACCGCGGCTTCCGCGCCGGCGTCACCGCGGGACGTATTCCCGTGGAGCTCGAACGTCTGATGAAGCTGGCGGAAGCATCCGACAGCCCCTCGACCGACACGGCGATCGTTGATTTCGAAAGCGACGCCAACGTTTCACGGCGGATCATGCAGATGCGCGCCGGACGCCGCGGCGAGATTCTGGCTTCGAAGGTCTACGACCGGCTCTCCATCTTTGAGAAACGCGGCGCCAGTATCGAAGGAAAGAGCTATCAGCAGGCGCAGTGCTGCTTCGCCATCAGCGGCATTCCGCAACCGGACGGCCGGGTGCGACTCGGCGTGGAGTCCGAAGTTCAGCATGGCACGCCGCGGAACCAGGTCACCTCGAACGACGTGCAGTTCATGATGGAACTGCGCCGCGACCGCGTCTCGCTGGACGCCATCAAGCTAGAGACCATGCTTTCCCCGGGGCAAATCCTGGTCCTCGGCGGCGCCGATAGCGCCGAGGGTGCGCTCGGCAATTACTTCTTCAAGGAAGAAACCGCCGGCGGCGAAGCTCGGCGCCTCGTGCTCGTCCGCTTGGCGCAAACCCAGCAAGAGGCCCTGTTCACGCCGCCGGACGATCTGCCGTGAGGCGCGATGAGGCGTTTCAACGCGTAGGAGGTCGCAGTTTCGCTCCGTCTGTAGCCGAGGTCTGTGACCTCGGTGGGTTAGATAGCGGCTGCCGCTGAACCCCCGAGGTCACAGACCTCGGCTACAGAAGAGCCCATCGACACCGGCCCGCTTAATACGCGTCGCCCGACTTCA
>CAZUBB010000103.1:12242-13599 GCA_964618485.1 uncultured Pirellulales bacterium
CCCCGCAACGAGTCACTCCCAGCGCCCGGACCGCCAGCAACGCATCCAGGTCTCGAACGCCGCCGGCCGCTTTGACCTGCACGCGAGGCGACGAGTTGCTGCGCATCAGCCGCAAGTCGTCATGCGTGGCGCCGCCGCTGCCGTAGCCGGTCGAGGTCTTCACCCAGTCGGCCCCCAAGTCGGAGCAAATCCGGCACAGCTCGATCTTGTGCTGATCCTGCAAGTAGCAGTTCTCGAAAATCACCTTCACCTTCTGCCCCGCGGCGTGGGCGACGCGGATGACCCCCTCAATATCCTGCCGCACATAGTCCCAGGCGCCGCTCAGCACCTGGCTGATGTTCACGACCATGTCGAGCTCCTGACCGCCATCGATCAGGGCCCTCTCCGCCTCGGCGACCTTAATCGAGGTCACCTGGCCGCCATGCGGAAAGCCGATCGTCGTCGAGGCCTTCACGTCGCTCCCCCGCAGGAGATCGGCGCAACGGCGCAGGTAATACGGCAGGATGCACACGCTGGCGACGTCGTAACGCAACGCCAAGTCGCAGCCCGCCTCCAAATCCGCCGTCGCCAGCGTCGGGTTGAGCAAGGAGTGGTCGATCATCTTGGCGATGTCGAGATAGGTGTAGTCCATGAGTGTGGGGGCGTGGGCGTGCTAGAAGGAAGCCAAGGGACAGTCCGGCATCATACCGAATCGAGCGCCGCACGGGTGGGTGGTACAATGGGCCTTGCAAGATCGGCCGCTTCTACCGCGAGCATCTCAATTCCCTATGGCAACCTCGTCGAACCCTCGCTTCTCCATCCAAGACGTCGCGCCGGGCATCGATGAGGGACTCCTCGCCGAGACGCAATCGTCCGCCGTGGGTCCCTCGGGGAGCCTGCCGCTGACGCCCGAGATGCTCAACTCGTGGTCGAGCGGCGATCTCTTTGGGCTGTCGCAGAATGCCGGGATGGGTTGGCGACCGCAGGATTTGCTCGGGCCGCAGTTTCTACTGCTGAGCACGCAGGGGGGCGTCCGCGCGCCGGATGGGTCGCCGGTGGCGCTCGGCTACCACACCGGACATTGGGAAGTGGGTCTGCTGGTCGAGGAAGCCGCGCGAGTGCTTAAGGCCGCGGGGGGAGTGCCCTTCGCGGCGATGTGTTCCGATCCCTGTGACGGCCGCTCGCAAGGGACGACCGGCATGTTCGATAGCCTCGCGTATCGCAACGACGCGGCGATCGTGCTGCGGCGGTTGATTCGCTCCTTGCCCACGCGGCGCGGCGTCCTCGGGGTCGCCACGTGCGACAAAGGGATGCCGGCGATGATGATGGCGCTCGCGGGCGTGCCGGAGTTGCCCGCGGTGCTCGTCCCCGGCGGCGT
>CAZUBB010000103.1:13609-14315 GCA_964618485.1 uncultured Pirellulales bacterium
CCGCGCGACGGCGAGGACGCCGGGAAGATTCAAACCATCGGCGCGCGTTTCGCGCACGGGGAAATCAGTCTGGAAGAAGCCGCCTCGCTCGGCTGCCGCGCGTGCGCTTCGCCCGGGGGCGGCTGCCAGTTTCTCGGCACCGCGGCGACCTCGCAGGTCGTCGGCGAGGCGCTCGGACTCTCGCTCGCGCACTCGGCCCTCGCGCCATCCGGCCAGCCGATCTGGCGCGACATGGCCCGCCGCAGCGCGCGGGCGCTCTGGAATCTCGCCCAGCACGGCCGCGCCACGCGCGACATTGTCACCGACGGCGCGATTCGCAACGCCATGGTGGTTCACGCGGCGTTCGGCGGATCGACGAACTTGCTGCTGCACATTCCCGCGATCGCGCACGCGGCCGGTCTACGCCGTCCCCCGGCCGCGGACTGGGAAGCGATCAACCCCCGCACGCCGCGCTTGGTCGATGCTTTGCCGAACGGCCCCGTCGGACACCCCACGGTGCAAGTGTTCCTGGCCGGCGGCGTCCCCGAAGTCATGTTACATCTGCGCGAGCTCGCTTTGCTCGATCTCGATTGCCTCACGGTTTCCGGCCAACCGTGGCGCGAAGTGCTGGAAGCCTGGGAGCATTCCGAGCGGCGGCAGCGCCTGCGTACGTTGTTGCAGGAGCGCGACGGCATTGATGCCGAGAATGTCATCATGTCCCCCGCCA
>CAZUBB010000103.1:14325-15764 GCA_964618485.1 uncultured Pirellulales bacterium
ACCGTCTGTTTTCCGCGCGGCAACCTGGCGCCGGAAGGATCGGTGATCAAGAGTACCGCGATCGACGCGCGCGTCGTCGACGCCGATGGCGTCTATCGCAAAGTGGGGCGCGCCCGGGTGTTCACGCGCGAAGCCGATGCTATCGCCGCCATCAAAGGACGCGACGCCGCGCCGCTGCAGCCCGGCGATGTCCTGGTGTTGATTTGCCGTGGGCCGAGCGGCGCCGGCATGGAAGAAACGTATCAGATCACCTCTGCGTTAAAACACCTGGCCTGGGGACGCGAGGTCGCCGTCCTGACCGACGCCCGATTCTCCGGCGTCAGCACCGGAGCATGCATCGGCCACGTCGGCCCCGAAGCGTTGGCCGGCGGGCCAATCGGCAAAGTCCGGGACGGCGACCGCATCCGCATCGTCATTGACCGCGTGAACCTCACCGGAACCGTCGATTGGATCGGCGACGTCGAGCGCGAATACCCGCTCGACGAAGCAACGCGCGTTCTCGCAGCTCGCGCGTCGCGCGACGACCTCCGTCCCGACGCGCATTTACCGGCCGATACCCGTCTGTGGGCAGCGCTCCAGCAACTCAGCGGCGGCACCTGGGGCGGGTGTGTCTACGACGTGGAGAGCATTCTGGCGGCGATCGCGAAGTAACTTAGCCCTTGCGGCGACCGAGCAGCAGCGGCGCGGTCACCAACCCAATGCCGGCCAGCGCCATGGCGGCCGGTTCCGGTACAGCGAGGGCCATCAGTTTCGCACCACCGGCCACTTCGTAGTGCTTCAGCACCTCGCCGGTCGCGAGATTCACTTCCAAAATCCGATTTCCGTAGCCATTGAACGTCTCCGCGGCCACGTAGGCCGTGCCGGTGCGCGCCGAAATATCGAACCCGCCTTCCGGCCCAACGTTGAACGTCTGGTCCCCGGAGCGCAACTTGCCGATGGTCCGCAGTTCGCCTCCGCTGCTCGCCGTGAACCAAACCAGCGAATCGAGCGCGGTATCGATGCCGTACAGAACTTCGTTCCCGGAACCGTCCTTTCCGTACGCGATCTGGGCAACGTTGGGCGTTTGCACCGCGTTGATGTCGTCCAGCGCGTAGTACAGCTCCGGCAGCGCGACGTATGTCGAGGAGCTCGGCGAGACGAGGTTTGGCGTAATCTCGATGTTCAACCGGCCATTGGTAACCACACGAAACTTGCCGGTTGACGAGATTTCAAAGCCGAAGTGCGAACCGAGCAGCGATTGATCCTCGTCCCGTACCGAGAGGGAGGCAGCGCCGGGATACTGCAGTTGCGCAATATTGAAGCGATTCGCTCGGACGTTGTCGTCTTGGCTGTAAAACAGAATCGGTTCGGCGATCGCGCCGGTCTGGTCAAGATCCATGCTGACCAGGGTGTTGTTGGACGTGAATACTTGCTGAGAATGGCTGAGCTTGCCTGGCGAT
>CAZUBB010000104.1:0-10362 GCA_964618485.1 uncultured Pirellulales bacterium
GACGCCGAAGCGGACGGCACGGGGCTGACGGGCGGCATCGTCGGCATCGGGCTCGTCATGGCCGAGGCAATTTCGAGCGGCAGCACGTCGGCGCATGTCGGCGGCGCTGTGACCGATGCCCGGGATCTGAACATTCGCACCACGACGAACGACGTCGCCGAAGCGGACACGACGGCGGTGAGCGGCGGAATCGTCGCCGGCGCAGGTTCTGATGCGGATACACGAGTCGATCCCACGGTGCGGGCGCGGATCGATAACGGCGCAGTGATCGACGTCGATCGCAATGTCAATGTGACTGCGCAAACCTCGGCCGACTCCGACGCCGATGCGCTGGGCGTGGCGGGGGGCGCGGTTGCCGTCGGCGTATCGAACGCGGATGCGATTCTGGAGCCTGACCTGGAAGCCTCGATCGGCAACGCCAACGTGAGCGCGCTGGGCGGCATTGCGGTGATCGCCGCGCACAATTTCCAACTCGACGGTTCCCTCATCAATCGCGGCGCGGCGGCCAATGCCACGACGCCCGCAGGTGGGTTGATCGGCGGGACCGGCGCGGATGCCAACGCTTTCGCTCGGGCGAATGTGGATGCCACGAGCGGCGGCAGCGCCGTGCTGAACGCCGGCGGGGATATTCAATTCATCAGTTGGAACAATAACGACGCCGAGGCCGACGGCACCGGCATTGCCGCGGGGATCGTCGGGATTGGTTCCACGCTGGCGGCGGCCACTTCGGGCGGGACGACGACGGCCCAGTTCAACGGCACGATCAGCGACGGCAATAGCCTGGCGGTGCGCAGCTTCACGAATCAGGTTGCGGAGTCGGATACACGGGCCGTGAGCGGCGGCATCGTGGCAGGGGTCGGTACGCGAGCGGACGCCACGGTGAATCCGACGGTACGCGCCTTCGTCGGCAATGGGGCGAGCGTCCAGGTGGATAACGACGTGGCGATCACGTCGCAGGTCGCTACTGACGCCGATACCGATGCCCGTGGCGTGGCCGGCGGCGTGGTGGCGGTCGGCGTTTCGCGAGCGGATGCGGAAATCAACGCGGACATTGAAACCTCCGCCGGTCAGAATGCAACGATTCACGCCGGTCGCGATATTTTCATCCAGTCGTTCCACAACTACACGCTCGCCGGCGCGGAGATCGGCAATAGCGCGAACGCCGTCGCCCGGGCGCCGGCTGGCGGTTTGATTGGCGCGGTCGGCGCTCGCGCCGATGCGCTCACCACCGGCAATACCGATGCGTTTGCCCGCACCGGCGCGCTGCTGGACGCTGGGCGTAATGTGTCGGTGAAGTCGCTGGCGAACAACGTGGCGACCTCGCATAGCATTGGCTTCGCCTTCGGGATCGTTGGCATCGGCGCGAGCGACGCCAATGCGACCGTGAACGGCACGACGCGCGCGAACCTGGAAAATGGTTCCACGGCAGAGGCCGGCGCGGGGGCGAGCCAAGGTAACCTGGAGATTATCGCCGAGGCGCGCAATGTGGCAGACGCCGAAGGGGATGCCACGTCGGGTGGTTTGATCGGCGTAGCGACGACGTCAGGCGACGCCATCGTCACGGTGACGACCGACGCGTTTATCGGCGACGCCAACCTCAACGTGACCGGCGACGCCAGCGTCTTTGCCCGTTCGTTCGGAAACGCGAACGCGGAGGCCGACGGCGTGGCGGGCGGACTTGGCGCTGCCGGACTGGCCGACGCGAGCGCGTCGATCACGGGCGACGTGACGGCGCATATCAACAACGGGGCGACGGTCAACGTCGGCAACAACTCGGTGGCCGGCGACTTGGAGGTCCGCGCGCAATCGGTTCATACGTCGTTGGCCGACGCCGATGGCACGGCGGTCGGTTTGATCGGCGGCACGGCGAACTCGGCGGACGCGATTACGCATGTCGGCGTCGACGCCTTCCTGGGCGACGTGACGGCCACGATCGGCGATGAAGTCATCGTGCAAGCGACGTCAGACAACGACGCCACGGCCCGGGCGGATGGCCTCGCGGCCGGCCTGGGCGCGGTGGGGGCGTCGCAAGCGGACGCGACGGTCCGCGGCGGCGTGCAGGCGCACATCAATAGCGGCGCCAATCTGACCGCAGGCGTTCCCGGACGTGAAAGCGACGTCCGCGTCGTCGCAGAGGCGTTCAATTATCTCACGGCCTCGAATGCGACCAACACCGCCGACGCCGCGGCCGACGCGACCGCCGCGGGCTTCGTCGGCATCGTTCCAGGGACCGGCGCCACGTCGACGATGGACGTTGATTTCCGCGCGTTCGCCGGCGACGCCACGATCAGCGCCACTCGCGACGTCGTGTTTGAAGCCGATTCCCGCAATAAGTCGATCGCCGACGTCGACGCCACGGCTGCGGGGCTGCTCGCCGCCGGTTTTGTCGACGCGCGGGCGACGATGGGGACGATGGAGACGATCGCGGAGGTGCGTGCCGGGGCGACGATCAACGCCGGGCGCGATGTGTTGATTCGCGCACTGAGTCAGAACGATTCCGACGTGCATGCGGTCGCCGGGCAAGGCGGTTTGATCGCCGTTGGCGGCGCGAGCGCGCGGGCCAGCCTCACGAATCGCACTCGGGCCGAGATCGGCGATAACGCGTTTGTCACGGCGGACCGGCTCGTCGATGTACACGCTGAGACTAGGTTCCTCGTAACGCCGCGGGCGAACTCGAATACGCCGATCGCCGCCGTGAGCACGAATGAATCCGACGCGACGGCCACGGTCGATTCCGAGACCGTGGCGCGGGTCGGCTTCAACGCCACAGTGGTCGGCGGCGACGTGAGCGTTACCTCCACAGACGTCGACGGCAAGGCGCAGGCGTCGAGCGACTCCGGCGGGCTGGCGTTCGGCAATTTCAGCGATTCCTCCGGCAAAGTGGACGCCACGGTGCTGGCGAAGATTTTCATCGACGCGGGCGCGTCGATTGAGGCGAACGGAACTGGGTCGAGCCTCGGGCAGACGACGATCGCCGCGCGGCAGGAGTTGGTGAACACGAAGACCGACGTGCGGGCCGCGAGCGCCGGGGCTTTTGGTTCCGCGACGGCGAAATCGACGAACCTCAAGGTGGCGCGGGCCGACATTAACGTCGCGAGTGGCGTCGATATCAAGACGCACGATCTGGATGTCGAGGCGTTCGCGCACAAGTTTGAAACCGAGGCCACGAAACTCGAGCGGTACGAGGAATACGTCGAAGTCGATCTCGATACGCTGGCCGACCTCGTGCTCGACGCCGCGGAAGGCGTCGTAACGGTGGCGGGTGAGATCGTCTGCCTGTGGGGTTTGATTTGTGATGCCGAAGGGGCGATTGACGAAGGGTTCGAGGCCGTTCGCGGCATTACCGGCAACAGCGAGGTCTACATCTACACGCTCGACCAGGGGCTGCCGGGGCCGGTGGTCGATTCGACGATCAACTTCAACGCCGACGTGACGATCACCGGCGGCGCGGCGCCGGAGGCGGAGATTGACGCGGCGGGGCGCGTCACGAAGTCCGACAACGTCACCGTGCGCGACGGCAACGGCAACATCGTGCCGATCGGCGGCATCGTCGGCACGCCGGACGTGGTGATCGACGCCATTGTCAACGACGATCCGCAAGGCACCATTCGCTTGGAAAGCGAAGGGGAAGTCGCCGGGCATTCCAACTTCATCTTCAACAACTCTTTCGATCACGTTTCGATCGTCAACGCGTCGGCGAAGAATCTCATCATCAACAACATCGATGTTTCGCAGATTCCTGGCACGCCGCCGATCAACATTATCGGCGCGCCGAACAACTTCACGTACGACGTCTTCACGAACGCGGTCGATACGGAAGTCAAGATCGAGAACACGAACGGGGCGAACCGCGATATCATCCTCCGCGGCCACATCGAGAACCAAGGGGGCGTGACCGTCCTGCACAATGCCGGCGGCGACATCCTGTCGGAGGATCAAGACCCGAGCAACTCGAAGCAATTCGCCGAGACGTCGTCGTACATCCGGACGCGCGAGATTCGCATCGACGTCGAGGACGGCAGCATCGGCCGCGTGAATGGGCCAAACACCGAGCGGCTCTTTGTGCGGATCGCGCGGAGTGAATTCGCCCCCACGCCGGGCGTGGAACTGCTGGGTGCATTGGGAGTATTTGTCGACGTCACGCTGGGCGTCAGCGACGGTTCTCCGCTGGAGTTGACTTTGGGCGGGACCGGCGAAACGATCGGCGACATCGATCGCATTCAATCGACCGCCGGCGATATCGACATTCGTTACAACGGCGCGATCAAGGTCAATCCCGATAAGTCGGTCGTGCCGGCGACGAGCACGTTGCGGTTGGGGGATCTCTCCGCGGCGGGCGACATCACGGTGCTGGCGTTCGCGGGGACGAAAGACGCGATTGTCGCTTCGTCGAACATTCGACTCGATGGTTTGATCTCCGCGCCGGACGGCAAAGCGGCGATTCTCACGCGGCGCGGCAGCATCGACGCCGGCGCGGCCGATCACTTGATTCGCGCCCGGGACGTCGCGCTCGTGGTCGATGCCATTGTTGTCGGCGGTTTCGTGATCGCCGATCCAGGCGTCGGTCATATCGGCGCGGCGGCGGTGCCGATCCGCATCGACGAGCAAGCGAGCCGGCTCGACGCGTTGGCGAGCGGGAACATTTTCGTCACGGAGATCTCCGGACCGATGACCGTCGGCAACGTGACCAGCACGCAAGGGAACGTGACGCTGAACGTCGTCGACGGCGCGGCGGGGCATCTCTTGATGCCGGCCGGTTCTTCGGTCTCGACTCCGCAGGGAAGTTCGTTCCTCAATGCTGGCGACAACGTCACCATGGAAGTCGGCTCGACGATCTCGGCCGGCGATAGCGTCTTTATCAAGGCTGACTTCACAAATCTCGACGCGACCGGCAGCGTGGTCGATATTCACGGAACGTTCGAAGCCCCGTTCGTGGAAGTGCGGTCGGACGTCGACATCGATACGTTCGACGTCACGAGCGCTCCCGACGACGGCGTGATGTTCGTGATCGGCGGCCGCGCGGCGGATGACTTTACGATCAGCATCCCAACGCTCGACAGCGCCACGCTGGTGGCGGTGTTCGGCGATTTGCCGATCGGCGAAGGGGCGCCGTCGGAGGACGACGATGTCGTCGACGCAAGCGGTTCGCTGCTCGGCATCACGATCGACACCGGCGGCGGCCAGGATTTGGTCACGGGCGGCCAGGGAGACGATCGCATCGCGCTCGGCGGCGGGCACGATATCGCCAGCGGCGGTCTGGGCGATGACCTCGCTTACGGCGACGCGTACTTTGAGATCGACGTCGATGCCCGCACGGTGGAAGCGGTGTTCAGCGCGCGTCAAACGTCGTTCTTCCTGCCGTTGTTCTTCATCAATCCCGCGGCGTTCGCCGGCGCGGATATTCTGTATGGCAACGAGGGCAACGACGAGTTGCATGGCGACGGGCACGAGGACAAGATCTTCGGCCAGGACGGCGACGATTCCCTCTTCGGTGGCCCCGGGCGCGATTTCCTCCTCGGCGACGAAGGAAACGACAACCTCGACGGCGGCTCAAGCGACGACTTCCTCTCCGGCGGCATCGATACCGGCGTGCGACTGACGCTCGATGATTTGATTGGCTCCGAGTTCGGCGATTATCTCGACGGCGCCAGCGGCAATGATTTGGTGATTGGCGGCCAACCGCTCGGTTATCCGCTGCTGGAAAACCTGATCGTCGCGAACTTCAAAGACATCTTCGACGAGAACTCGCCGAATCCGCTGTTGCTGGCGCCGGACGATGAAGACGCCGATTTCCTCGCGCTGCTGGCCACGTTCATGACGGTAGGCACGGACGGCAGCGACATCGTACACGGTGGTCATGGCAACGACCTGCTGACCGGCGAAGAAGGCGCGGACAATCTCTTCGGCGACTACGGCAACGATACGCTGTTCGGTTACCGCATCGGCAGCGTCTCGGCGACCGATGAGGACCGCCTCGAAGGGGGGCCGGACAACGACGACCCGATGTGCGGCACGCTCGGCGTGAACATCATGATCGGCGGCACGTCCGACATGAACCTGGATTACATCCTCACCAATCCCGGCGCACCGTCGGGCGGGCCGTTCTATGGCGGGTACGGCATCAGTTCCTGCGTGATTCCCGACCCGGTGGTGCTGCCGGTATTGCCGGTTTCGATTTCAGGGCAGAAATTCAAGGACCTCGACGGCGACGGCGTGAAGGGCCCCGGCGAGCCTGGACTCGATGACTGGGTGATTGAACTCTACGACGAAGAAGGAGAGTTGATCGCCACGACGGTCACGACGAGCATCGACTTGGATAGCAGCGGCGATATTGATCCGCTCACCGAGTCGGGGTTGTACTCGTTCACAGACGCGAGCGCGGGAGGGAATGTCGTCGGAATGCGGCCGGGCGTGTATCACGTTGCGGAAGTGGAGCAGGCGGAGTTCCTCAACACGTTGCCGTTCGGCAGTTACACGGTCACGCTGCCCAACGGCGGCAGCGCCACGGCGGAGACGTTCCTGACGGCCGGCGGATTGAGCGTGTTTGGTTACACGCTGGCGCTTGATTCCGGACCCGATCCGGCGGACGTGCAGACCGCTGAGGAGATCGATTTCGGCAACATCGAGTACGGCGAGATTCACGGCACGAAGTGGGAAGATATCGATGGCGACGGCGTCTTTGATCCCGAAGAGAATGTCCTCGCGGGCTGGGTGATCTTCCTGGTGAATGACGGCGGCATCGTCGACGTCCAATTGACGGACGACGCGGGCCAATATCATTTCACGCAGTTGCTGCCGGACGCTTATCGCGTGATCGAGGCGCCGCAATTCGGCTGGGTGCAAACGTTCCCGGCGACGGGCGAGTATGAGATCGATCTCGGCTTCGATGAGATCGTCAGTGACGCCAACTTCGGCAATGCCGAAGCTGTCCGCATCGAGGGGACGAAGTACGAGGACGTCGACGGCGACGGGCAACTTGATCGCGACGGCGAAGGCAAGCCGACGGAGCCGGCGCTCGCAGGCTGGACAATCTATCTCGATCAGAATCAAAACGGCACGCTCGATCCCGGCGAGTTGAGCACGGTGACCGATGCGCTCGGTAACTACGCGTTCAACAATCTCGAGCCGGGCACGTACTACGTGACCGAGGTGCTGCAGGACGGTTGGGAGCAGAGTTTTGACGACGCCACGACGCCGGGCGGCGTGCAGGTGCGCACGCTGTTGTCGGGCGAGTTTTCGTTCGGCGTCAATTTCCTGAACTATCGCTTGGGCGAAATCTCCGGCTTCAAGTGGCATGACCTCGACGCCGATGGCACGATCGATCTGTTCACCGAACCGCTGCTGGAAGGTTGGACGATTTATCTCGATCTGAACGAGAACGGCTCGCTCGATGAGGATGAGCCGAGCACCGTGACCGACGCGAACGGTTTCTTCGAGTTTACCGATCTGCGGCCGGGCAATTACGTGATCGGCGAGGTGTTGCAGGAAGGCTGGACACAGACGTTCCCCGAGCCGTTTCTGAATCCGTTGCGCCGCTTCGTGCCGTTCTTCCGCGGCTGGATTCCGTCGCTGAGCGATGAAGATGGCGGCCGCGATCCGCGGTTTCATCACCTTGCGGTCGATTCCGGCGAAGCCGATTTCGCCGCGTTCGGCAATACGCAACGAGCCGATATCTTCGGCGTTAAATTCGAGGATCTCGACGGGGACGGCCAGCGCGATCCTGGCGAGCCGGGCTTGCCCGGATGGCGGATCTGGATTGACGTTAACAACAATGGTTCGCGCGATCGCTTCGAGCCGAGCGTGATCACGGCCGAGGACGATCCGCTTACCGACGTCGACGAGGCGGGAACGTATTCGTTCCTTAACCTGCCGGCGCTGTCGTACACCATCTATGAGACGATGGATACGAAGTGGCTGCAATCGCAGCCGGGCGATCCCCGGTCTTTGCCGGAACCGCAGATCGTCACCAATGCGCTGGGCACGGTGGAAAACGTCAACTTCGCGAACCTGCGTTCGGCGGAGATCCACGGGCAGAAGTTCAACGATATCGACGGCGACGGCGAGCGCGACGTCGATGACACCGGCGCGTATATCGAGCCCGGTCTCGCGGGCTGGACGATCTTCATCGATGTGAATCGCAACGGCATCCTCGACGTGGAGCCGATTTTTGGCTTCCCGATCGAGCCGTACGCGATCACGGCGCAGGACGATCCGACGACGGTGCTTGACGAGACCGGGGCGTATTCGTTCCAGGGCCTGCTGCCGGGCGACTATCGCATCATGGAAGTCCTGCAAGTCGGCTGGAAACAAACGACGCCCGGCGCGGATGCGGGCGGCGGCTACGACATCACCGTGCAGTCGGGCGATCTGCTTAACCGCGTTCACTTTGGTAACGCCCGCGGCAGCGGCGTCAGCGGTACGAAGTGGTAGGACTTCAACGCGGACGGCAAGCGGCAGGAAAACGAGATCGGGCTCGCCGGCTGGACGATCTTTGTCGACCTCAACAACAACGGCATCCTCGATCGCGACAACGAAGGGCGGGCGCTGGAACCGTTCGCGATCACGCAGGCCGATAACCCTGGCACGCCGCAGAACGACGCCGGCGCGTACGTCATTCCGGACGTTGCGCCGGGGACGTACGTCCTCTCCGAAGAATTGCGCCCGGGCTGGACGCGCACGTACCCGAGCGATCCGGCGGTCAACGGCCACCTGATCGAGTTGACGCAGTCACAGACGCTCGTGGGTCTCGATTTCGGCAACGTCGTGTTTGGCGATTGCGATGTGGATGGTCGCGTCGATGCCGACGACGTGGCGGCGTTCCAGGCGGCGTTCCACAGCGTGCGCGGCGATGCCAATTACGTTTCGTGCTTCGATTACGATCGCGACGGCGACATTGATTTCGTCGACCTCTATGCCTTCCGCGAAGGCATGGGCGCCGAGATTCCGCCGTTCGGTCCGCAAGAGTTGAACGACGGCGGCGCCGGCGGCGGACTGCCGACGGGCAGCATCAGCGGCTTCAAGTGGAACGACCTCGACGGCGACGGGAAGCGTTCGTCCACGGAGCCGGGGCTGCCAGGTTGGACGATTTATCTCGATCTGAACAACAACCGCGTGCTCGATCGCGACGATCGCGGCAATCCATTGGAGCCGTTCCGCATCACGCTCGACGACGATCCGCGGACGGAAGTCGATGAGACTGGTTTCTATATCTTTGAAGAACTGGCCTTCGCGCGCTACGCTGTGGCGGAAGAGGTCCAAGAGAGTTGGGTACAGACCAATCCGCCGCCGCAGACGCAGTTCGTCTTCGACGAATTGCCGCTGGGGACGCGGTATCCCGTCAATCGCGTGGTCGATATCCAGTCGCAAGACGGCTACCGCGCGCAAATGATCACCGAAGAATTCTTCCAGCCGGATGGCAACCCGACGCGACAAGGGATCGCGATCGTCGAGGACAACGGCCAGGCGGGCGGCGCCGGGCAGGAGATGCAGGTCAACGGCATCAACCTGCGATTCAGCTTCAACCGGACGCTGGAAGGCCTTTCGATTCGCTACGGCGAATTCGGCGGCAACGTGAATCTGGCCGTGAACGGCGATCTGCGGAACGTCGCGGACTTCACGGTGCTCAATGGTCTGACCATCGGCGGCGCGCAGGTCTTCGTCACGCCGTTCGCCGGCACGCCGTTTGGGTTGATTGAAGTCACGGGCGCGATCGACAGCTTCACAATCGGTGGGCAGGAGATCTTCCTTGACACGCTGACCGCCGAACGCCAAGGACTGGGCGTCCATGTCGTCGAGCTGCGGCAGGGCGACGCGACGAATCGCGATTTCGGTAATCGCCGTCCCACCGGCGGCATCTCCGGCACGAAGTGGAACGACGTTGACGGCGACGGCCGCCAAGGCGATCTGGAAGACGGGCTCGCCGGCTGGACGATCTACGTCGACATCAACAACAATCGCCAGCTCGACAAGGGCGAGCCGTTCGACGTCACTGACGCGCGCGGCAATTACTTCATCGCGGATGTTTCGCCGGGCGAGTACACGGTCGTCGAGGTACAGCAGGAAGGGTGGCGGCAGACATTCCCGGTGATCGCCGCGAGCGCGTTCCGCTTCGAGGATCTGCCATCACAAGAGGCGTACGACGTCGGCGAAACGTTCACCACGCTGGGCACGGCCGGCGCGGTGGCCACGGTCGCCGCTTCGCAGTTCTTCTTCTTGGACGGCACGCCGGCGCCGGAAGGCCAGGCGAGGGTCAGCCAGACCGGTAACGCTGGCGGCACCGGGCAGGAGCTGTTCCTGGAGTTGGTCACCCTGAACTTCACGTTCAACACGGCGCAACGACGCCCGGTGAACACCGCGATGAGC
>CAZUBB010000104.1:10372-15702 GCA_964618485.1 uncultured Pirellulales bacterium
AACTTCACGTTCAACACGGCCGTGAACGGCCTCGTGTTGCGGTACGGCGACTACGGCGGCGCGTTCAATGTTTCGATCAACGGCGATCTGCGGATCGTCGAAGAATTGACGGACCTGAATGGCGTCACGGTCGGTGGCGCGCAGTTGGTCGTCAATCAGTCCGAAGGATCCCTGGGAATCTTCGGCGCGCTCGGCGGTATCACCAGTTTCGGCATCGGCGGCCAGGAGTTTGCCATCGACGACGTCACGGTGCTGCTGCCGGGACCGGGCATTCATGTCGTAACGGTGAGCCCGGACGTCATCACGCGTGAAATCAATTTCGGCAATCAGCGCACGAACGGCCGCATCTTCGGCACGAAGTGGAACGACATCGACGGCGACGGCGAGCGCGGCGAAGGCGAAGAGCCGCTGGCGGGCTGGACGATTTACCTCGATCTCAACAACAACGGCCAGCTCGATAAAGGCGAGCCATTCGACGTCACCGATGAGAACGGCGCGTATTCGTTCACCGGGCTCGCGGCCGACACGTACACCGTCGCCGAAGTGCTGCAGGACGGCTGGGAGCAGACGTACCCGAGCGCGCCGCTGCGCGAGTTCGGCTTCGAGGATCTGGTGCGGCCGTCGACCTTTACGGTCGGCGAGACTTTCGACACCGTCGGCACGCTCGGCGCGGTGGCGCATGCGACGATGGAGCCGTTCTTCTTCGTGCCGGGGCAATCGACGAGCAGCGGCTCCGCGGAAGTGGACTCGGGCGGCAATGCCGGCAGCACGGGGCAGGAACTGTTAGTCAACAACATCAACTTGACCTTCACGTTCGACGCCGCGGTGAGCCGGCTGACGCTCAACTTCGCCGATTTCGGCGGGACCGAGAACCTCGCGGTGAACGGCGATCTGCGGATCGTTGACAATCTGCGCGACCTGAACGGCGTTACCGTTGGCGGAGCGGTGATCACGGTGCTGGGTTCGCCGACGGCGCGCTTCGGCGTGGTGATCGTCGACGGACTGGTCGATTCCTTCACCATCGGAGGGCAGGAATTCTTCATCGATCTGCTCACGCTCGATCAAGGCGGCCCGGGCGCGCATGTCGTCGAGGTCGGCCCCGAGACGACGATCGAAGGGCTCGACTTCGGCAATCGCAGTCCGGAGTGCGGCATCACCGGCACGAAGTTCGAAGACCTCGACGGCGACGGCGTACGCGATCCGAACGAGCCGGGACTGCCAGGGGTGATCGTCTATCTCGATCTGAACAATAACGGCATCCTCGATCGCGACGCTAACAATCGCCCGATCGAGCCGTTCCGCATCACGCAGGCGGACAATCCCGATACGCGCCCGAACGAAGCGGGGCGTTACTCCTTCGACGGCATTGATTGCGGGACATATATCGTTCGCGAGGAGGTTCCGGACGGCTATGTGCAAACCGCCCCGATCGTCTCCTTCACGGGTTCGTCGAATTATGACGTCGGCAGCGTGCCGAGCGACATCGTGAGCGCGGACTTCAACGGTGATGGATTCCTCGACCTGGCGACGGCCAATGCTTCCAGCGGCAATGTCTCGATCCTAATCAACGACGGCACGGGGCATTACCTGCCGGCCGTGCAGGCGACTGCCGGCGCGCAGCCGAGTTCGCTCGTGGCGGCCGATTTCGATGGCGACGACGACGTCGATCTCGCGGTGGCGCTCCGCGGGAAGAGCACGGTTGCCATCCTCGTCAACGGCGGCAACGGCCAATTCGTGTTCAAGGCCGAGTACCAGACGGGTTTCGTCCCGCAGGACATCGCGGCGGGCGACTTCGACGGCGACGGCGATCTCGACGTGGCAACGGCCGATCTCCAAGGCAATACCGTCACCGTCTTGTTGAACGACGGCGAAGGCGTCTTGAGTTTGAGCGAAGCGTACGCGGTTCCCGCTGTGCCGACGGCCATCGTCGCGGCCGATTTCAACAACGATCACTTACTTGACCTCGCCGTGACCAGCCTGGAGCAAGGCGTCGTGACCGTGCTGCTCAACAAGGCGAACGGCGAGGGCACCTTCGACGTGCTGCAGCCGTTCCTGTCGGGGCAAGGCTCGCAGTCGATCGCGGCCGGCGATTTCGATCAGAATGGCGACATCGATTTGGCGATCGGCAATCGCGCCGGCGACGGCGGGGCGCGGATCGCGATTCTGATGAACGAAGGGGCCGTGGGCGGCTTGAGTTTCGCCGATCCCGATATGTTCTTCGTCGCAAACAACCCGACGGGCATTGCGGTCGGAGATTTCAACGCCGACGAGTATCCCGACCTGGCGGTAACCGACAGCGGCGCGAATTCCGTGTTGATCGTGTTGAACACGCAGCAAGGCGCGTTCGGCGATTCGATTACGTTCCCTGTTGAAACGTCGCCGCGCGCGGTTGTGGCGGATGATCTCAATGGCGACGATCGTCCCGACCTGGCGGTCGCGAACGTGGAGTCGAATGACGTGACAGTGCTGCTGCTGGGCAGCGAGTTGGGCGCGCACGTTGTCGAGCTGCGGCCAGGCACGTTCGCCGCCGGGCGCGATTTCGGCAACTTCCGCGAAGGGATCATCACCGGGCAGAAGTTCCACGACATGGATTGCCGCGGCGATCGCGACGAGAACGATCCGGGGCTGGCCGGCGTCACCATCTACGTCGACGCCAACAACAATGGCGAGCTCGACGAAGGTGAATTGTTCGACATCACCGACGCCAACGGCAACTATGTGATCGCTGGCGTCGGCCCGGGCGTGCATTTCGTTCGCGAAGTCGTTCCCGAAGGGTATTTCCCGAGCTTCCCGGCTTCGGGCGTTCACGTGGTGACGATCACCACGAGCGGTCAGACGATCGCCGGCATCGACTTCGGCAACTTCACCAAGGTCGTCTTGCCGGACGGCGACGACTACATCTATGGCCACGCGGGCGACGACATTCTCTACGGCGACAATGTCATTGATAACCCTTGCGTCGTCAGCGAAGGGGGCGACGATCACCTCTACGGGCTCGAAGGAAACGACACGCTGATCGGGCAGTTGAACGACGACACGTATCACTTCCTGCCAGCGCCGGACTCGGGCGCGGGGGATGAGATCGATACCGTCGTCGAGTTAGCCGACGCGGGGACCGATCTGCCGACCGATCAAGGGCGGCGCGATCGCCTCGACTTCAGCGCCTTGGGGCCGAACGAACCGGTGACGATCGACCTCTCCGGCACGCCGCCGGCTTCGTTTACAGAGCCGAACCAGATCGCCGAACACCGTCGCACCGACGGCACGAGCGATGCACACAAGGTGGTGACCGACGTTTATGAGAACTTCGCGAACTTCGAGCAACTCGTCGGCGGCGCATCGGACGACACGCTGATCGGCAACGATCGCGATAACTTGCTCGACGGCCGCGACGGTTCCGATTATATGCAAGGAGGCGCGGGGGACGACACGTACGTGTTCGTGCTGGGAAATCCGTCGGACGAAGACGAGATCATCGAAACGATCGGCAGCGACACGCTCGACTTCAGTTTGATCGATGTGCCGGTGATTGTGGATCTTTCGACGCCGCCGATTCTGCTGCCGGCGCCGATCGTGGCCCGTTACGGCACGCCGGAGCGGACCGTGACGTCGAGCGTGCCGGGTCTGTTTGAAAACGCGATCGGTACGCAGGCGGATGACATCATCCGCGGCAGCGACGAAGCGAACTCGCTGGCGGGTAGCGGCGGCGAAGATCAGATCAACGGTCTTGGCGGCGACGACACGCTGCTCGGCGGCGCGGACAACGACGATTATCTCTTCGAGAATAACTGGGGGAATGACACGATCGTCGAACTTGCCGGCGAAGGGGGCGACGACACCCTCGACTTCTCGGCGGTGACGGTCGATCTCGTCTTCACCGTCGGCCTCGGCTTTGTGACCGCGACCGATGGCGTCAACGTGGCGACGCACTCGGCGAACAACATTGAGCGGCTGATCGGCGGGACTGGGATCGATACGCTCGTCGCGGCCGATACGCCGAACACGTGGATCATCGACGGCGTCAACTCCGGCACGCTCAACGGCGTTCATTTCACCGACATGAACAACTTGCGCGGCGGCGGCGACAGCGACACGTTTATCTTCCTGCCCGGCGGACAGATTACCGGGCAGATCGACGGCGGTGCAGGGGACGACATCATTCTTGGGGATGACCTCGCGCGGACCTGGAACATCACCGGCGCAGACGCGGGCAACGCCGACATCGTGGCGCAGTTCATCAGCGTCGAGAACCTCGCCGGCGGACTTGATGCGGATACGTTCGTGTTTGCCGACGGCGCAACCCTGACCGGCGTGATCACCGGCAACGACGGCGACGACACGCTCGACTTCTCGGCCTACACGATGCCGGTGCAGGTGAACCTGCCGCTCGCGTCGGCGACGGGAATCGGCGCGTATTCGTCGATCGAAACGTTCCTCGGCGGCGCAGCGAGCGATACCTTGATCGGTTTCGACATCGCCAACACGTGGAACATCACCGCGCAGAACGCAGGTACGGTCGGCACGGTGGCGTTCGAGGGCTTTGAGAACCTGTCCGGCGGAAACGACACCGACCGCTTCGCGTTCGCCGACGGCGCAGGAGTGGATGGCGCGATCGACGGCGGCGCGGGCATCGATACGCTCGATTACCTCGCCTACACGACCACTGTGGAAGTGAATCTCGGCACGGGCGCCGCGACAGGCGTCGGCGGCTTCGCGAGCATCGAGAATCTCTTCGGCGGCGCGGCGAGCGACGCGCTCATTGGCGCCGACACGGCCAATGCGTGGACCATTGCCGCGCAGGACGGCGGCAGCGTAAATGGGTTTACGTTCGCCGGTATGGAAAACCTCACCGGCGGCATCGATGCTGACACCTTTGTCATCGGTGCGACCGTTTCCGGCGTGATCGACGGCGGCGACGGCGGCGATACGCTGGACCTTTCGCAGATCAACGACCCGGTGTCGGTGAACCTCGCTGCGAATACGGCGACTTCTACCGGCGGTATTGCGAATCTGGAGAACTTTATTGCGGGCGCGGAGGAAGATCAGATCGATGACACGCTGATCGGTCTGAATGGCGTGAACGCGTGGGCGATCTCAGCGGCCAACGCAGGAACGCTTAACTCGACGACTTTCGCCGGCTTCGACAACCTCACCGGCGGAACCGACGTTGATACGTTCGCGTTCGCCGACGGCGCGAGCGTGACCGGCGTCATCGACGGCGGCGACGGGCTCGATACGCTCGATTACTCGGCCTACACGACGGCCGTGGAAGTCGATCTTGAGAACAACACCGCGATGGGGACAGGCGGTATCGCGAACGTCGAGGAATT
>CAZUBB010000105.1:0-15667 GCA_964618485.1 uncultured Pirellulales bacterium
CGAAGCCGAGCGTGGAGGTGATTTCCAGCACGTCGAGGGCGGAGTTCGTGCCATTGCTGGCCGGTTGATTGCGAAAGTCGGCGCCCCCCGCGGCCGCGGCCGTGAATCCAATGCCGAACGTGGCCGGCAATCCCAGTGCGGCGAGATCTTGCGTAACCCCGATCGCCGGCGCGGCGCTCCCTTGCGCGTTCGACTTGGCCCCGAACGGGTCGACGCCGACGAGCGGGATCGGCGCGCTTTGTTCGAGATTAAACGTCGGCTCGACCCACGCGCCTCCGAACAGGAACTGGGTTCCTTGATATTGGGTCAGCGTGGCTGGGTTGCCGTTAATCGCGGCGACGAGGTCTTGAGGCCGCGCGAGGCTTGTACCGCCAAGTGCACCGGCGGCAGGCGTCAAAGTGTTGTGCGATTCGACGCCAAACGACTGGGCGAAGGCGGCGCTCGTGGTCAGCGCCACGGCGAGCGGCGCGCAAAGCGCCGCCAGGCGAATGCGGGCGAGCATGGTGCGGAGTCCTTTCCGGCGGTGCGGGCAAGTCCATTTGCCCGGCGCGATACTACCGAGATCGACCGCATCGCGTCGCGGAGTAGACCAAATCGGGGCGCGAAAAGCCGCCGGTTTTCGCCCGCTGTGAAACCGTTCCGCCTGTACCGCTCGTGAGGGCGGAATAGTTTCCCACCGTCATCGCTGACCGGCCGGCTGACCGTTAGGCGATGGTCGGTCCAGCCGTTACCAGCGGTAGGAACCCCAGTCGTCGTAGTAGGCCCGGTTGAGGGCGTCTTGTTGCGACTGGCGTTGGTACTGAATCTCCTGCCGGATCGACTGTGCCTGAAGATTGCGGCCCTGCTGGGCGGCCGCCGCCTGTTGCGCGGTCTGGGCGTTCTGCTGGGCGAGTTCCGTGAGACGTTCCTTGAGTTGCTGGGCGCTCATGTTCAGCACGTCCGGGCGCATCTTGTCCCATTCCTTCTTGCTGACGACCTTCACGGCCAGGTACTGCGCCAGCCACGCCCTCGCGTCTTCCCCTTCCTTGGAGAGGAGCACGTTGACTTTGTCGCGCATGTCGTCGAGGAAATCCTGCAGCTCGGGAGCGGTCATCTTGGTGATTTCCGAATCGATCTGCGCCTTCATCGATTTCAATTCTTGTGGCGTGTAGATTTTTTGCACGCTCAACCATTCCTGCAGCGCGCGGCGGACTTCGCGCCATTCCTTGCTGTTAAGGATCGCTTGCTTGGCAGGATCGGACGAGACTTCGCCGCCGAGTTCGTCCGTCGGCGCTGCGGCCGGCGCCGCTTCCGGCGTAAAGGGGGTGAATTTCAGAACCGACGTCTTCGCCGGCCCCGCGGCGCCCTGCGACGCCGAGGTGAGCGTGAAGCCCTTTGCGCTAATGTCGCTGTACGTATTCGTGGAGTTCCACGTCGCCCCGGCGCTCGAAACGCCTTGCGTCGCGAAGACCCAATTCTGGCCGTCCTGGGTGATCGTTCCTTCCGCGTGGCTGCCGTCGCGGTCGAACGACCACACCTTGATCGTCTTGGCGACCGGGTCGTATCCGAAACGCTGCCCGACGCTGTGGAGCAGTTGGCCGTCGCGCTCGACGTAAATGTGGCGAATCAGGAAACGCCGGCCCGCATCCCAGTTGCACGATGTGCGAACCTGCGCGCCGCCTTCTTCGGCAGACCAGTCGCCCAGCAGCCAATCGAGTTCATCCAGAGGGCTGGCCAGGCCGGTCGCAGCAGGCGCTTGCGCCAACGCAGTTTGCGCTAATCCGCCCAGGGCCAACGTGAGGAGTAAGACGCGGGTGGAGAATCGGAGAGTGATCATTTCGCACCTGACGACTGTTAAATTACGAAGGAGCGCGAAGTATGGGGCAGCCGCACCCGTCGGCGAACGAGTCGGGGAAGCGTTTCGCTTCCGAATTGTAAGTCATTGTATAGCACACGCACCGGGGTTGTCGCGGGCCGTGCGCGCAGCAGTTAGCGTCGCATGAAATCTCCTACATATAACGCATTTTTCACTTTTCCTGAGATGAACTCGTGCTATGTTGTCTCGGTGGTTCGCGCCGGAAGTCATCCGGCGGCGTGGCGGACCTATGCGGTATGGGATTTTGCCCTCGCAGGCCATTTGATTGGCGGAGACGATCAGCAATGTTGAAGACACGGGTCGCGAATGGTCTGGCGGTAATCGTACTTGGCGGCAGTTTCGGCTTTGCGGCGGCGTTTCCCGATCCGGGCGAGTCGACGGACGCAGCGAAAGCGCCCGCGGCGACGGCCGCCGCCGCTCCAACGCTGCCGGTCGGTTCGCCGGCTGCCACGACCACGATCGACGGCAAGCAGTTGCCGCCGCCGGATCCGAAATTCGGCGGTGTGATCAAGGACGACGCGCTTCAATCCAAGGCGTGGTGGGCCCCCCGGATTGTCCCGCCGAAGAAGGCGCCGAACATCCTGCTCATCATGACCGACGATTCCGGCTTCGGTGTGCCGAGCACCTTTGGCGGCGTGATCCCGACGCCCACGATGGATCGGATCGCGAAACGCGGATTGCGCTATAACAACATTCACTCCACGGCGCTTTGCTCGCCGACGCGCGCGGCGCTCATTACGGGGCGCAATCATCACTCTGCCGGCTTTGGCGTGATCTCAGAGCAGTCGACAGGCTTTCCCGGTTACAACAGCATTATCGCCAAGGATAAGACCACGATCGGGCGCATCCTCAAAGACAACGGTTACGCGACCTCGTGGTTCGGCAAGGACCACAATGTGCCGGTCTTTGCGGCGAGCCAGGTGGGGCCGTTCGAGAACTGGCCGATCGGTCAGGGCTTCGATTACTTCTATGGGTTCGTCGGTGGCGACTCCAACCAGTGGCAACCGAACCTTTTCCGCAACACGACGCAGATCTATCCGTTCCAGGGCAAGCCAGGCTGGAATCTGATCACCGGTATGGCCGACGACGCCATTGACTATCTGAATCGCATCAACCAGATCGATCCCAGCAAGCCGTTCTTCTGCTACTACGTTCCCGGCGCCACGCACGCGCCTCATCATCCGACCAAGGAGTGGGTCGACAAGATCCACGACATGCACCTCTTCGATGACGGCTGGAATAAACTGCGGGAGCGGATCTTTGAAAACCAGAAACGACTGGGAGTCATTCCGAAAGACACGCAGCTTGAACCCTGGCCGACCGACGTCATCAAGAACTGGGATGATTGTACGCCGGAAGAAAAGAAGCTCTACATCCGACAAGTGGAGATCTTCGCGGCCTACGCGGCGTACAACGATCACGAGATTGGGCGCGTGATTCAGGCCATCGAGGACATGGGCAAGCTTGACGACACGCTCATCATCTACATCAACGGAGACAACGGCACGAGCGCCGAAGGTGGGCCGCTCGGCACGCCGAACGAAGTGGCGTTCTTTAACGGCGTTGCAGTGGCCGGCTGGTCGTGGGCCTTCGATACGCCGTTCACGTGGTTTAAGCAAAATGCCTCGAAACTTGGCGGCATCCGCCAATGCATGGCGGTCTCCTGGCCTGGTCATATCAAGGATGAAGGAGGCCTTCGCGAGCAGTTCTGTCATGTGATCGATATTGTGCCAACCCTGCTCGAAGTCTGCGGAATTCCTGCGCCCGAGATCGTGGACGGCATCCCGCAAGCGCCGATCGAAGGTACGAGCTTTGCCGACACTTTCGACGTGAAGAATGCCCAGGCGCCCTCAAAACACAAGACCCAGTATTTCGAGATGATGGGACAGTGGGCTCTTTATCATGAAGGCTGGCTGTTGAGCACCCAAGTGAACCGCGCACCGTGGGAAGCATTTGACGCCGCGAATCCCGATCCGCTCAATAACCAGGTTCTGGAGCTATACGACCTGAACACGGACTTCAGTCAGTCCGAGAACCTTGCTGAAAAACATCCCGAGAAGATCCAAGAACTTAAGAAATTGTTCATCGAAGAGGCGAATAGGTACCAGGTCTTTCCGCTCGATGCCTCGGTGGCCGCCCGCATCGTCGCGCCGCGCCCCAACATCACCGCCGGGCGCACGGAATTCGTGTACACCCGCCCTATGGTCGGACTGCCGCAGGGCGATTCGCCGTTCCTGCTCAATAGTTCGTACACGATCACTGCCGAGATCGAGGTGCCGGAAGGCGGAGCGGAGGGGATGATGCTCACGTCCGGCGGGCGCTTCGCGGGCTATGGCTTTTATCTCCTCGAGGGAAAGCCGGTTTTCCTGTGGAACCTGATCGACTTGGAACGCGTGAAGTGGGAAGGTCCGGACGCACTCGCCCCAGGCAAGCACACTCTGGAGTTCGACTTCAAGTATGACGGCCTGGGTGTGGGGACGCTCGCTTTCAACAATCTGAGCGGCCTCGGGCGGTCCGGCACGGGGACGCTCAGCGTGGACGGCAAAGTGGTGGACACGAAGACGCTGCCGAAGACCTTACCGATGATTCTGCAATGGGACGAAAGCTTTGATATCGGTTCCGACACGTTGACCGGAGTGAACGATGCGGACTACAAGCCGCCTTTCGAGTTCACGGGCAAGCTCAACAAGTTGACCATCAAGGTCGATCGCCCGCAGCTTTCGCCTGAAGATATCAAGAAGCTGGAGCAGGAAAGTCAACGGAACAATCGCGCCAGCGAGTAGCATTGCGTGACCTTCACGCAACGTATTGCCGGTGCGCTTCTATTTTTGACTGGAGCCGACGATGATCAAGCGACCAGGTGTTCAAGCTCTGCTGGTCCTCGCGCTCGGCGCGATGATGGGGTATGTTGTGGCGGAGCAACGGATCCCCTTGCTCTCGCCCACGCAGGCGGCCAGCGAAGTGGCCGAGCTCGATGATTCGCTTCCGCTGGCGAACGCTGTGAGCAGGGAATGCTGCAGCAACGTTAACGCTGGCGAGCTGCTGGCGATGGCCGACTCCACGACGCTGCTCTCGCAAGCGCAGCAGCCCGCGCGCGGCGCGGCCGCCTCCGCGAAGAAGCCGAATATCATCTTCATCATGGGGGACGATGTCGGCTGGTTTAACCTCGGCGCGTACCACCGCGGCATCATGTCGGGCAAGACGCCGAACCTCGATAAACTTGCCTCCGAAGGCATGCTGTTCACCGACTACTATGCAGAAGCGAGCTGCACCGCCGGCCGCGCGGCGTTTATCACCGGTGAGATTCCGCTCCGCACTGGGCTGACCACGGTCGGCCAGGCCGGCGCCGACGTGGGAATGCCGGCGCAGGCCTGCACCATCGCCACGGCGCTCAAGGCGCAAGGCTATACGACGGGGCAGTTCGGCAAAAATCACCTGGGCGACTTGAACAAGTATCTGCCGACGCTGCACGGCTTCGACGAATTCTTCGGTTACCTGTACCACCTGGACGCCATGTCTGATCCGTACTGGTACTCCTACCCGAAAGACAAGGCGTTCGTCGATAAGTACGGCCCGCGCAACCTGGTGCATTGCTATGCCACGGACGTCGACGATCCGACCGAGATGCCGCGCTGGGGTCGGGTGGGCAAGCAAAAGATCATCGACGAAGGCCCGCTGCCGCCGTTCCCGGACATGTCCAACGTGCCGAACATGCATGAAGGCGTCGAGAAGGCCAAGTACGACATGACCACGTTCGACGAAGTACTCGTCGAAAGCACGAAAGGCTTCATGGACAAGGCCAAGAAGGATGGCAAGCCGTTCTTCATCTGGCACAACACGACGCGCATGCACGTCTGGACGTTTCTCTCCGAAAAGTACGATTCGATGATGAACAGCGAGACCAACTACGGTCTCGAAGAAGCCGGCATCGCGCAAATGGACGATTGCATCGGCGCGCTGATGAAGCACCTGGAAGAAATCGGCGAAGCCGACAACACGATCGTGATCTTCAGCACCGACAACGGCGCGGAAGTCTTCACCTGGCCCGACGGCGGCATGACGCCGTTCAAAGGAACGAAAGGAACCGTGATGGAAGGCGGCTTCCGCGCCCCGTGCATCGTCCGTTGGCCCGGCAAGATCAAGGCGGGCGTCGTCGAGAACGGCATCTTCAGCGCGCTCGATTGGTTCCCCACGCTGCTGGCCGCGGCGGGCAATCCGAACATCACCGAGGAACTCAAAAAGAACGTGAAGCTTGGCGACCGCTCCTATAAAAACCACCTGGACGGCTACAACCAGCTTCCGTTGCTGCTCGGCCAGGGACCGTCGGCCCGCGAAGAATTCGTTTACTTCGGCGGCCCGTCACTTGGCGCCTTGCGGATCGGCGACTTCAAGTTCCAATTCTTCACGCAGCCCCAGGGATGGCCCGGGCCGAAGGTCACGACCGACATGCCGGGTATGGTTAACCTTCGCCAGGATCCATTCGAGCGCACGCCGTCCACCGGAGGACAGAGCTTGAACGACATGGGCGGCGGGTACATGAACGATTTCTACGCCCGCGAGTTTTGGCGCTTCGTCATGGTGCAGCAAAAGGTCGCGGACCTGGCTAAGACGGCGATTGAGTTCCCGCCCATGCAGGATCCCGCGTCGTTTAACCTGGAATCGGTGAAGCGGCAAATCGACGAGGCGATCAAGAACAAGCCGGGGCAATAAGGAAACGTCCAGGCGATAGTTCACAATTTGTCGTGCGCGGGCCGCCCACTTCACGGCGGCCCGCGATTTCATTTCCGCATGAAACGCCGACTCTGAATCATGATGAGGTCAAGCGTGCCACAACCTCGAAACGTTTTCGCGCTGTTGGCGCTGCTGGCGCTGAACGCCGTAGCACGGGCCCAGGATCCGCTCGCCTCCTGGAACGACGGCCCCAACAAAGCGGCGATCACCGACTTCGTCCAACGCGTGACGACCGAAGGCTCCCCCGATTTCGTCCCGGTGGACGAGCGGATCGCCACGTTTGATAACGACGGCACGCTGTGGTGCGAGCAGCCGTTGTACGTGCAGTTGCAATTCGCGATCGATCGCGTGCGCGCCCTCGCGCCGCAACATCCGGAATGGAAGGACAAGGAGCCCTTCAAGTCGCTCATCGACGGCGACGTGACGAAAGCGCTCGCCGAGGGCGAGAAGGCGTTGATCGCAGTCATCATGACGACCCACGCCGGCATGACGACCGAAGAATTCGAAACCACCGTCAAAGACTGGCTCGCCACGGCGCGGCATCCGAAATTCAAGCGGCCGTACACGGAGTGCGTCTATCAGCCCATGGTGGAACTGCTCGCCTATCTGCGAGCGAACGGTTTTAAGACCTTCATCGTTTCCGGCGGCGGCATCGAATTCATGCGCCCCTGGACCGAGGCGGTCTATGGCATCCCTCCGGAGCAGGTCGTCGGGAGCAGCATCAAGACCAAGTACGAACTGCGCGACGGAAAGCCCGTCCTGCTGCGACTTCCTGAGGTAAACTTCGTCGACGACCACGCCGGAAAGCCGGTCGGCATCAACTCGCATATCGGTCGACGCCCGATCGCCGCCTTCGGCAATTCCGACGGCGACCAGCAGATGCTGGAGTGGACCCAAGGGGGCGACGGCGCCCGGCTGACGATGCTGGTTCATCACGACGACGCTGCCCGCGAGTTCGCCTATGGCGCGAAATCGCACATCGGCACGTTCAGCGACGCCCTGATGGCCGAGGCGCAGGCGCGCAAGTGGAACGTGATCAGCATGAAGGATGACTGGAAAACGATCTTCGCGTTTGAATCCGCTGCGCCGTGATCGAGACGCTGCCGCGCACGCCGCGGCTCGCTTGCGAACGACGGGGCGATCGCTGAAACTAACGGAACGACACCGACATTTACTCGAAAGCGATGACGACGATGTCCTGCAAATCCTTTGCCCTCTTTGTTTGCGTCGCGACGATGTCGCCGGCGCTCATCGTGGCCCAGGCCCCCGTCAAGAAACCGGCCCCGAAGCCCGCCGCCAAAGCGCCGGCTGCCGCTGCAGCCCCCAAGGCAGCCCCGGCCGCCGCTGAAGCGCCCGGCGCGCAATTGGACGCCGTGAAGAAAACCGCGCAGGCCTTTACGGATGCCTTCAATAAGCACGACGCCAAGGCGGTCGCTGCGCTCTGGACCGAAGACGGCGAGTACGTCGACGCCACCGGACAGCGCTTCGACGGTCGCGCAGCGATCGAAAAAGAATACGAAGCGTTCTTCGCCGCGGCGCCGAACTCGACGATCGTTGTCGAGGTCGATGCCGTACGTCCCGCCGGCGGCGCCGCCGCGATTGAAGACGGCCGCAGCATGCTGACGATCGACGGCAAGACGACCATCAGCGCCGCGCGCTACACCGCCGTTCATGCGAAGGTCGGCGATAAGTGGCTGATGTCCTCGGTGCGAGACGGCGCGGCGATTGCCACGCCGGCCGTCAGCCACCTGCAGGATCTCGATTGGCTCGTCGGAACGTGGTCGAGCGAGAAAAACGGCGGCCGCGTCGACGTGGAATGCAAATGGGTCGCCGACCAGAATTTTCTAGAACGCCGTTTCAGCGCCTCGCGCGACGGCAAGGTCGTCAGCTCGGGCCTGCAGGTGATCGGCTGGAACGCCGCCGCGCAGAGTATCGAGTCGTGGACCTTCACCTCCGACGGAGGCCATGCGGTCGGCCTGTGGACGCCGCGCAAGGGCGGCTGGGTCATCGAAAACGTCGGCCAACTCGGCGACGGTACGCCGACCACGGCGATCAACTTCTTCGTGCGTGTCGACGACAACTCGCTCTCGTGGAAGTCGGTCGCGCGCTCGGCCGGCGCCTCGCCGCTGCCGGATTCCGAAGAAATCCTTCTCAAGCGCGCCGTCGCTCAGAAGTAAATCCAATCAACCTCACAGCGTTTCTAGCGCCTCGAATTCAATCGCTATTGCGGAGCCTCGCATCATGAAGATTCGTTACATCGCTTTGTTCGCGTTCGCCGCGCTGTCGGCGATGGCTTTACCGAATACCGTCCAAGCCCGCGGGTTTGGCGGAGGAGGCGGATTCCATGGCGGAGGTGGATTCGGCGGCGGCGGCTTCGGCGGCGGAGCCCATTTTGGCGGCGGCGACTTCGGCGGCGCTGGGGGGTTTGACCGTGGCGGTTTCGGCGGTGCCGGCGGCTTTGGCGGCGCGGGCGAGTTCGGCGGCGGTGATCGCGGCTTCGGTGGCGCGGGCGGATTCGGCGGCTACGGAGGAGATCGCGGACTCGGAGGTTACGGCGGCGCAGGCGGACTGCCCCGCGGCAACTTCCCGACGGGCGATTTGGGAGGACTCAGCCGCGGCGATCTCGGTGGATTTCCCGGCGGTACGGGAAGCTTTGCCGGAGCGCGTGGCGATTATGCCCAATCGCTCAACCGCGGTCAGTTAAACAGCTTCCTCGGGTTGCCGTCCGACGAAGGCGCGCATGCCCTTGGTAGCAACTTCAATGTCAACGCGGGCGCCGTCGAAGGCCCGCGCGGTGGTGTCGCGGCAGGTGCGAGCGTCGAAGGTCCGCGTGGAAATGAAGTGGCCCGCGGTGCCGCCGTCGGACCGGACGGTCGGGCCGTGGCGGGCGAAGGTGTTCGCACTGCCGGCGGCTACGGCGCCGGGCGCGGCGTGGCGGTCGGGCCGAATGGCATGGCCGCGGGGTTCGGCCGCGTAACGCCGACCGACCGATACTTCACCGGCCGCATGGTGCAGGGCAACTACCATAACTGGGGAATCTACGGGCACGATTGGTACGCCGCGCATCCGGGAGCCTGGTACGCCGCCGGTTGGGCCGCCGGAACGGCCTGGACGGCGGCCACCTGGCCGATCATTGGCACCTGGTTCGACTACCCGGCGACCGTTCAACCGGTCGATTACGACTACGGCAACAACATCACGTACAACGACAACAGCGTGTACATGAACGGCCAGTCGGCGGGCACCGACCAGGAGTATTATCAGCAGTCGGCCGCGTTGGCCGATAGCGGTTCTCAGGCCACGGCCACGCCGGACGAGCAATGGCTCCCGCTCGGCGTGTTTGCGCTCGTGGCGAAGGATCATGATAAGTCGACGCTGACCATCCAACTCGCGGTCAACAAGCAAGGCGTCCTGCGCGGCAACTACGACGACAGCAAGACGAACCAAGTGATGCCGATTCAGGGTTCGGTCGACAAGAGCACCCAACGCGTTGCGTTCACCGTCGGCGATAAAAAGGATGTGATCTTCGAGACCGGGCTGTACAATCTGACCAAGGACGAATCCCCGATCCTGGTCGAACATACGGACCGCACCGAGCAATGGGTGCTCGTCCGCCTCCAGCCGCCGGCCGACGGCGGCAATGCGGAAGCGCTTCCTGACGCTCCGGCGAACGAAAACCCCGGCCCACCCTCGCAATGAACGACGACGAACGCACTTCCCCGAAAGTCACTCGCAAAGTGCATTCGCCTTCGACCACCAATCCGCCGGACGACGCCGAGGCGCCCGCCGTCGAGTACTCGCATTTGCTGACCATTCTGTCGGTCTCGTCCGGCATGGTCGGCGTCTGCCTGACGGCGATCGGGCTGATCGGCATCGTCAAGTCGCTCAGTAAGCTCGAGACGTTTGTCGACGACCTCTTGGCGCTCGGCACCATGTTCTTCATGGTCGCCGGGGCCTTGAGTTTCTTTGGCATGCGTACGCGTCTCGGCAAGCGGTGGCGCAACCTGGTGCGTGCGCTGGACATCATTTTTTGCATCGGCATGCTGACCGTCGTCGTTGCGGCGATGTTGCTCACCTGGGTAGTGATTTGATGCGGCGCCCCGCGTCCACTCGCCCGTCGCGCTAGCGATGGAGAGTGGACGTTGATTCATGTTCGACGCGTTCCATGGGACCTACGCCAACTCTCCCTCGCTAGCGCTACGGGCTAGTGAAGTTTGCAATCATCCAATTGAGACTTCGATGACTGACGAAACGCCGGCCGACGACGCTCTTCACAACGTGCCGAAAGCGCCGAGTTTAGCGAAGCGGCTCCTGATCCTGTTCGCTGGCGTTGTCATCGCCTACGTCGCGATCTCGTATCTCGTCATGCCGATGTTGTGGACTCGCTACGAGGATCGTCATCCCCAGTTTGACGACGTTCCCGACATTACCGAGACCGGCGACAAGATCCCCGGTGATCCGATCAACGTGTCGCTGGTTGGCTCCGAAAACGATCTTAAACGCGCGATGGTTGCAGCGAAGTGGTACCCGGCCGATCCCTTGACGCTGAAAAGCTGCCTGGAAATCGCCGAGGCGACCGTGCTAAAGCGCCCCTACGACGCCGCGCCGGTGAGCAGCCTGTACTTGTACGGCCGCAAGGAAGACCTGGCCTTCGAGCAGCCGGTGGGCGACGACCCGCGCCAGCGGCATCACGTCCGGTTCTGGCGCGCTCCGCACGCCGCGGCGGACGGCTCGCCCGTTTGGCTCGGCTCCGCGACGTACGATAAGAAAGTGGGCCTCAGCGATCGCACCGGCCAGATTACCCATCACACCGGCGAGGACATCGACCTCGAACGCGATCACGTGATGGAAACGCTCGAACAGGCGAAAATGCTCACCAAGCAATACTTCGTCGACGGCTTCCACAAGCAACTCACCGGACGCAACGGCGAAGGGGATCCGTGGAAAACGGACGGTCGGCTCGCCGTGGGGATTCTGGTCAGCGGCAACAACTAACGACGGGCCGGCCCATGCGACGGCGGAAGTTTCTGGAACTGAGTGCAATCGCCTCCGCCAGCCTCGTGTTCTCGCGGGGAGCGTCGGCGGCGAATCAGGCGACGCCGACCGAGTTTCAGATCGCCTGCATGACGTTGCCCTATAACCGCTTTCCACTCGCGCGGGCGCTGCACGGGATTCAAGCGGCAGGCTTCAAATATGTTGCCTGGGGAACGACGCACCGCGAAGACGGCGCCGAGATTCCGGTGATGGCAAAGGACGCTTCACCAGGCAAGGCCAAGGAGCTGGCCGAACGTTGCCGCGGGCTGGGGCTAGCGCCGGTGATGATGTTCTCGGAGATTTATCCCGAGGCGCCGGACGCGGTCGCCGTGCTGACGCGGCGCATTCAACAAGCCGCGGCAGCGGAAATCCCGCAGGTGCTCACCTTCGGCCATCCCGAGGCGAATCGCGCGCTGTGGGTCACACGATTCCAGGAACTCGGCCCGATCGCGCGCGACCATGGCGTGCTGATCGTCGTCAAGCAACATGGCGAGACCGGCCAGGTCACTGGCGAAATCGTGCGCGAAGTGAACGACGCCGGTGTCATGGTCAACTACGACGCCGGCAACGTGATGGACTACACGAAAGGGCGCGTCGATCCGCTCATAGACATCAAGACGTGCCAGGACTTAATTCGCAGCCTCTGCATCAAAGATCACCGCATGTTCCCCCAGAGCGAGGACTGCGGTCCAGGGCTCGGGGAAATTGATCACTACCGTTTGCTCAGCAACATTGCGCAGACCGGGCTCACTCTGCCGCTCTGTTGTGAGAATATCTCGGCGCCTGGATTGCGCGCCACATCGCCGGAAGAGGTCGACGCGCTCGCACGGCGGGCGCGCGAGTTTCTGGAGCTCGTCACCCGCGGGCTACAGGCTCACGGCGCGGCGGCCGCCAACGATTGAGCCGGCGGCGTCCACACCGTTTCGTCGACGCGCGTGACGATGAAGCCGAGGTCTTCAATCATCCGGTAATCGTCGTCCGCTGCCTGCCCCTTCGTGGTGAGATAGTCGCCGACGAAGATCGAGTTCGCCGCGTACAAACCCAGTGGTTGCAGCGAGCGTAAGTGCAGCTCGCGGCCGCCGGCGATGCGGATTTCGCTTTTCGGGTTCGCCAGGCGGAACATCGCCAGCACCTTCAGGCAATAGCGCGGATTCAGATCGCTCTTGCCGGCCAGCGGCGTGCCGTCAATCGGGTTCAGGAAATTGACGGGGATCGACTCCACGGCCAGGTCGCGCAGCGAGAACGCCATCTGTACGACGTCGGCGTCCTCCTCGCCCATGCCGATGATTCCGCCGGAGCAGAGCTCCATGCCGGCGCTACGCACCGCGCGCAGCGTGTCGACGCGATCCTGATAAGTGTGCGTTGTGCAGATTGTGCCGTAGTGTGACTCGCTGGTGTTCAGGTTGTGGTTCACCTTGTCAACGCCGCATGCCTTCAGTTCCGCGGCCTGTTCCGGCGTCAGCAGCCCCAGGCAGGCGCAAATGTTGAGATCGTACTTCGCTTTGATCTCCGGCACGATGGTGGTCACGGCCTTCATCTCGCGATCGTTCGGGCCGCGAGCGCTGATTACGATGCAGTAGGTTTTTGACCCCCGCTCCGCCGCCACGCGGGCGCCGTCGAGCAGCTTCTCGCGATTCAGAATGTTGTACCGTGGGATTTCCGCGTCGGAGACCTTCGATTGCGAGCAATAGCTGCAATCTTCCGGGCAAAGACCGCTCTTGGCGTTCATCAGGAAATAGAGCTGCACGCGGTTACCAAAGTAACGCTGCCGGACGCGGTGAGCCGCCGCCAGAATCGCCAGCAACTCGTCGTCCGGGGCCCGCAGGATGCCGAGGGCCTCGTCCGCGGTCAGGCGATGCCCGTCGAGCACGCGTGTGGCCAATGTGTCCCAATTCGTGCCTGGCAGAGCGGAAATCTCCAGCATACGGTCGCAACCCCGGCCTTCGGAACGTCGATAGAATTCCCCAAGTATCCACGCCATAAGGATTTCGGCAAGCCGGTCCCCCAAGGCTGCAGGCCGGCGGCGGGCCCTGGGCGTAGTATTCCAGCGTCCGGCAAGGCAGAATCGGATAAGTCGAATCGAGTCCCCTTCGCGAGTTCCAATGCCGTCCTTCCACTACGTCCGCGTCGGCGTCCTGGGCCATGTCGGCCGGTTCGTGTCGGTCGATGCCACCCGCTTTCCGCGCGGATCGAGAGTGATCGTTCGAACGGCGCGGGGACTGGAGATCGGCGAGGTGATGGCGCCGCCGACCGGAGACGAGCCCTACGAAGCGGACGGCGCGCTGCTCCGCGGAATGACCGTCGAAGATGAACTCCTCGCGGCCCGGTTGGAAAAGAACCGTGCAGCGGCGTTTGACGCCGTCAATGATCGCATTCGCGCGTGTGCGCTCCCTTCGACGCTGATGGACGTGGAGCACCTGTTCGACGGCCAGACGCTCGCTTTTTATTTCCTCGGCGAGCAGCCCGTGGAATTGGTGGACGTGCTCGACGAACTGGCCGAGGCATACGAATCGCAGGCGCAGTTACGGACCTTCACCGACGCACTCACGCACGGCTGCGGCCCCGGCTGCGGCACGGAAGAAGCGACAGGCGGGGGATGAGGAAGTTTTCAGTGTTTAGTGAAAGTAGAAGAGGAGAAAAGAAGCGGAGGAAGCGTTCGGTTCTCTGTCGTCTTCACTCTGCACTCATCACTCTGCACTCATCACTTCCCTTAAACTCCGCCGCGTTTCTAACATAATGCTCCGCGCTCCGCTCGCTGTGCGCGATTTCTTCCGCCGTGACTTCGCGTTTGATTTTGCCCGGGATGCCGAGGACTAACGAGCCCGGTGGGATTTGGGTTCCTTCGGTGACGAGCGCCGCCGCGCCGATGATGGAGTTTTCGCCGATTGCCGCGCCGTTGAGAATGATTGCGCCCATCCCGACGGTAACGTTATTGCCCACCGTGGCGCCGTGGACGATCGCGCGGTGACCGACGGTGACGCCCGAGCCGATGATGCACGGAAAGCCGGCGTCGGCGTGCAGGACAGCGCCGTCTTGAATGTTGGTGCGCTCGCCGACCTCGATGCGGTCGGTGTCGCCGCGCAGCACCGCGCCGAACCAGACGCTCGATTCCGCGCTGAGCGTCACGTCCCCCACGACCGTCGCGCTCGGGGCGATAAACGCCGTGCCGTGCGCTTGCTCTGGGCGAAAACGCGTGCGATCGGTCATGCGACGTCGCCTAGGAGAGCCGTTCAGCGAAGCTTCTTCAACCGCGACGGCGCCGCCGTGGATTCTCGCGCCGCGTAACCGGCGAAGACCGCATCCACTGCTTTCGTGCGGTTGTGCAATCGACTCGATGGAGTAGCGGCGGCCGAGAGGCCCACCTGCATCGGCCGCGGCGCGGATGACGACGCGACTTCGCCGAAGTGGTTGCGGACCAGGTTCAAATCGTCGAGGCCCACGACGCCGTCGTCGTCGGCGTCGCCCGGCAGGCGTCCGACGAAATCCTGCCATTCGACGTCGTCCCGCGACGCGCCGAAGTAGTTGCGCACTTCATTCAAATCGGCGAGGTCGACGATGCAATCATGGTTCGTGTCGCCGAACAGCAGGCAAATGCTCAGCGTCTTCGAGGCTGTGACGGCGCCGCCGTCGTCGTCCGTCACATGCAGGGTGACCGTGTACGTGCCGGACTCACTCGGCGTGTAGCGAATCAACCCTTCCGCGCCGGTTGCGACCAGCTCCAGGCCGCGATGAATCTCCCACGAATAAGTAAACGTATCGCTGAGCCCGGCGTCCTGGACGATTGCCTGGGCCGTGAACTCGCGCGTTCCGAATGGCGGCGTCGGCGTGATCTCGATTTCGGCCGTGGGCGCAAGGTTGTTGACCGTGACGCTGCCCTGAGTTTCGCTCCCGCCGAGATCATCGTCCGCGGCGCGGATCGTGATCGTAAACGCGTCCGCTACAGTTCCGGTGGGATTGTCGTCGACATACGTATGCGTCGCCGTGAACGTGCGTGTCACCGGGTCGACGTCCACCGGCGTCGTTGTGCCGTCGCCCCAATGGAACTCT
>CAZUBB010000106.1:0-10411 GCA_964618485.1 uncultured Pirellulales bacterium
CACCTCCGTGTTGCCGAAAGTGTCCCAAATCCCACCCCTCAAGCCAACCCGAACTCCGGGGGTTGACGGAGCACTAGGGGCTCTGGCTCTCTGGTCTTTGTTCTTTCTCCTGACTCCGTGCTCCGAACTCCTCGCTCCTCTCACTTCAGCTCTTTCACGCGCACATTCTTCCAGCGGCACTTCGCTCCTTCGGGCCAGGCCCCCGTGCCGCCGTGGATTTGCACAGCGATACTGCCTTCGTCGCCAAGTTCTTTAGCGACGGCATCTTTGTTGTAGCCGTCTTGCTTGTAGGTTTCGCCGTCGAACTCGCTCACTTTCTGGTCGTTGATCCAGGTGGTGATTTTCGGCGGATTGCCTACGACGCGGACGCGGGCGGTGTTCCAGTCATTCAACTTCCAGGCATTGACCCATTCCTCGCCGGTGCAGGAGTAGTCTTGCGACTGGAAGCCATTCGGCTTGGTGGTCAGTGATTTCAGTTGCTTGTCGGCGTCGTACTCGCCGAAGATCTCGAACGGACGGTTGTTGAAGCCGCCGGTGCCTTCGCCGTAGATGTGGCCGACGTTACCGGCGTCGTGATAGTCGACCATCATCTGAAAGCACTGGCCGCGGTCGTTGCCGCGCACGAACAGCCCGGAGTCGATTCCCCAGTCGGGTTTCATGTCGATCAGCAACTCAAAGTCTTTGAACTTGCGATCAGTGAGCAGGATGCCGCCGTTGCCGGGGGGATTCTGCGTGCCAACGATCGCGCCGTCCTCGACGCTCCAATCGCCGCCCGTGCCGTGGCCGATCGGTTCAGGGTTCTTGTGCCAGCCGTCGAGCGTCTTGCCATCGAAGAGGGTGATGTAGCCGTCAGCGTCGGGTTCGGCGGCGGAGAGGCAGGGAGTGAGGAGGCAGGCGAGGGCAAGCGTTAGGAGTAGAGTGCGCGACATGGTGGGGCCTTTGGAGACGAGTCAGGAGGTGGGAGTATGGAGTTCGGAGAGAGGAGAAACCTGGGGAAGTCTTGTTGAACACGGTGTTTTATTGCGGTGCTGCGTTTCTACCCTCCCCTGGCCCCTCCCTGTAAAGGAGTGGGACTTGTTTCGGGGTGAAGTCACTCGGCGTTGATGAGGGCGGTGAATTCTTCTTCGGTGATGATGGGGACACCGAGTTGATGGGCTTTGGCTAATTTGCTGCCGGCGTCGGCGCCGGCGATGACGTAATCGGTCTTCTTGGAGACGCTGCCCGATGCGCGGCCGCCGTGTTGGACAATGAGGCGTTCGATTTCGTCGCGCTTGTAGTGGACGAGCGTGCCGGTGACGACGAGGGTTTTTCCCGCGAGTTTGCTCGAAGCGCCGCCGGCCCGTTCCGTGGCTTCCATGTTGACGCCGAGGGCGGCGAGGTCGTCGAGCGTCTGCTCGCCATACGGGCTGTGGAGAAACTCAAACACGCTGTGCGCGATGACGGGGCCGATCTCGTGAACCTCGCCGAGCGTTTCTTCGGTCGCTTCGCGGAGCTTTTCCATCGTGCCGAACTGCGTCGCCAGGACGGTTGCGCCGCGCGTGCCGACGTGGCGGATCGAGAGGGCGTTGAGCAATCGCGCCAGGCCGCGGGTTTTGCTTTTTTCGATCTGCTCCAGGAGATTGAGCGACGACTTTTCGCCCATGCGTTCCAGATTGGCGAGGGTATCGAGGTCGAGGCGGAACAGGTCGCCGTACGATTTCACGCGGCCGTCGCGGACGAGTTGATCGATGAGTTTTTCGCCGAGCCCTTCGACGTCCATCGCGTTGCGGCCGGCGAAGTAGCGCAGGCGTTCGCGCAATTGTGCGGGGCACTCGTGATTCGGGCAGCGGATGTAGACGCCCCCTTCATCCTTCACCAATTCGGTATGGCATTCGGGGCAGTGCGTTGGGAAGGGGAATTCGCGCACGCTGTCGTCGCGGCGATGGAGTTCGACGCGGACGATGTGGGGAATGATTTTGCCGGCCTTCTCGACGACGACAAAATCGCCGATGCGGACGTCTTTGCGCGCGATCTCGTCGGCGTTGTGCAGGCTGGCGCGGCTGACCGTGGTGCCGGCGAGTTGCACGGGCTCTAAATCGGCGACGGGCGTGATCGCGCCGGTCTTGCCGACTTGCACGTAGATGTTGTTAAGCCGCGTCGTGGCCTCGTATTTCTCGAACTTGTAGGCGATCGCCCAGCGCGGGGACTTGCTGGTGCTGCCGAGGCGGTCGCGCTGGTCGAAGCGATTGACTTTGAGCACCAGGCCGTCGACTTCGAAATCGAGCTCGTGGAGGCGCTCGATGAGCTCTTCGCAATGCGCGACGGCCGCGTCGAAATCGGGGAAGGACTCGGCGTGCGGCGTGGCGGGGATGCCGTAGCTTTCGATTTCCTTCAGGAATTCGGCGTGTGTCTTCGCGCGCAGGCCGTCGGTGCTGCCAACACCGTGCGCCGCGAAGCGAAGGTGACGCGTAGCGGTGATGCGTGGATCGAGGAGGCGAATGGCGCCGGCAGAGACATTGCGGGTGTTGGCGTAGAGTTCCTCGCCGGCCGCTTGGCGAAGTTGATTGAGCCGCGCGAGCTCCTGATTCGTCATGTAGACTTCGCCGCGCACTTCCAGCAGCGGCGGGAAGTCTTCACCGTGCAGCCGTAGCGGCAGATCGCGCATGGTGCGGACGTTGTGCGTCACGTCGTCGCCGATTTGACCGTTGCCGCGCGTAGCACCGCGCACGAGGAGGCCGTTTTCGTAGACGATCGAGAGCGCCACGCCGTCGACCTTGAGCTCCACGACCCATTCGATCGGTTCGTCGGGAAGGAGCTTGGCGATTTTTTTTCCGTACGCGCGCAGCTCGTCGACGCTGTAGGTGTTTTCAATCGAGAGCATCGGCACGCGATGCACGACGGAGGCGAGATCGCCGACTGCTTCGCCGCCGACGCGTTGCGTGGGACTGTCGGGCGTGAGGAGCTCCGGGTGTTTGGCTTCTAGCGCCGCGAGTCGCTGGTAGAGGCGGTCGTACTCGAGGTCGCTGATCGCCGGGGCGCCTTCGACATAATACAAACGATCATGCCGAGCTATCTCGGAGCGAAGGCGGGCGATCTCGTCGGCGGGCTTCATGCGCGTGAGTGGGGATATGAACAGTGTTCAATCTGCATTAAGCCCAGGGATGGCCGCCACGGACTCTTTGCGCTTAAGCAGCTTTGTGCGGCCTTCCCTGGGATGGAGTTGTTGCTGATCCCAGGGAAGGCCGCACCGGGTCCATCGGCGAAGGGAGTCTGTGGTGGCCATCCCTGGGCTTGGGGGTGCTGGCCGCGATTTAGTGAGTCATTTTTTCATCACTCATCACTTCCCGGCGACCGCTGCGCACTCTGGTACGACGGTGACCGGCGTGTCTTTCGGGACGTGGGGGACGATGCAGAGAAATTTGAGCGGGGTGGGGCCGGCGTTTTTGAATTGGTGGACATCGTTCGGCGCGACGAAGATGACGTCGCCGGGGCCGATGGGGCGTTCCTGATCGCCGTCGATGACGAGGCCCTGTCCTTCCTGAACGTAGACCTCGTGTTCGTACGGATGGCTATGCCGCGGCGTGAATCCGCCGGGGGCGACCTCGAACTGGCGCAAGGCAAAGTTTGGCGCGCCTTCGGCTTCACCGACCAACCATTTCACCTGGCAGCCGGAAGCGCCTTCCATGGTAACGGTCTGAGAGGGGACGGCGGTGAGGTGTTGGAGTTTCATGGGGGAAGCGGTTGGGGATGGGAAATAGATTGTGGGAAGAAGGTGAGAATGTGAGGAGGTGAGAAGATAAGAAGTGGGGGAGATGTCGGCGGCGAAACTTCTTTTCTCCTCTTCTTTTTTTCTCCTCCCGTTACAACTTCCACCCGTCAAATACCTTGGCCCTCAGTTGATTCCATTCGGGTTCTCGGCGGTGGGGGGCTTTTTCGGCGGTGAGTTCGGCGACCCATTGGCCCATGCGGCGGAGGCGTTCGGCGAGTGTTTCGATGGTATTGAGCGCCACTTTGCAGGCGGCGTTGCCTTCGCGCGGGACGAGCGCGTCGAACTTCGTGCGCTCGATGCGGAGGAGTTTGACGTCGGTCTTCGCGCGGACGCTCGCAGAGTGCGGCGCGCGGTGGAAGAACGACATCTCGCCGAAGTTGCTCGAGGGGCCGAGCTCGGCCAAAACGGTGGGTTGATGGTTCCCGCCTCCGTCGAAGCGCATCAGCACTTCGCACGTGCCGTCGAGCACGATCCAGAGCACTTGGCTGGCAGTGCCTTGTTCGATGATCGTTTCGCCGGCGCGGAAATGTGCAGGCTCGGCGATCTCGCCGACTTGCTGGCATTCGTCCGGCGTGAGCCCTTCGAAGATCGGCAATTGTTGCAAGACGTCCACATCGACGCCGACAGCGGTCATGCGATTCCCCCCAAAACAGTTGCGCGGCCGACGCGGCCGATCCCCAAAATCCACGATGCCGTGCGGAGACTGATTTTCCGCTCGTTCGACAACTCCCAGACGCGTTCAAAGGAGTCCGACAATACGCGGTCTAACTCCTGGCGGACGCGATTGAGCGTCCATTGATAGTGCTGGCGGTTTTGCGCCCATTCGAAGTAGCTCACCGTGACGCCGCCGGCGTTGGCCAGGATATCCGGCAAGACGACGATGCCGCGCTGTTCCAGCACCTGGTCGGCGTCCGGCCACGTGGGCGCGTTAGCGGCCTCGATCATCACCGGGGCGCGAATCGCGTGGGCGGTTTCGACGTCGATCACGCCTCCTAGCGCGGCCGGAATGAGCATGTCGCATTCCAGACGCAACAGTTGTTCGTTGGTGATGTGTTCCGCTTGCGTGTATCCCGCGAGCGAACCGGCATGTTCGCTGATGTAGCGAAGCAACTCGGAAACCCGAAGTCCGTCGGCGCGATAGTAGCCGCCGCTGACGTCGCTGACGGCCACGACTTTGCATTCCGCATCGGCCAGGAAGCGGGCCGTGAACGAACCGACGTTGCCGAAGCCCTGGATCGCGACGCGCGTCTGCTGCGGTTTCTTGCCGAGCCGGCTGAGCAACTTCAACGCGAAGATGCCTACTCCGCGGCCGGTCGCTTCTTCGCGCCCTGGGACCCCGAAGAGTTCTACGGGCTTGCCGGTCACGACGGCTGGGTTGAAGCCGTGATATTTCTGATATTGGTTCATGATCCACGCCATGACCTGGGCGTTCGTGCCCATGTCCGGCGCGGGGATGTCGGTGTCAGGCCCGATGACGTCGTGCAGGCCGTCGATGAAGCGGCGCGTGACGACTTCCAGCTCGTGGATGCTCAGGGCCTTGGGGTCGACTGCGATGCCCCCTTTGGCCCCGCCGTAGGGGATATTCACGATCGCGGTTTTCCAGGTCATCAGCGCGGCGAGCGAGCGGACCTCGTCCAGGTCGACGTCCGGGTGGTAGCGGAGGCCGCCTTTCATGGGGCCGCGGGCGTCGTCGTGCTGGACGCGGTAGCCGATCGCCGTGGCGAGCTCGCCGGCGTCGGTCTCGTAGGCGATCTGGACCTGGACCTCCCGTTTTGGCGTGATGAGCATCCGCCGCATGTTTTCGGTCAGTTCCATCTGATCCGCCGCGCGATCGAAGTAAATCCGCGTGGCGTCAAAAGCGCGCATATCGAGGTGTTCCGCCGGTCCGAGAAGGGTTTCCAGTGCCTAGGGAATCATATCCCCCCCTGGCATGTCGCTCAACTCAGGTGAGCATGCCACCACTGGGAGGGGGTGGGGCGCGGCGGTCCCCGAGGATACAGTAGACAGCCTACAGGTCCTGTTCCCGCCTGTGCGGTTTCGACCGCCCCGCCCGACAATAGCGCTTTGCCCCGGCATTCCAGCCGCCGCCAGTGGATGCCGGTTGATTCGAGTTGCCACGCCTTGAGCCGACATCGGCGTTGCGCGGGGGAAGAGTTTGGCGCTGGGATGCGCCCCTGTTGCGTCACATTGAGTCTGCACCCTGGTTGTCCTCTCGGAGTACGCTCGCATGCTCGCACGCCTTGTTTCCCGGCGACTGTTCGCCGCCGTCGCCCTGATGTCGGTGTTGAGTCTCGCGGCGGAGTCGTTCGCCTCGGAGTTGCTCATTTCAGACCGGCTGTCGAATCGCATCTTGCGCTACAGCGCGAGCGGATCGTTCCTGGGGGTGCTGACGGACGATACCGCGTACCTGAGCGAGCCGAACGGGATGGCGGTGATTGGCTCGACGCTGTACGTAGCCAATCGTCAGAACAACAGCGTGGTGGGCTTCAGCTACGACGGCTACACCGCGACGAATCCGCCGATCGTGGTCAACACGGGGCTCAACGTGCCGGCGAGCATTCTGATTCAGGACTCCGGCGAAGCGGCGAAGATGTACATCTCGAATCTCGGCGCGGCGTTCGACGGGGCGACAGTGACGCAGTTGTTCCTGGACGGCGCACCGGCCGGCGACGATTTGACCGGTGGATTGCCGGTCGGGCGCTCAGGCCTGGCGTTTGCTCCGGACGGCTCGTTACTGGTCAGCAGTTTTCAGGATGGCGAGATTCTCAAATACAACTCCGAAGCCGGAGCGTTTGAGTCGTTTATTGGTTCCGGCGGGATGCTTTTTGGCGCCGGCAATATGATCGTCGACGGCAACTCGCTGTATGTCACCTATGGCTTCAGCGGCGCGGTGATGAAGTACGATGCGACGACCGGCCAGCCGGACCCCGGCTTCACGCCGATTACGAACCTGGTATTTCCCGCGAGCATTTCCTTGGCTCCGGATGGGAACGGCATTCTCATTGGCGTTCTGGGCTTGGGCGGAGACGGTAGCATCGAGCGTTACGGTTTCGACGGGACGCACCTGGGTCGATTCGCCGCGGCGGGGCCTGATCTGAATCTTGGTTTTCAAGAGGCGACCGGAATGCTGGTCGTGGAGTCGCCTTCCGGCGCGCTGGGCGACACCGATGGCGATGGCGACGTTGATCTCGATGATCTGAACAACGTTCGCAATCACTTCGGCGCGGAAGGCCCTGCAGACGGTTCGCTCGATGGCGACTCGTTTCCGTTTGACGGGGTGGTGGATCTCGACGATCTGAACGGCGTGCGGAATAACTTTGGCGAGGCGCCGGCCAGCGTGCCGGAGCCGAGCAGCGCGGCGCTGGTGATGGTGGCGCTGGCAGCGGCGGGGTGGTGGGTTCGGCGCGGCTTGTAAATTCGCGAAGCTCACACGTGTTGCTGGGAGACCTACGGTCGGGGCGGTGGCACGGTCGGGAGACCGTGCCACAACATCCCGTGCCACAACAAGCTGCGCGTTGCGATTAGATGAGCTTGGCGATCCAGCGGAGGACGATGGCGCCGTTGGCGATGGCGGTTGTGAAGGCGAGGAGGTCGAGCCAGGTGCCTTGGCCGTCGAGCACCGCGAGGAGGCCGATCATGCTGAGCTGGCCGGCGACGAGCGTGGCGACCGCGGACGCGATCAGCAGGAATGCGAGCGGAATGGAGAAGACGCTGCCGGTCTGGAACGCGTACGACGTCAGCAGGCAAGCGCCCGCCAAGGCAAGCATCACGAGCGGGCAGCTCGCAATGCCATCGGCGAGGCGGAAGCGGCGATGCGCCGGGTTAGCCCAGGCATCGCGGCCGCGGGCCAGCGTGAAGGCGAACACGAGGCCGAACGATGCGCCGGTGGCGAGCAGCTCTATTGGCCCGGCATCCACGAGCGGGGCGTCTTCGTAGCCGGGGATCTCCCTGCGTCCCTGGGCGACGGCGTGCAGTTGCGAGACGATGGCAAAGCCGATGCCGAGGCCGATGAAAACCAGGAACAGGTCGGCGAGCGACAACGGGCGGCGCGCTGGAGGCGTTTCTTCCACGGCGGTTGGACTCGCGCGAGTAAGTGATCGCTGCGCAGCACTGTACGCGGGGGACAGCGGGGCGGTTCGCGGTTCGCCGCCACGCGGGCGCGCCATCCACGATGGACCGCGCACTTTCCGCAAGGTAGTTTAGACTCGGATTCACCAGAACGTGCCAGGAGTTCGCTGATGACGGAGCAAGCTAAGCGCCGGTGGTTGAGCTTCAGCCTGCGGACGATGTTTATCCTCGTCACGGTGCTGTGCGTCTGGCTGGGGTGGCAGTTGAATCTGGTGCGCGAACGGCGCAACGCGCTGAACGAACCGCGCATCGCAGCGAAGTTCAATACCACGACGGCGGACGCGTATGCCGCGATGTACGCGGGGACGCCGCCGGATCCCGTGGCTCGCATTTCGTTCGTGCGGCGGATGCTGGGAGATGAGGCGATCCAGCAGGTTTGGTATCAGGGCTGGGGAGACGTGCCTACCGCGGAAGAGCTCGCGCGAATGCAGTCGTTATTTCCCGAGGCGACGATGTCGGAGTATCTTCCCGAGCCGTGCCATCCGGGGTGTTTTCCGCGCGGGACGCTGGTGGAAACGCCGGAGGGGCGACGGCGGATTGAGGAGATTCAACCGGGGGACTTGGTGCTGTCGCTCCAGGCGGATGGCACGTCGACGGCGGTGGCGGTGAAGCAAGTGTTTGTCACCGACAACCATCTGTGGAAGGTCGAGACGGAGCTGGGCGAACTGGTGACGACCGAGACGCAGCCGTTGTGCATTCAAGTTGCCGCCACGTGTCAGGTGGGAAAGCTCACGCCGGGCGATACCGTGCTTTTTCACAACGACGGCGCAATCGAACCGGTGCGCGTGAAGTCGGTGACGCGAACCGAGCGGACGGAGCCGGTGTTCAATTTGATCCTGGGGGACTCGGAGATCTTTGTCGCGGGCGGGTATCTGGCGCGCAGTAAGCCGCCGGCCGCCCAAGGGGCGACCGACGGCGAGTGAATGATTGTGCCTTCAAATGGCACGCAAAAAGTAATAAGAAGTCTGATTGCGAAAGCGACCTCAACTCCGGGCGCTAGCGCTTCCGGCTCCAATAGTCAATCATCTACACCAGCATCAGACGCGAGCGGCTTTGGCCGCCGATGACGTCTTCGAATTCCGGCTTGGCCAGAATCAGGTCGACCGTGCGGCTTTCTACTTCTGTTAGCGGTCCCGGGCGGAATTTTGGATTTGTTCCGAAGCCGTCGAAGGAGACCTTTTCGCGCTTGGTCATGCCGTTGACGGTCAGGATGACGCTGGACGTGAACGAGGCCAGCGACGAGGTGAATGACATGAGCGAGACGTGATTGCGTTTTTCATCGCCGCCGCCGTTCATCAGGAGATCGAGGCCGATCGTATCCAGGAACTCGCCGTCAAAGGGGACACCCGTCGAGCCGCCGCTGAAATCGGTGTCGTCGTGAGGAATCGCGAGGTACGTGGCGGCGAGGCCCCAGTCGAGATCCCAGATTTGAAGTTCGTTGTCGTGGAAATTGAGCGGGCTGCCCTTCTTGTCGGCGAACCAGACCATTTTGAATTTCACGTTGGCCGGCAAGCCTGCGGAGACGACGACGCTGCGGTGGACTTCTTCGTTCTGGCCTTTTTCGCCGAGCACGCCGTGATTGGGGACGGAGATGTCGCCACGATCGACGCCATGTTTGGCGAGGAACTCGATGACGTTTTTCGCGCGGCGCGTGGCGAGCGCATCGTTATCGAAACGGGGATCGCGAGCGCTGTTGCTGGCGATGCCGAGCACATGCAGCTTCATGCCTTTGCCGTGGAAGTCGCGGAAGGCTTTGTATTGTTTGATGACGTCTTGTAGCGCGCTAACGTGGCCGGTGTGGACTTGATCCTGACCGGTCGTGTAGTCGAAGAGCACCCATTGCCGGTCGACGCGAATTTTCCGATTTCTGGCGTCGAAAGTGATCACCAGCTCTTTATCCGGCGCGTGTTTCGTGAACTTAATTTTGCCTTGATTGGGAGCGGACATGGCTGCAATTCCTGTACGGGGGGTTGGGCTCTCAGGGCATCGAGATCGAGGTGTGCCGGCCGCGGCAAGGGGGAGCGTCGGACGGCAAACGATTCTCGCCACGGGCGCGCGAAAGTTGCCGTGGATTTTCCGAGAAGCGGAAGAATTTCCGTCACGAGGCGCGCGGACGCGCGAAGAAGGGAATTGGTGTCCGCGCGAAGCGAGAAGCGGGAGTGGGACGGAGAGGTGGAGAAGTACGGCGCTCCGGCGCGAACCGCGCGTTGCTCCGGGCGCCGACGCTTCCGGCTCCAGAGGACAGATGCGGCCTAGTAGCGGCGGAGGGCGCTGAGGTAGACCCAGTGGGCTTCGGTTTCGATGGTGCTGTCGCTGAAGTCGCCGCCGACGAGGGAGCTAGCGCCGACGTGGCGGTCGCTGCCCCAATTGTATTGGTAGGCGGTGTCGAGGCTCCAGGCGTCGTTGAACTGCCAGCCGTAGCCGAGCGATACGGCGTGCTCCAGCGTGGCCTGAATCCACGGCGTGAGCGTGTCGTCGGGGATGGGGTTGCGGTGATACGCGTAGCCGGCGCGGAGCGTGCGGCAGCAGCAGAGT
>CAZUBB010000106.1:10438-11784 GCA_964618485.1 uncultured Pirellulales bacterium
ACTCCGCGCCGAGGCGAACCGAAACGCTGTCGCGCCAGTTGAGCGGGAATTGTTCCTGCAGCGACGGCGCGAGCGCGGCGATGATCGGGTTGGTCGGGTTCGAGAAGTGCGCGGTGTAATTCTCTTTGGCTTCGGACCAGTCGTACCAGATCACGTCCGCGGCCACCGTCAGCTTTGGGAACAATTGATGCTTGAGACCGGCGCCGACCGATTGCGGCCAATTGACATGCAGCGCCGTTTGATATTCGTTCACGCCGATCTGCGGGATCTGCATGACGGTATCGCCGTGATTGCGGAAGTGGGATTCGCCGATGTAGCTGAGCCCCACGGTGGTGCGGTCGGAAAGCTTGTATTGCAGACCGGCCGACCAGACCGGGGCGACGCCGGTGGCCTGGAGGTCAAAGATCGACGGAGTGCCTTGAAACGCGCCCGGCGATTGCAGGTAGTACGGTCCTTCCACTTCCATGTGATTGATGCCGACGCCGAGTGTGGCGCCGAGGCTCAACCGGTCGGTGGCCTGGTAGGCGATGCCCGGCAGGAGCTTCATCATCATGCCGAGCGATTTGTATTGTTGCGGGCCGGGGAGTTGCGCCGGGCCGTTCATGGTGTACTTGGATGAGAAGCCGGCCGGGGCGAAGAAGCCCATGCCGTAGGCGAAGCGGCCGTCGGCGGATTTCTTGATGATCGAAACCTGGCCGGCGGGGAACGGATTGTCGGCGGCGTCGATCGGGACCGGGTTATCGGCGTCGGAGTAGGTCAGATCGGTCAGCAGGATATCGAAGCCGGCTTCGGCGAGGCCGTTGCCGGCGACGTTCGTCATGCCGCCTGGATTGTCGTAGAGGATGACGCCGGTATCGGCAAACGCGATGTTCGCGCCGGCGCGACCCGAGGAGCGGGCGCCGAGGCCGTCGCGAATGACGCCGTCAGCCCACAGGTTCGTCGTCCAGGCTAAGAGTCCGCACGCCGCCACGAGCGTCCATCCCTGCCGCTTCATGCCGCCATCCTTCACGCTGGAGTTGGGGAGGCGCGGAGAGAGCGCCGTCCACTAGGAGCTATCGGCGCGGCGGGGAGCTGAGCGAAACGTTAAGACCCGCAGGATCGGACTGCGAATGCTGCGGAATGCGCGGCGTGGTCGCGTGGTAGCGGTTGGGTAAACTTTGCGGGCGGCGGCCCCGCTGTATGGGGAGCTATCAAAAAAAAGCACGCGGAAGCGAGTCGAGACCGTCAGTGGCAAAAGCGGCAGTTACTCGGGGCGCTGACGCTTCAGGCTCCGAGGAAGTTAACTTGGTGGCAATTAGGCGACGTCGCCCATGGCGCGGTCATCGGGTTCCGCTGTGAGCGGTACG
>CAZUBB010000106.1:11794-15555 GCA_964618485.1 uncultured Pirellulales bacterium
AATTGGAGTTTCACCGCGGAATCGCGCATGAGCTTCCCGACGGCGCCGCGGGGCATGCGGCAATGGACCAGCACCTGGGATTCGTTGTAGTGCTGCGAGAGGATCTCTCCTTGCGCGGCGATGAACGCCAAGGCGCGGCCGTTGCCGACGTCGGTTTCGACGTCGAGATCGCAGAACCCGCGGCTGAGGGCGTCGCTGACCGCCGCGGCGAGGCGGCTGACTCCCTGGCCGGAGCGGGCGCTGATGGGAATGGCGTTGGGGTACATGCGGAGCAAGGAATCGACGACGGCGCGATCGGCCACGGCATCGGTCTTGTTCAGGACGAGCAGCGTGTCTTTGGCTTCGATCTTGAGCTCTTCGAGGACCTTGTAGACGGCGGAAATCTGCTCGCGGACCGCGGGGTTCGAGGCGTCGGCGACGTGCAACAGCAAGTCGGCCTGCCGCGCTTCTTCGAGCGTGGCCTTGAAGCTCTCGATCAGATGGTGAGGCAGGTCGCGGATGAAGCCGACGGTGTCGCTCAGGAGGACCGGTCCCCAGCCCGGAAGCTGCCAGCGGCGCGTACGGGTGTCGAGCGTGGCGAAGAGGCGGTTTTCGGCGAGGACATCGGAGCCGGTGAGCGCGTTCATGAGCGTGCTCTTGCCGGCGTTCGTGTAGCCGACGAGCGACACGGTCATGCGGTCGTTGCGTCCGGCGACTTCGCGCTGCTTGCGCTTGGCGATGGATTCCAGTTCCGTGCGGAAGTCGTGAATGCGTTTTTCAACGAGGCGGCGATCGGTTTCGATCTGCTTTTCGCCGGGGCCGCGCATGACGATGCCCATCTTCAACCGCGATAAGTGGGTCCACATCCGCTTGAGGCGCGGCAGGGAGTATTCCAACTGCGCGAGCTCGACGGCGAGGCGGGCCTGATACGTTTGCGCGCGGCTGGCGAAGATGTCGAGGATCAGCTCGGTGCGATCGAGCACCTTGACGTTCGTGGCTTTTTCGAGGTTGCGCGTCTGGGCCGGGTTGAGATCATTATCGAAGCAGATTACGTCGGCGTCGGCCGCTTCGACCAACATGCGCAGCTCGTCCACTTTGCCGCGGCCGAGGTAGGTGGTCTTGTCGGGCGTTTCACGGCGCTGTGTGAGGCGGCCCACGACATCGGCGCCGGCGGTTTCCGCCAGGCCGGCCAATTCGTCGAGCGGGTCGCCGTGGTAATTCAATCCTGGTCGCAGAACAGAGACCAGAACCGCCGCCTCTTGGGCGATTCCTTCGCTGCGGTTGGAATCTTTCACGTGCTTAAAATGCCTCCGTTGGGCAAGTGGTGGATGCGCGATGGGGGTTCGTGTCGGACAGTCCGGTTAAGTATAGGTTCGGGGCTTGTGTAGTTGGTTCTTTCTGTAGCTGGCCTCTGTGAGGCCGGGGAGAAGACGATATTTGCTTGGGAACGCTGTTGTTTGTTTCGGCGCCGATTCCTCCGGGGTCACAGACCCCGGCTACAGACGGAGTGCGGCTACCGACGACGCCTCAAGTTTCCATGTCTCCTTCGAAGAGGCGGCAGTAGCTTTCGTAGCGGCGGGCGTCGAGCCAGCCGTCGGCCACCGCGTCTTTGACGGCGCAGGCTTCCTCGTGGATGTGCGAGCAATCCGGGAAGCGGCAGCCGCTGACGAACGGTCGCAGGTCACGAAAGTAACCCGCCATCTCGGCCGGGATCACGTCCCAGAGCTGCATCTGGCGGATGCCCGGCGTGTCGACGACGAAGCCGCCTTCGGCGAGTGGGATCAACGTGGCGGTCGTCGTAGTGTGTTTTCCTTTCGAGGTTTCTTCGCTGACTTCGCGGACGCGGAGGTTGAGCGTGGAATCAACGACGTTTAACAGCGATGACTTTCCGACGCCGCTTTGGCCGGTCAGGGCACTTTCGCGACCGATCAGGAAGCGGCGGAGGCGGTCGACCCCTTGGCCCGTACGTGCGCTGGTGAGGAGGACTTCGTAGCCCATCTGGGCGTACAGCCCCACGAGCGGCATCAAACTGGCAGGTTCGACGAGGTCGATTTTATTGATGCAAATCAGGGGCCGAATGCCGCACTTTTCGGCGGTAATCAGGAAGCGATCGATCAAGTTGGGCTTGAGCGGCGGCTGGTCGGCGCTGGCCAGGATCAGTAATTGATCGACGTTCGTAACGATGATGTGCTGGCGGCCGCGGCTGTCGCGGCTGAGGACGCCGTGGCGCGGGTCGACGCGTTCGATGATGCCCTCGTTGCCAGGCGCTGGGCGGAACCAGACGCGGTCGCCGGCGGCGACGACGTGCCGCTGATCCGTGCTGAGCGTCTTGAGAATCCGCCGGACGGCGCAGACATAACGTGCGCCGTTGTCCGCGAGGACCTGGCAGGTGAGGCCATGGACGCTGAGGACCCGGCCTGGCAGGCATTCGTCCTGGTCGACGGAGAGCAGGACATCGAAGCCGCCGTCAGCGCGACTTTCAGATTCGACGCCGATCACCGTGCGCTTGCGGGTGAGTTCGCCCTTGCCGGAGATGCGCTCGTCGCGAACAGCGTCTTCGGGCTTGGCGCCGCCGGCAGCGTACTCGCGAGTCCAATCCCCGGTGCGAGCCCGAGGCACGCGATTTTTTCGAAACTCCGTCCGCAGCTTTTGCTTTTTCGCCATGCGGTAGGGCTTAAGTCGGAATTCGGAAGTCAGAATTCGGAAGTGATCGAAGCGCGATCTGTTGAAGTTCCGAATTCATACTTCTGAATTCCGAATTCTCTTACACGGGCCGGTTGGGGTCTTTGATTTGGCCTGCTTCGTTATTCATCACGTCGTAGCGGCGAGAGCCGTTGCGATCGGGGTTGGACGGCTTGTTCAACCCGGCGCGTTCCAGCAGCGACTGTCCGAAGATGCGAGCGGTGTCGTCGTCGAGCGGCGGGGGGCCGACGGCGCCGATGTCAGCCGGGACGTAATGCAGCTCGTAGCGGTGTTTGGCGATGGCCAGGGTCTCGCCCGGATCGATCCGTTTTTCGGTGGTGACCTGCACGCCACTCACCTTAACGCCGTTGCGGCTTTGCAGGTCTTTGACGTACCAATAGCCGCCGTTGACGGAGAGTTCGCAGTGGTGCGCAGAGACGTTCGGAAAGCGCAGCACGATATCGCAGCTCTCGCGCCGTCCGACCAGGAGTTTCGTCTTGAGTAGAGGAATCGTGTCGCCGCCACCGATCGGGACAAGCTCGCCGTACATTCAGGGCAACCTGTGAGGACTCTTGAGGGAGGGGATAAGCGAGGTCTACAATACGCGATGAATTCTTCTAAAGTCTAGGCACGGCATAGATTAGTGTCAATCAATCGGCAGACGCTTCCGCCCCCGCTTCCGGACTGGCGTTCGGCGGGGTTGCGGTATTTCGCGTACAACTTCTTCCTCCGGAACCGGTTTGGCGAACGGATCCAAAAGGTCAGCGTCGACGCCGGCTTTACCTGTCCCAACGTGGACGGGTCGAAGGCGACCGGCGGCTGCACTTTCTGCGATAACCGCAGCTTCAGCCCCAGCCGGCGGGTCCCGCGGATGAACATCCGTGGGCAGATCGACGACGGCATCCGGCGCCTCAAGACCCGGTACAAGGTGGACCGGTTCCTGGCGTACTTCCAGCCGGCCACGAACACCTATGCCCCCGTGGGGAAGCTCCGCCCGATGTACGAGCAGGCCCTGGAGCACGAGCGGGTGGTGGGGCTGGCGATCGGCACCCGGCCAGATTGCGTGCCGGACGAGACGCTCAACTTACTCGGGGAGTTGG
>CAZUBB010000107.1:0-15430 GCA_964618485.1 uncultured Pirellulales bacterium
GGATGCCGAGCGAATAGAGTTTCATGCGCAGGCGATCGGAACTGTCGAACCAGCGCTGATCGGCCGGATCGCAGCAGAAGAACATGTTCCGCGGCCAGTTGAGCGGATGGACATGCAGGATCGCTGAATCCTGGCGGGCCGCCTCAGGGTCGGGATACATCAGCGGGATCGTTTCGTCCGCTTCGTCGTAGCGCGTGTAGAAATCAATCGCCGGGCTAAGCGCCGCGACGATCGGGAAGCGCTGCGGGTGCTTGAACGCCAGGCGGAGCGCACCTTGGCCGCCCATGCTCGTGCCGAAGAGCGCCGTCTGCGACGGTTTCGCGCCGTAGCGCTCCGCGATGAAGGGGAGCACGCGGTCGAGCACGTAACGCTCGGCAGTGATCTCCGAATCGAACTCCTCGCAGATCTTGTTGGTCCACCAGCTTCGCTGCGTCATCGGCGCGACGCAGGGGAGACCATGTTCTTCGAGCAACGCCGTCGCGGTGGGGTTGTCGACCAGCCTCCCAAGGTGCACGCCATGCAAGTAAATCGCCAAAAAGCCATGGCTGTTATTTGTTTTCGGCGTGAAGAGGTCGCAGTTATGTCCGGCGACATTTGCCACCTCCCAGCCGGGCAATAGCTCTACATTTGAGTGGGCGTCGGAGCGGGCCATGACGGTCCAAGAAAAGGAATTTCTTGCGGCTACCCGCAAGGACATTTGATGGAAAATCTGGAAAAACTGTTCGTGAGGCCGTCCGGACAGCCTAGACATAACGCATACAAAAGCCATACTGGAAACACACGCTTGCGGAGGGGAAGGAACGACCCGCGAACGTTTGCCCGCCTTCCATCTCCGCTACGAGCCGCACGCCCACCGCCGGAACAGTCGCATGGATGATCTTGTCTGTCACGTCGCAATGCGCCCGGACGGCGTCGTCCTGGTGCGCGTTCCGCCGTCGAACCCACGCGTCGCCGAAAGCACGCCCGACGCGGTGTTTTCCTTCCGCCCCGGCGACCCGCAATACGGGTATTGGCGGGCCCGGTCCGAAATGCAGAACGGCCGCGCGACCGAGGAGTCGAACTCCCCCGCTGCCGTCACGACCTAACCGCTGACCGACGCTTCGCCGCGAACTCCCCGCCCTAGTTGTCCGGCGGGGAGTTACACACGAGCGATCTATTCTGCGTCCTTCTTGGCGCCGGCCTTCTGAAACCAGAACAACTGCCCGCGGTTGTCCGGCAGTACGTTCATGTAATAGGTTTCGCCTTTCTCATCCTCGCCGAACGACACGACCGGGGCGATGTTTCCCGGGATCTCGTAGTTGCCGAGGACTTTCTTGCCTTTGAGATCGTAGTCCAGGGCGTAGACCTTGCCGGAGACGTAGTCGGCGTAGAGATACTTGCCGACCAGGTCGGCGTTCCGCTTGCCGCGATAGACGTTGCCGCCGGTGATCGACTTGCCGATGTCGTGGTGGTACTCGAAGATCGGATCGACCATTCCCTCATTCGATTCCGAACCGTCCGGGCCGAACGGGTGCATCGATTCGCGCAGGCTCCAGCCGTAGTTGCCGCCGCGCTCGATGAGGTCGATCTCTTCCCACAGGTCTTGCCCGACCTCGCCGGCCCAGAGCACGCCGGTCTCGGGATCAAAGGCCATCCGCCAGATATTGCGAATGCCGTAGGCCCAGATCTCGCCGCGAGCGCCCTCCTTGCCGACAAACGGGTTGTCTTTCGGAATCGCGTAGCTCAAGCCTTCGTCCTTGTGGTCGACGTCGATCCGCAGCACCTTGCCGAGTAGCGTACCGAGGTTCTGCCCGTTCTTGTGCGGATCGCCGCCAGCGCCGCCATCACCCAGGGCGACGTACAGGAAGCCGTCCGGGCCAAAAACGATGGTGCCGCCGTTGTGATTCCAGTACGGCTGCGGGATGCGGAGGATTTCTTCCTCGGTCGCCGGATCGACGAAGTTCGGATCGTCCTTCGAAACGCGGAACCGCGAGATCACCGACGTATGCGGCGCATCGGTCGTCGTGTAGTAGATGAACAGCTCGCCGTTCTCCTTGAACTTGGAATGGAACGCCATTCCCAACAGGCCTTCTTCGTTTTCACGGTCCTTGTACTCGACCTTGGACTCGATATCGAGGAAGACCTTGGTGTCCTTGGCGGCCTGGTCATTCTCGAACACGTGGACCTTGCCCAATTGCGAGGCGACGAACACCCGGTTCGTGCCATCCCCGGCGTGGGTCAACACGATCGGCCGCACGAACTCCAACTCCGGAAAGGCCCGCACGCATTCCACGTTCGGCGCTTCCGCCTGGACTGAGACGCAAACACTGGCAAACAACAACGCCAAGAATTGGGCGCGGCGATGAAAAGAACGCATGGGAATCGGCGGCTCCAAGGGGTAACCGGTCAAGTGGCGAGACATGAAAGTCGGCCCAGAATACCATGCGGGACCGCGAGTTTCCAACCGACGGCGCGGCGGGAGCGGGATTGCCGCCTGGTCGCACATTAGAACGCCGGAGTAACCGCCATCGGCAGGGCCGTTACCTTGAGATCGCCGGTTGATGTCCGCAGGAGAGTGCCGGGTTGAGCCTGGGCGCGCCGGACAAGGCCCAAGGCGATCGGCCCGGCGAAGCGGTGCGAATAAGCGGCGCTGGTGATGGCGCCGATCTGTTTGCCGTCCTCGAGAAATAGCCCCTCGTCCACCGGCGGCGTTTGCTCCCCCGCGCCTTGCAGCCCAACGAGGAGTCGGTTGACGTGGCCGAGGGCGTCGATGCGTGCGACGGTCTCCTGCCCAAGATAGCAGCCCTTGGTGAAGCTGATCGCCTTGTGGTCGCGATTCAGTTCCTGCGGAAGATTGGCGTCGGTGATCTCGCGGCCGAAGAGGGGCGTCCCAGCGGCGATCCGTGCCGCCTCGGCCGCCACGCTGCCGCAGGCCTGGGCGCCGACCGTGATCAGTTTATTCCAGACTCCTTCCACGTCATCGCGGGTGCAGGAAATCAGCCAGGAAAGGGCGCCCGCCAAATCGACCTTGCGGATCGCAACGCTACGATCGCCGATTTGGGCGAGCAAATGCGCGCCGTGCTCTGCCGGCACCACGGCAACGCCAAGTTTCGCCAGCACGCCCGCGGCATGCGCGCCGGCCAACAGCAGTTCGTGCTGAGCAGGGAGCGGAACGATCTCCACCTTCTCGCGGATCAAGTAGCGATCTAAGTGCCGCCCAAGAAACTCACCTTGCCCAGCCACAGTGTCCAACACGAGCTGTTCTTCTTCGGCGAACACATACACATGGCCGAGCGTTTTTCCCTGGGCGTTCAGCAAGAACGCTTCGCAACCGGCGCCCGGAATGAGCTTCCTGATGTCATTCGTACACAAATTGTGCAGAAACGAAGCCCGGTCGGCGCCCCGCAGCGCTAGCTGAACGCGATCAAGGCAACAGCTCACGCCGGCGGCGTCGTGTAGCGCAGCCTCCTCGCTGGCCACATCGCCGAAGTCAAGGGGCGCGGCATTCCAGAACGCAGCGGAGAATCGGTGCGACATGAGTCCTCACGGGCGTAGCAAAGACGACCACCCAAATTATCGGCGCTGCATCTCCATCGTCAACGCGTAGCGCGGTCTGACTTCAGCATGTCGCCGCCGCTATACTCATGCGGCGCGGCTATTGACGTCCTGCGTTCTTTCAACTCTCCTCCAATTCGAGTTTCAATTCACATCAACCCGCCACCTGCGAGGAAGCCATGGCTGATGTTGTGATTCGCTGCCGGCCGAACGGTCCCTTCGTCATTGAAGGCCCCGTCACGGTAATCGATCAAAACGGCAATCCTTTCCCGATCAACAAAGACAAGCCGTCCATCGCGCTCTGCCGTTGCGGGCAATCCTCGCGCCGGCCGTTCTGCGACGGGACGCACAACCAATGCGGCTTTATGGCGCAGGAACTTGCGCCGCCGCCGACATAGTTCGCCGAACACCTTATCCCCAACGTGTACTGCACGATTCGGTTTGTGTCGTTGGGCTCAACAAGCGTACCGCCAAGCGGTTGCGCGATCGTCTCACCGGCCGGCGAAGATTTTCAGGTCTCTTCGCGCGCTCATCGCGTAGAATTCGTCTCCTCACATTGTTCGACCATTTCGAGGAGAGCCCTTCGCGATGCTGGATTCCACGGACGCAGGAAGCACCGAACTGAAGGACGATGTCGACGCCGACCGCGCCTCGACGCCGTTCCTGGGACAGTGGAATCGCCTCGTTAGCACGACCAACTGGGAGAAGGGCCGGATCATTTACGAATGGCGCGAGTCGCTGTTCCTCGGCGGCGCCGCGCCGCAAGACTACGCCGACGAATCGTGGAGCCGTCGCGTCGGTAACGTCACCGGCCAGCACGTGGGGCGATTGCGCCGCGTGTGGGAACGCTTCGGCCAGGTGCGCGACACCTACGCGGGATTGTACTGGAGCCACTTTCAAGCGGCGCTCGATTGGAACGACGCCGAGATGTGGCTCGAAGGGGCCGTGCAAAGCGATTGGTCGGTCGCGCAGATGCGCGATCAGCGCTGGCAAGCGCTCGGTTCGCCGGCGGATAAGCGCCCCAAGGCGGAAGAGATCGTCGTCAGCGAATTGGACGAAGACGCCGCGTTCGACCAGGAGTCCAAGGAGCGCGCGCTGGGCGTCGTTGACGATGTGCGAGATCCATCCGATGACGAAGCGCCGTTCGATGAAGCAGGTTCTTACGAGGAAGCGGAGTTGGACGACGGCCTCGCCGCGGAGAGCGCTCAGCGCGCCACGCTGGTGAGCCCCTTCGCCGAAGTCGGCGAGCTGCCGGACGATGTCGCAGAGGCCGTGGAATCGCTCAAGCTCGCGATCCTTCGCCACAAGATGGCCGGCTGGAAGGAAGTCTCAGCGGAAGGCGTGCTCGACGCGATCGACGCGCTCAAGCATCTGGTGATGGCGCCGGCCGAAGAGTAAACGCGAGCCGAAAGCGTGAGCGCCCGGAGTGACGCGCAATCCCGGAATCGCTTCCGGGAATGCGCTTAGTGGCAAGATCTCCTGATCGCGTTGTGGCAAGGTCCGGAGAACTTGCCACAACCAGGGGCGACCGAGCCTCGACGCAACGGCTCGCTTGGATCTACAGCGATTTCAAGTATGCCACGAGATCGACGACTTCTTCCGGCGTCAGTGCACGGGTGCCAGCGACCTTTTCTGGGCGGTGACGTCCTGTAACGACTTGTTCCAGTGACTTCGCGCGGCCGTCGTGCAGGAATAGCACTTTGCGATAGACGCCCGCGAGGGACGGCGTGTTGTAGCCTTCATACCAATCGTTGTTGCCACCGGTGCCGACATCGTGAATCTGGCCGTCGCTCGCCAGGTCGCCGGTGTGGCATTGAATGCAATTCGCTTCCGCGCTGTGGAAAATCGCCTGACCGCGCTGCGCCTCGGCGCTCAGCGAACCATCGGCGTTGCGATACGGATTCGGCGGCACACGGAGCGTCGCCAGGAAGGCCAGCATCGCCTCGGCGTCTTCATCGGTCGGCTCGGGTCCTTGCATGGTGTCGGTCAACGATTTTTTGATCGCGCCGTGCAAGTCCTCCTGCCAACCGTGCCAGGTCCACGGGCCAGTCTGAGCGGCGTTACGCAGCGGCAAAACGGTCTTGTACGTGAAGGACGTGTTGTCGTTCTGCGTGTCCATCGTCACCGCATTCGATCCCCCTTCCCAATGGCAGGTGTGGCAACTGTACCATTGGTCCTTGCTTCGCCTCGCATCATAGAAAATCGCCTCGCCACGCTTGGCAAACGACGGCGTCTCAGGGCCGCCGAGCTCAATCGTCCGCTCCAATTTGCGCTCCTGCAAATCGACGACCTGCACCGCGTTCAACAGCGAGTTGGCGACATACACGTGGCGATTGTCTTTCGCCATCCGCAGCGCTAAAGGACGCCCGCCAACTTCGACGCGGAAGAAGCGCTGGTCATCGGCCAGCACCGCGGGGTCGATATGATCTCCGGGACCGCCGTAGTCGTGAAAGCCGAGGCCCGGCAGCTTGAACACGAGCAGTTCGTGCGTGCCGGCCGCCGAAGTGACCATCCACTCGCCGTCGCTGGTGAGCGCCATGCCGGTGGGGTCTCCGACCGCTTTGCCGCGCGGATCGAGCGCAATCGCCTTGCGCCGCTGCTTCTTCTCCAGCGCCACGCGTCCGATGCGGCTGGCGATGACCCAACCTTGCTGGATGTTGTTTTCCGAAATCGGATTCGCGCCGTATGCGACCCAAGGGAAATAGACTTCCTTGCCATCGTTCGAGAGCGCGAGCTGCCCGAGATTGAGGCCGACGAAGTTTTCTTCGAAGGCCAATTCGCCCTTGGCCGTGTCGACGACGGACACACCCCCGGAACCACTGCACGCGACGGCCAGTCGACCATCCGGCGCGAGCGCCATGGTTCTCGGCCAGCGGCCGACGCCGATCTTGCGCCGTACGACCAGCGATGTCAGATCGACCTCTGCCACCGATGCCGCGGAAGTCAGCGCAACGAACGCCGTCTGCCCATCCGGTGTCACGGCCACGCCGCGCGGCTCGAAACCGAGTTGCACGGCGCCGTCTCGCACGAGCGACCGCCCATCGATGCGAAACCGTTCCAGCGCCCCGCCATCCGCTCCGGTGACGAGCGCAAACGTGTTGTTAGCCGAGAGCGCGAGCGACGTCGGGCGCGCGGTGCAAGCGACCTCCGCGAGAACGCTTCCTGATGCCACGTCCACGAGCGACAGGGTCGAGGCATCCTGATTCGCGGTAATCAACCAGGTCTCGTCGGCGTTCAACACGACGTCGACCGGCCCGCGATCAACTGCGCCATCCTCGTCGGCTCGTGCGCCGGGAGCGCCGGCAGCGAACAACAACAGGAGCAAACATCGAAGCCGTCGCTGAATCGCAGTCATCACGCAACTGCTCCTTGAGTTATGGAGTTCCCTATCCAGTTTACGGCAGCCCAAAGCAAACCCCAAGCCCAGGGGTGGCGGCCACGGATATCGTTCCACCCGCAGCGCCGCAAGCCGCCTTCCCTGGGATCGCGCAAAGCATGATCCCAGGGGAACCCACGTTATGTTATTCGAGCGAAGAACGCCCGTGGTAGCCACCCCTGGGCTTGATGTTTTTGTGTGTGGAAACAATCAAAAAGCGACTGAATATTCTGGGACTTTCGGCGTCCCGGGCGTACATTTTACGAGTAGGGGAAGCTCGTCAAAGGCGGCATTCGTTCGCCGGGGGAAGAAACACCGCTTGGTAACTTGCTGGATGGCAATGGTTGCGGCGTCGCGGTGGGAGACGAAGAGGTTTTCGCCCCGGCAATATGTCGCCGCCAGTCCGATCGTGCTTGAATGAGCGCGAGCGAGTAGGCCAACTTAGTCTGCGCTGTACATCGTGGAGGTCGCGACCATGGTCCAGAAGTCACGCCACGCCATAAACCGTACTTCTCTGCGGCGACTGATCGACGAAGAGCTCGCGGCCCTTCCGGCGCGCTATCGAGAAGTACTCGTGATGTGCGATCTCGAAGGCTTCTCTCGCAAGGAGGTCGCGCAACGGCTCTCGCTGCCATTGGGCACCGTTTCCAGCCGCCTCGCCCGCGGCCGCAAACAGCTCAAGCAGCGTCTCACGGAAGAAGGCATCCTGATCGCCACCAGCGCAGCAGTCCTCCTGGCGACGGCCCACGCCGCAGCGGCGCTGCCAGCGACCGCTAGTCCGCTCGAAACTCCGATGCCAGACGAAGAGGCATTCGATGTGAACACTGCGGCGGACAACGCTGCGATGAGCCAGCAAGCGACGGCGATTGCGGAGGGAGCGTTGCGGGCGATGGTCCACACGCACTGGAAGTCTACCGGGCGACTCTTTGCGTTCGTGGCCACGTCGATGATGACGGGGAACTTGTCGGCGGATTGGCTGCCGACGATGACCGATGGAACCTTCGCGGCGCTGCCCAATCAATCCTTCGAAGCGGAAGGTTAGTGTGGCGACCGCCGCGCGATCATCGCGCGTCCGGCATTGATGGATTCAGTCCCAGCACAGCCGGGAAAAAATGCCCCTGGCGAAGCCATTTTGCCCACTTCGCCGAGGGCGGTGGAGAATCGGCCCCTTGGCGGCCGGTCTCGCGTCGGCCCGGGCGAGATCGTCGGGGGAGAGAGTCGCCCGGGCGCCGAAAGGCGGAGTGTTGCGACCGCCCTTCTATGCAGCAGACTAAACCGGGAAGTGCTGGGTGAAAATATTCATTATCAAAAGTTAACCCTGGCGACCTGCGACACCTCGCGGCGAGACTTGGACAGCAAGTCTGCCTGAGCGCATGAGTCACTCATTCGATGCGGTGCATCACAAAAAAACCCTTCTTGTGCTTCTTGTGCATTTTTTGCGGAATCTCGCGCGCGAGGTACGCCTTACCATCCCAAGCGTCGCACACCACGGCTTCCGGTCCCCAAGTTCCGATATCGTTGAGTTGAGAACCTTTTCGCCGCCCGATAACGACGAAGGCATGATCTCCCGGATCAAAGATCACGTACTCCAACGGCCGGTAATCGCCTGCCCTGAGGAATTCGAATGCAATCGCCGCCTGCTCGCCGCAATTGCCACAACCCATGTGCGTGGCCTTTGCCGCCCAGCCGCGAATCATGGAGGGCATGGTCAGATTTCCGTCTCCCTGTTCCCAAGGAACGGCTATCTCCACCGAACGCTGTGCCGCGACACAGAGGAGAGAAGCGCCGAGGCTTTGCCAAAGATCGGCAAACTTATTACTCGCCCCAGTCGTCATGAGCTTTTCAACGTGCTTGACCGCGATAATGGCCCCGGCCAGGTTCTGTTTCGCCCCCATGGGAACTTGCCATTCTTTCGAACAGTCTCCAAATGCCTTGGTGCGACAAAAGCGACAATGAGTCTAACCGGGACGCCGGACGAAGATAATACTCGCTAATCTGGTTTTTCTTACGTGGATCTACGTTCGACCGACATACGAAAGCGTCGTGAAACTGGCATCAGAGCGCCAAGGCCTCTTCTGCTTACGACCGGCTTCCCAACCGGAACTGCCGCATGGGTTTCCTTTGCCAAGTCGCCCGGGCCCGATTACCCTGGAAAGTAGCGTCCCCGCCGGGGCGGGTTGGCGCCGTGGCGTTCGCTGGAGCCGAAGGAACGTCGCTCGCAGGGCCGGCTGTGCGGTTTGGCCATGAATGAACGCGCCCAGGCGCTCGCGATCCTCAAGCAGGCCCGAGACTTACTGTCGGACCGGCTGACGGCCCGGATCGTCGAGTCGCGCGATGCCATCCTGGAAGATGCCGCCGGCGTCACCTACACGAGCGAGCTGGAAGCCATCTACGACCAGGTCGGCGGGCGTCTGGTGCATGTCAACGCGCTCCTGGCGAACCTCCCGCCCAGCGACGACCCGGCCGATGATGACGCCACGCGGCCGCATCAGCTCCTGACGCTTTCGCCGGGCGACCCGGTGTTCGTGGCCTCGACTGCCGCGCTCCACCCCGCGGACAACGTCGAGGCCGCCCCGCCCGAGTCCGCGCACAGCTTTCAATCCTTCGTCCAGCAGATCGTCGCCAACGACGTTCAAGAAGCCGGGCAGACCCTGGCGGGCCTGCTCGAGCTCTCTCCGGATCGCGCCGCCCTTTGCGCGGCTCGGTTCCACCAGCGGTTGACGCAGGAGCCGGACTTTCTTACCAAGGCGATGCAGTTGCGCCAGGCCCTGCGCGGCGGCAGCGTCAACGACGCGTTGTTGATGCTCTGGGAGTGCTTCGGTCTCCAAGGATTCGAGGCGGTGGGCGTGTATCAATCCTTACTATCGCGCGCGAGAACCACCGATCATGGATAAGAAGGCCAAGAAGCGGATGGACGTTATCCAGCAGAAGCTGCAAAAGCTCCGTCAGCAACTCGCGGGCGCCAAGCTCCAGCCGGACGACCCCCAGGACGCCATCAATCTGGAAAACGAGATCAAGAGCCTCACGTCCGAGTTGGAAAAGCTGAAGGCGGAGAAATAGCTGCGGCGCGTTACCGACGCCTGTAGAATACGCGGCATGAGGCCCCGGTTCACTTTGATCGCAATGTTCGGCGGCGTGACTTACCTCGCCTGCTTGCTGGCCGTTGCGCGAAGCATCCCGGTCGTCGAGCGCGGCCCGACGCTGCGCAGCTTCGGCGGCGGCGTGCAGTCGGAGTACGTCGAGCTACGCCGCGCCCCGGCGCCCTCCGAAGTGTTTTTCCGCATGGCGCATTTCACGGCGGCGATGGTTCCCGTCGCGATCCTCTTCGTCGCCATCTTCCGGCCCAAGCCCGAATATCCGCTCATTTCGACGCGACGCCAACAACCGTTGCCCGACGCGGGAGGCATGTCAAATCGAACGTCCTTGGAGCGCCGGACTTCTTGACAAGCGAACCAAGGTCTCGGAAGCTGTGACATAGTAAGACGTTAAGCCGGAGTGGCGGAATGGCAGACGCGCTGGACTCAAAATCCAGTGTCCGCAAGGACGTGTGGGTTCGACTCCCACCTCCGGTAGTGCTGATTCCAGCGGATTTGAGCGCGATCCGTATCTTTGCGGCGTGGTAGATTAAGCCAGAGCGTTTTTTCCGCCCCTGGTTGCCGTCGCGCACGATGCGAATTACCACGCTGCCGCACCTCTATCGCCATGCCAAGCGGACCGGCGAGATTGTCGCCGTGCTGGTGAAGTATGGTTTCGCCGACTGGGTCAGTCGGCTGCAGATTGAGTTTCCCAAGGATCTGGTCAAGGACGCCGAGGGCGCCGCAGTCGCCCGGTTCAGCTTCGCCACTCGGGTGCGGTTGGCCCTTACGGAAGGGGGGCCGACCTTCATCAAGCTCGGCCAGGTGCTCAGCACCCGGGCCGACCTGGTCGGCGTCGACGTGGCCAATGAGCTGCAAAAATTGCAGGCCGACGTCCCCGCCGATTCGCCGGAAGCGGTCCGCGCCATCGTCGAAGCCGAGTTGGGCCAGCCGATCGACGAAATCTTCGCGGAGTTCGACGACCAGGCGCTGGCCAGCGCGTCGATCGGGCAGGTCCATCGCGCGCGGCTCAAGTCGGGCGAGCAAGTCGTCGTCAAAGTGCAGCACACCGGGATCGAGCCCATGGTGGACGTCGACCTGGAGATTCTGGCGAACCTCGCCGCGGCGGCGGAGAGTTTTTTCCCGGAGCTGCGTAACTACCGGCCCAAGGCGGTGGTCGCCGAGTTCCAGCGGACGCTGCGCCGCGAGCTCGATTTCGGCCGCGAAGAGCGGCACATGGAGGAGTTCACCAACAACTTCCGCGACAACCCGACGATCCACATCCCTAAGGCCTACCCGGAGTACACCACCGTCCGCGTGTTGACGATGGAGTTACTCGAAGGGACGAAGCTGGCCGACACCGAGCGATTGATCGCCGATCGCGTCGATCTGGAAGAGGTTGCACGACGCGGCGCCGAGCTGTACATGGAGATGATCTTCACGCACGGCTTTTATCACGCCGACCCGCATCCCGGCAATATCCTGGTGCTCAAAGGAATGGTGATCGGGCTGTTGGATTTCGGCATGGTGGGGCGGATCGATGAATCGCTCCGCGAAGACATCGAAGACATGCTGCTGGCGCTGGGGAATCGCGATCCGCTGTTGTTGACTTCGGTCATCATGCGCGTGGGAAGCGTGCCGCCGAATCTCGACAACGCCGCGCTGAGCTCGGACATCAACGATTTCGTCTCGCACTACGCTGGCCAGCGGATGAGCGACTTCAATCTCTCCGGCGCGCTGAACGAGATGACCGAAATCATCCGCCGCTACAAAATATTGCTGCCGCCGCGCGTGGCCATGATCTTGAAGGTGCTGGTGATGCTGGAAGGGACTTCCCGGTTGCTGCACCCCAGCTTTAGTCTGATCGATGTCATGACGCCGTTTCAGCGGAAGCTGGTCCTGCGCCGCTGGTCCCCGATGCGGCGGATGCGTAAGTTTCGCCGCATCTACACAGAGCTGGAGCACCTCGTCGAAGTCCTGCCGCGCAACTTGCTGGACATTATGCAGCAGGTGCAGAGCGGCAAGTTCGACGTCCACCTTGACCATCGCGGTCTGGAACCGAGCGTGAACCGCCTCGTGCTGGGCATGCTTACGAGCGCCTTGTTCCTCGGCTCGTCGCTGCTGCTGAGCTACAAGGTGCCGCCGCTGATCAATATCCTCCCCTGGCAAGAGGCGCCGTGGATCACGGGGCTGTCGATCCTTGGCCTGCTCGGCTCCATCACCAGCATTGCCCTGGGCCTGCGACTGATCCGGGCCATCAACAAGTCGGGGCACCTCGACCGACGTCGATAAGACGGCGACCGGCTTGAACACCTTGTTCGCGCAGCCGCGAGGGCGTTTCTTGACCGTTCCCCTTTACGCGCTTATAGTTGCGCTTGATGAGCCCTTCTCAGCGACGCTCGAATTCTGAGCCGGCGGCCCCGGAACGCGAATCTGGGGACCGATTGCGCACCGCCCTGGAGGCCGCCGGGTGCCGTTACACGCGCCAGCGGGCGGCGGTTTTCGACTACCTCTCCCGGGTGAATTCGCACCCTTCGGCCGAGGAGGTTTATCAGGCCGTTCGCCAGGAAGTGGCGAAGATCAGCCTGGCGACTGTCTACAAGGCGCTCGAGGCCCTGGTCGAGGTTGGGCTGGCCAACAAGCTGACCTACGGCGACAACTCCGCCCGGTACGAATTCCACGAGGGCGAGCATTACCACCTCCGGGACGTTGCGACCGGAGAGGTCCACGATCTGGCGACGCCGTTCGACCCCACGCTTCTCGAAAAGCTCGATCCCACATTGCCGGAACGCCTGGCCGCGGCAGGCTTTGAGGTCACCGGATACCGCTTGGAAGTCCTGGGGCGCTTTCGGACTTGAGCTCAGAGTTTGCCCGCGAAACACGCGAAAAACGCAAAAAAGGACCGCGTCGGGTTCTTGGGGCATCGGCGGGAGTGGCGGAAGGGGTGCTTCTCCTGCCCCTGGTTCGACTCTCTGGCTACAAACCAGCACACGTTGCGGAACGTAAGTCATTTTCCCGTAATACGTTTCGCATGCTTCGCGCGTATCGCAGGAAAACTTTTCGCAAGACGGGCGTCCGGGCGGAAACCTATCTGACGACCCATGACTACGCCGAAGTCAGCCGCCGAGGGCCGAACGGAGCCGTTGCGCTTCGGCGAGGTCGATTGGCGTCGTGCGTTGGCGGAGCATGACCGCTGGCTGCGTACGGTCGTCGTCGCTCGTTTGGGAGAGGTCCAGGCGGTCGACGAAGTGATGCAGGAGGTGGCCCTGGCGGCAGTGGCGCAGCGGGCGCCGCTCGACGATCCAGGGAAGGTCGCGCCGTGGCTCTATCGATTGGCGGTGCTGCAGTCGTTGCTGTACCGACGCAAGCTCGGGCGCGGTCGCAAGCTGGTCGACCGCTACGCCGAACGGGTGCGGCCAACCGACGCCGACGAGCGCGCAGATCCTTTAGCATGGTTGCTGGCCGACGAACGGCGGCGCCTGGTGCGCGAGGGACTCGCCGAATTGCCGTCGCGCGACGCCGAGATCCTGCTATTGAAGTATTCCGAGAACTGGAGCTATCGCGAGATCGCCGCGCGGCTGGGAATCGGCGAAAGCGCCGTCGAAGCGCGGCTGCATCGGGCCAGGGCAAGACTGCGGGCCGCCATGCAATCCATTACCGGGGAAGTGACCGTATGAAAACCGAACTCGAAATCCGGGCCGGCGAGGACGAGGGCTTACTGGACCTGCTGGTTGACGGCGAATTGGATGACGCGCGACGCCGCGAATTGCTTCTGAAGTTAGATAGCGCTCCCGGCGGTTGGCGCAACTGCGCGCTGGCCTTCCTCGAGGCGCAATCGTGGCGGCAGGAGTTTGGCGCGCTTTCGCGCGATGCGGTTGCAGCACTGCCGCAGACGAACATCGAACGAACTCCGCGGTTCCTGACCAGTGTTTGGGGGAGCGCGCTGGCGATTGCCGCGAGCTTTGCGATCGCCTTCGGGCTCGGAAGCTGGTATCGCGGCGGCGAAGCGATGAAACCGACTGGCGAGCCCGCTGGCGAAACTGCCCAAGCCAATCCAACGGCGCCGACGCCTGCTGCGCCCGTCGATGCGGCGCTCGGCGAGCTCATTGATCAGGACGGTTACATGACGCTGGCGCTCGGCGGCGTCGCGGACGGCGAGTTAGAGCAAGTGCGCGTTCCGGTGGCCCAGGAGGGTTTCGATCCCGCGATGCTGGAACCGTCCGTCGAGCTGCCGCGCGACTTGTTGGCCGAGTTGCAACGCAACGGGCAGACGGTGCGGCAGCAGCGGAGTTACCTCCCTGTGCAGTTGCAGGATGGCCGCAGCATCATTGTTCCGATGGACGAATTGCAGATCGTGCCGGTGAATCGAACGTTTCAATAGTGGGGGGGGAGGAGAAGAGAAGAGAAGAAAAGAAGAAAAGGAGAAAAGAAGGGTTGGGATCAGCGCACGTTGCCATACTTGCCTTCTCAGCTTCTCACCTCCTTACATTCTCACCTTCTTCCAACACCGTCCTTTTACTTTCCCAAACCTTCCTAAGGCGACACACATGAGAATCAATCGTTGGATTTGCGCCGCGGCTTCAGTTGGGGCCGTGGGGTGGAGTCTGGGCGGCGCTGCCGCCCAGGCACAGCAGGTGGAGCTTTTGCAGCAAGTGAAGCAGGCCGAGGCAGAGATCGTTGTCGAGGCGCCACAGCGGAAGGATGTCTTGTTCTACGTCGTCGATGCGCAGGCCGCTCCGCCGGCGCCCGGCGATGCCGCGCCGACCGAGGATGTGATCATTAACCTGACGCAACCGGTCGGCGATGGCGAGTTGCGCGTGCAGGCGCTCGATCTCGTCGCGGGCGAGGGAGCCGGCGCGAGCAAGTTCTGGATCGGCGTGATGTGCGAACCGGTCGGCGAACCGCTCCGTGCGCAGCTCAATCTGGCCGAGGGCGAAGGCGTGGTCGTTGGCGAAGTGGTGCCCGACAGTCCCGCCGCGAAGTCAGGGTTGAAGAAGTACGACGTGATCCTCCAGGCGGGCGACGCCAAGGTGGTGGACGCCGGCGCGCTGATGAAGGTCGTCGAGGCGACCGGGCCGAAGGAATTGCAGGTCCGCGTGATTCGCGCCGGACAGCCCAACGTGATCACCGTAGTCCCGGCCGAACGTGCGCCCGTCGCTGTGCCGATGCCTCCCGCGCCGGCGGAAGGCGGCGATCGGGTTTATCGACTGCTGCAGCGGTTCCACAATCAGGAGGGCGGCCCGGTGCTGCGGCTGTTCCACCCAGGCGCGGTGGCGCCGCCGCCGCAGGCCGTTCCCGACAATCTCGATGTGCGCATCGAAAAGCATGGCAATAAACCAGCGAAAATCCACGTCGAGCAGGACGGCAAGACCTGGGACGTCACCGAGAACGAACTCGGCGACTTGCCGGAAGACCTGCGCGGGCATATCGGCCGGATGATCGGACA
>CAZUBB010000108.1:0-1689 GCA_964618485.1 uncultured Pirellulales bacterium
AAACCAATCGACCAGCATCCGTTCGACCATCGAGACCGACATCAGCGTCTCGTTCATGCCGCGTTCGACGAAGAACTCGAAATCGCCAAGTTCGGCGCGCTTGACCAGATCCTCATAGAGGGCGTCAAACCCGGCGCCATAGACCAAATACGTCCGGGCGAACTCGAACTTATCCCGGCAGTTGGCCAGGAGGGCGTCAGCCTGAAGCCGCTCCAGCGCGAAGCAGAGATTGCGCCACTCAGAACGCATAGCTTCCTGCTCCGGCGGGAACGGCGGTAATTTGAGTAACGATGGTCTGCTAGCCATGGGACGTGACCTCGTGAAAAGCCGACGGAACGGGAAAGTTCCGCCTCTCTTCTTGGTCAAAACGGTTTGTGTGCCCAATGCATTATGTTTCATCTGCTCTGCCAATATCATTTATGTCTGGAAACCGCGTCGGGTCAATCGATTTGGCGGAAACTAAGTGCACGCTAACACGATCCTCGCAATTGGCGGGGGGGGACGGCGGGGGATTTGGGCCCAAACAGGCACTTAACGCATGGTTGTACTAAGACTTGCGCGACGGCGCAAAGATTTATAGCGAAGGCATAGCGCGAGGGACGTGGCGGCTGCTCGCCACTTAGCCTCGTAAGCGGAGCGAGCCGCCCAGCAGCGCGAGCAGCGCAAAAAGCGCGAGGGGGCCCGTGCCGGGCTCGGGGACGGATACGAACGGGGCCACGTAGCCGAAGTCATTTCGCACGTGGTTGAGATCGTCCAGCCCCACGAAGCCGTCGAAGGGGTAGGTATCGCCGAGAATGGGCGATCCTTCTTGCCCGAAGTGATTGCGAACGTTGTTCAGGTCGATCAGGTCGACCCGGCCGTCGCCGTTGGTGTCTCCGAGGATCGGTGGAATATCGAGCACCCGCCAGGCGAGCGAATACGGCTCGCTGTCGCCCGAGTTTTCGACGAGCGAACGGGAAACGCGGAGCGAGTAGCTTCCTTCCTCGACGACCCGCCAGTAGATGTGCTCGACGTTGTCGACCAGGCTCATCGAGGCGACGATCGGTTGGCCGTCGCGGAGGAGCGTGAGATCGAGGTTATCGAGGGCCTCGGTGGCCACGAAGGCGTCGCCCGAATCGATCCGTTCGTTGCCGTTGAGGTCGATTCGCCGCACGTGCCGCGCCCAGGTGAGGGTGGCGGCGATCAGCCGGCCGTCGCCAATCACGTTGGGAAGTTCGTAGTCGAGGGAGTTCTCGAAGGTGATTTCGTTCAAATCCCAGCCGATCTCCGGCGCCGGCCCCGGGGCGAAGCGGCCGGCCATGTACTGTTCCGCGAGCGCAGGGCCGTCGATCTGGCCGGCGCCGCTTTCGTTATCGTAGGGAGTCGCGATCCGCCAGACGCCGTCGATCAACGTCGATTGATACGGCTGCCAGGAGTTGCCTTCGCGGTCGTAGACCTTTTCGGCGCTGTTGAGCTGTGTACTGCGCAATACGAGTGGATCGACGCTGAGCCCGTGGGCGCGGCCGTAATCGAGTTGCTGCGTGAGAAGCCCGGTGACGTGGGGCGTGGCGAAGCTGCAGCCGGATTGATTGCGAGAATCGTCGTCCGGGCCTTCCTGCGTTTCCCAATCGTCGCTGAGCGTGGTGATGGCATTTCCCGGCGCCACGAGGTCGGGCTTGCTGCGGCCGTTGGAAGTGGGGCCATAGGCGC
>CAZUBB010000108.1:1699-4810 GCA_964618485.1 uncultured Pirellulales bacterium
CGTGTCGACGCGTCCATAGTTAGCAGCGAAGTTGCTCGTGGTGCGGCCCACCGAGAAAACGTTGTAGGCGGCGCCGGGAGCGCGCGGCAGTGGATCCTGATCGGCGCCTTGGCTGATGTTTCCTGCACAGGCGGTGACGGGAATGCCGAGTTCGTAGGTGACCCAATCCGTCGCGAGGTCCAATCGCGTGCCGCCGGCCGATGAACTGGCGAACATGTTCAAGCTCAAGTTGAGGACATCGGCCCCTTGTTCGACGGCGAAGCCGAGGCCGTCGATGACCCAGTCGCTCGATTGGAATGTATTGCGGCGATCGAGGACGCGGCTGTTGATATAGCGCGCATCGGGCGCGAGCCCTGTGTAGATCGCATCGGCGCTAAGAATTACTCCCGCGACGGCGGTGCCGTGACCGAAAACGTCATCGGGCGAAGCTGCGGGCTCGGTGCGGACGAAGTTCGCTCCGGCAACGAGTCGCGGCTGGCCGAGACTGTCGAATCCCGCAAGCGCTGGGTGCAGCGAATCAACTCCCGAGTCGATGATGCCGACGACAATCCCAGTGCCGTCGCCGAGTTGGAGCCGCGAAACCTCTCCGCCGATGCGCGGGATGCTGTGGTCGAGTCCGCATGACGCCGCTGGAAAAACGAACGGCGCCAAGAAGGCGCTCAACGCAACGACTTTCCCGACGTGAGCGTGTATACGCACGGTGTAGGCCCGACTCTGCAACGTGAAACTGCTCAGGCCGTTCCGTGAAACGAGCCACGTGCGCGACGGAGTACAAATCGACATTTTTTCACAAAACTCAGTTTACTCGCCATCGGGGGGCTTGGAAACAATTCGGTGCGAAATGTGAGCGGATCGTGATGGAATCGTGCCGCATCAGGCCCATTGCCCATCGGGGCGACATCGCGAAAATAGTCGTTCTCGCCTTCGTACGATCGGACTACGCCCATGATTGGCGGCCGGTCGCCCCGCCCCGATAGCTGGCCGATTTGGCGGAGCTGCCGCTCCGGACCGAGACCATGCCCGAAAGCAGCCCACCGGTATTCCTCTATTTCGATTTGGGGAACGTCCTGTTGTATTTCGACCATCGCAAGGCGGCCCGCCAGATGGCGGCGGTCGCCGGGGTCGACGCAGAGTTGATCTGGAAGGTCGTGTACGAGAGCGGGCTCTACCTGCGCCGCGAGACGAGCGAACTTTCGGACGAGGCGTACTACGAGACGATTTGCGCCGCGATCGACGCGCGGCCGGACCCCGCGCTGCTGGAACAGGCCGGCTGCGATATTTTTCGCCGCAATTACACGATGCTGCCGGTGCTCTCGCAGCTCAAGGCCGCCGGCTATCGTCTGGGGCTACTCTCGAATACCTGCGCCGCGCATTATGCGTTCTTTGCGGACGGGCGCTTCCGCATGATTCCGGATGCCTTCGACGCGGTCGTTCTCAGTTATGAGGAAGGGGTCATGAAGCCGGACCGGCGGATTTATGACGTCGCCGCGGAGAAAGCCGGCGTGCCGCACGAGCAGATTTTCTTTGCCGATGATCTTTCCTGCAACGTGGAAGGGGCTCGGGCCGCCGGACTCGACGCGGTGCTGTACACCGACACGCCCACGCTGCTGCGCGACCTGTTGCGCCGCGGCATTGCGTTCAACCATTGACCGAGTCGCCCCGCGGCGGGAAACGGGGTATTCTTAGCGAGATGGAAACGCAATCTCCCATTCCCCGCAGCGCGGAGCTCATGTCGCGCACCGACACCGGGTTGCTGGTGGTCGACGTGCAGGAAAAACTGATCCGACTGATTCCGGGGCACGAGCGGATCGTGTTCAACATCCGCCGTTTGTTGGATGGCGCGGCGATTCTCGGCGTGCCGTCGACCGCTACAGAGCAGTATCCGCAAGGGCTCGGGCACACCGTTCCTGAGCTCGCCGTGCGCCTCCAGGATATTCCGGCCAAGGTGGCCTTTAGTTGCGGCGAGACGCCCCAGGTGCTGCGGAGTTGGGCCGCCGAGGGACGCCGCAAGGTTCTCGTCGTGGGAATCGAAACGCACGTCTGCATTCAGCAGACGGTGCTCGACCTGCTGGCCGAGGGTTTTCGCGTTTACGTGGCGGTGGATGCCGTCGGCGCCCGCGGAGATATTGATCATCGCACGGCGCTCGGGCGGATGTCGCTTTCAGGGGCGACGCTGACCACGACGGAGTCGGCGCTGTTTGAATGGTGCGAACGGGCCGGAACGCCGGAGTTCAAGCAGATCAGCGCGCTGGTGAAAGAAGCGTTGCCGGAGTAGAGGTCAGTGATGAACATCGTCTTTCTGTAGCCGGGGTCTGTGACCCCGTGGAAGTCGGCCGGGTTGGCAAGGAAATGCCTCTAAGCGCATAAGACGTCCACTCCGCCGGCCTCACAGAGGCCAGCTACAGACGTTGTCGCTGATCAGGATGCTTCGCCGTTTCGCTTCCCTTCGCGGAGGCGGGCGCGGATCGATTCCAGGCGTTTCGCAAGTTCTGCTTCGAAGCCGCGCGGGACCGGGCGGTAGTATTCGCGGTCGACGCCGAGGTAATCTTGCGCGGCGACGCCCCCTTCTGCGTCGTGGGCGTATTCGTAACCTTCGCCGTGGCCGAGACGTTTCGCGCCGGAGTAGTGTTTGTCGCGGAGGTGAACCGGCACGGGAATCAACCGCCCTTCCTTGACGTCGCGCCGCGCTTCGCCGATCGCGACGGTGGCGGCGTTGGATTTTGGCGCACAGGCCAGGTAGGCCACCGCTTGCGCGAGCGGCAATTGGCATTCCGGCAGACCGACGAACTCGGTCGCCTGCATGGCGGCGACCGCAATCGGCAAGGCCTGCGGGTCGGCGTTGCCGATGTCTTCGCTGGCGCTGATGACGATGCGCCGCGCGAGAAACCGCACGTCTTCGCCCCCTTCGAGCATCCGCGCGAGCCAGTACATGGCCGCATCGGGGTCGCTGCCGCGGATGCTCTTAATGAGCGCGCTGGCGGAATCGTAATGCGAGTCGCCGGTGGCGTCGTACTCGATTGTTTTCCGCTGCACGCTTTCCTCAGCCAGCTCGCGCGTCAGTCGCACCGGCTGCGCATCGCTCGAGAGGACTCCGACTTCCAGCGCCGAAAG
>CAZUBB010000108.1:4820-15381 GCA_964618485.1 uncultured Pirellulales bacterium
CCCAGCGCGCGCCGCGCGTCGCCATCGCTGACTTCGGCGAGGAATTCCAAGGCGCCCGGCGCGACTTCGACGCGGTAGTTCCCCAGGCCGCGCTCTTTGTCGCCCAATGCCCGCTTAAGGAGCGCGATGATATCTTCGTTCGAGAGCGCCTCGAACTGAAATACGCGGCTGCGGCTGACGAGGGCGCTGTTAATCGCGAAAAAGGGGTTCTGCGTCGTCGCGCCGACGAGAATCACGCCGCCATCTTCCACGTCCGGGAGAAGCACGTCCTGCTGCGAGCGATTGAAGCGGTGAATCTCATCGACGAAGAGTAGCGTCTTGCGCCCATCGGCCGCCAGGCGATCACGCGCCTGTTCCAAGGTCTCGCGCAATTCCTTAACGCCGCTGGTGACGGCGTTGAGCTGCACGAAGTGGCTTTTGTTTTCGATCGCGAGTAGTCTCGCAAGCGTCGTCTTCCCCGTGCCCGGCGGCCCATAGAAGATCACGGAGCCAAGTCGATCGGCCTTCAACAACCGCCGCAGCAACTTTCCTTCGCCGAGGAAATGCTGCTGCCCGGCGAATTCGTCGAGCGACCTGGGCCGCATCCGCGCCGCGAGGGGCTCGGCCTTCTTGCGGTTTTCAGCTTCGGCGGCTTCGAAGAGGGAGGGCATGGAGATATTGGCATTCAATCGCATTTGCGCTGAGCGCGCGAAATACGATCAATAAGATGACTTGTGGCCTCTTGCGGCGCACGTGCGATCGGGTCAGGCGAGAATTCGAATCCTGCCGCGTTCATATGAATTACAAGCAGCATCGTAACGAAGAACCAGACGGCATCGCCCTCGTCAGGATCGGACGGATCGATATTCCGCTCAAGAGTCTGATAGAGTCGATCAAACGAGTTCGGATGCGTAACCCGTTCGACTGGACCCAAGAAGATCTCTCTGCACGTAAGCCAGATCAAACCAATGGCGATCCCGAAAAGCGCGCAATGACGGTCACTCTTGTTGCTCGACGCACCTGGCACGTCAACACTCGTCATCCAACTCGCCGCATCTAAGTCGGCCGTTCGCTCCTGCAGAATTGAAGGGAATCCACTGCATCCACTATCCCCATTTCGCAAGTGCGCAATCTCATGCAACAAGACGAACCCGAGTGAGTACCGAAACAAGCCCAATCCCATAATCCGCTGCTCATCATTCAACGATGAGACGATGTCAATTGTCGACGACGCCTTTCCGGGCAGCAACTCATCAACCGTGAACTGATGAGGCGATTCAGATAGGCACGACTGGATATCACGTTTCGTTGCCCATGTCCACAATTCATCTGCTGGCGCGAGCTGCGGACGCAACTCATCGACTGTGATTCTAGCAAATGATGAATGCGTTCGAACGCTCAAGACTATCGAAGAAGCATAGGCGATTGCCTCTAAGCCCAGGATCCAGTGTTCACCGATGCAAATCAAGTTTGGCGGCCCAAGTTCTGCGGATGCATTTGCCCGGATGGTTTTCCTGTCAACAAAGAATGAAGGACTTGTTTCTCCCAGGAGTGAGTCCACGAGATCTGCGTTGCGTGCACACACGAAAATGAGTAATTCTCGCACGCGAGCGGTGCTGAGCGGCGCTATGTGTGATACTCGCGACATCTCAAGTACTCCGTCGAAGCGCAATAGACTCGTTGGCCTCCAGCACGAACTGAATCGCCTCTTCCAGATTCTCGCGGGCTTCCTCGAGCGTCTCCCCCTGCCTATTCGCGCCGGGCAATTCTTCCACGTAAGCGACGTAGCCCTCGTCGACCGGGATGAACACCTTCGTGTACTGCAACGCATTACTCCAGGCGCTGACGCTTCTGGCTCGCTACGTGGTGGAGGATGCCGCTGGTTGCGGCGCATACCGCTCGCTCCACGCCAGCAGGTCGTCCAACCCCTTGCGGTGGCAGAAGTCGCCGAAGGTTTCGTTCGCTTCGCGGTCTTGTTTGAAGTAGACCAGGAGCGTGACGAGCGTGGGGACCAGTTCCTCTTCGGGAACCATGTCCTTGAAGATGAAGTTCAGCCGGTCGCCGAGGAGGCGGCCGCCGATGAAGATTGTGTATTTGCCGGCGGCCTTGCCAACGATGCCGACGTCCGAATTATACGGCCGCGCGCAGCCGTTCGGGCAGCCGGTCATGCGGACGGTGAAGACTTCTTGCGAAAGGCCGAGCTTGGCGAGTTCGACTTCCAGTTGATCGATGATGCCGGGAAGCGCCCGTTCGGCTTCGGTGATCGATAGGCCGCAGGTGGGCCAGGCGACGCAGGCCATCGACCAGCGGCGGACGGCGGAGATTTCGTGCGAGAGCTTGATGCCGTGCTCGTGCAGGATGGTTTCGATCGCCGCCTTGTTTTCCGGCTCGATGTCGGTGAACAGGATGCTCTGGTGCGACGTGAGGCGGATGCCGGGCTGGAACTCGCCGCAGATTTTTCGCAGCGCGGTCTTGAGGCGGAACGCGCCCTCGTCCTTGATGCGGCCGTTTTCCACGTTCAGGCCGTAGAACCAGCGGCCGTCGCCTTGCTCGTGCCAGCCGAGGTGATCGTCGAAGCCCCAGACGTCTTGCGGATGCGGGTCGGGCAGCGGCGCGCCGTAGTATTCTTCCACGGTGGCCTTGAATTTCTCCAAGCCCCAATCGTGGATCAGGTATTTCATTCGCGCAATCTTGCGATCGGCGCGATTGCCGTGGTCGCGCTGCACCTTGACGATCGCCGTGGCGACGTCGATCGCCTGGTCGGGCGTGATGAACGCCATCCGCTTAGCGACGGCGGGGAACGTTTTCTTGGCGCTCGGCGTGCGGCCGAAACCGCCGCCGACGAGCACGTTATAGCCGATGATCCGCCAGTTCTCGCAGATCGCCATCAGGCCGAGGTCGTTGGCGTAGAGGTCGACGCAGTTATCGCCCGGCAGCCCGACCGCGGTCTTGAACTTGCGCGGCAGGTAGGTGTCGCCGTAGATCGGTTCCACTTCTTGCGCGTGACCGTTTGAGCCGTTGACGGCGCAATGCTCTTCGCCGCTCTCCAGATCGCGGACCCAGATGTCCGCATAGGCCTTCGTGCGCGGGCAGAAGTGATCGGCCAGTTTGCTGGCCAGCGCCTGCATCTCGGCGTGGACTGAATCCTGGTAGTGTGGCGCGGGGCAGCACATGAAGTTGCGCTGGACGTCGCCGCAGGCCGCGAGCGTCGAGAGCTGCACCTCGTTGATGCGGTGGATCGTTTTCCAGAGGTCGTTCTTGCGAATGCCGTGGAGCTGGAGCCCTTGCCGCGTGGTGATGCGCAGCGTCTCGTTGCCCAACTCATCGCAGAGGTCGAGCTCGGCGAGCAGTTGATCGCTCGTCAGCCGTCCGCCGGGGATCTTTGTGCGAACCATGAACATGTACGCCTTGCCGTCCTTGCCGCGGACGTCCCGGTCGTCCTGCTGGTACGTGCCGTGATGCTTCAGCAGCGTGGCGTTGTCTTCCGTGAAATGGTCGTCGCCGGCGGCCAGCTGCTGGGGAATCGTTCCCCGCAGGTGATGGCTCGCCAGCTTGATTTCTTCCACCTTGCTCGGAGCGGTCTTTTCGGCCATGGGCTTTGCTTTGCGCGAAAACGGACCGTGCGGGGCCTCACCACGGAGGCACGGAGGGCACGGAGGGAGGAACGAGGGAGTGGACTAACTAGAGGACGCAATCGACAGGGCGAATGTTCACTATCATTACCATCATTGTCGCGTATCGGGTGCCTCTGACAATAGTATAGCTTCGTCAGCCGGAAAACTCAGCGGCGGTTACCGGCAAGAGGCCGGAGACTGGTGGCTTCAGGCGACAGGTGTCTGGCTCCTATCTCCTATCTCCTATCTCCTATCTCCTATCTCCTGGCTCCTCTCCCCGTCGCTCTTGAGGCGATCCGCCGTCGCCGCTACCATCCGCGGCCACCTTTTCGACCATTTTCCTTCGGATCGCGAACGCAACATTATGTCTGCCAATGTCTTACTGACGGGGGGCGCTGGGTATTTGGGTTCCGTCCTGGCGCCTGCGCTATTGGATCGCGGGTTCTCGGTGACCGTGCTGGACAACTTCAGCTTCCAGCAGGATTCACTCCTGGCGTGCTGCGCCAATCCGCGGTTCAGCGTCATTCGTGGCGATGCCCGGGATCCCGAGACCTTGAAGCGCGGGCTGAAGGACGCCGACATCGTGATTCCGCTTGCCGCGTTGGTCGGCGCGCCGGCGTGCCAGGCCGATCAGACCAATGCGCGGACCTTGAATCTCGAGGCGATCAAGCTGCTGATGTCGCTGCGGTCACGGCGGCAAAAGGTGATTTACCCGACGACCAATTCCGGGTACGGCATCGGCGAGAAGGGCAAGCACTGCACGGAGGAAAGCCCGTTGCGGCCGATCTCGCTGTACGGCGTGACGAAGGTGCAAGCCGAAGCGGCGGTGCTCGAGGCGGGGGATACCGTCACATTCCGGCTGGCGACGGTGTTCGGCATGTCGCCGCGGATGCGGATCGACCTGCTGGTGAACGACTTCGTCTACCGCGCCATGAACGACCGCACCGTGGTGGTGTTCGAAGGGCACGCCAAGCGGAATTACATTCACGTGCGGGACGTCGCGCGGGCGTTTCTGCACGCCATCGACAACTACGCGGTGATGCAGGGGAACGCCTACAACGTGGGGCTGAGCGACGCCAACCTCTCGAAGCTGGAACTGTGCGCGCGGATCAAAGAACACCTGCCGAACTTCGTGTACCTCGAAGCCCCCGTGGGAGAAGACCCCGACAAGCGGGATTACATCGTCTCGAACGCGAAAATCGAAGCCACGGGATTCCGCCCGGCGCATTCGCTGGACATGGGCATCACGGAACTGCGGAAGGGCTACGAGATGCTGCGGAACACGCGTTATGGGAACGTGGGGTAGGAGGCGGAGGTTTTAGGGGTTCGGCGTTCTGTGTTCAGTTTTTCTTGTAAAGCGACGAGCGCTAGGGAAGACGCAATGGCGCGGGTGTCGACCGAGCAATAGCGAGGCGACGCCGGCGCGGCAACGCGCGCGGGGCAGGATCACTACCGTTGCGTTCCTCATGGACGGCAGTCATGACCAAGCGATGCGAAGGCGATGCCAAGAGCGCGCAGGGCGGAGGGAAGATCTCTGACTTGCAAGTCTTGCGCGGCATATCCATCCTATTGGTGCTGGCTTGCCACTTTGGCGTTCCGAAGACCCTGCTGGCGATGTTGCCGGTGGAGATTCACGCCCCCTTCTTCTTGGGCGTCGAAGTATTTTTCATCCTCAGCGGATACGTCGTTTTTCACACCTTGGTGCGCGACGGGTTTCATGCCGGTCGCTTCTTCACACGTCGTGTCTTTCGCCTCTATCCCGCGATACTGGCCTTCATCGCGATTTCCTGGGGAATTGACGCCTTTTTGCGTCATTCGTCGATTCCAGCGGGAGTTACGCGGGATCTCATGTTGTTCAAAGAAGGCGAATTCGTGGAACGGTCGTGGGGCGTACTGAGCGGCACCTTCATGTGGAGCTCCTCCCCGGCGCCTTACAGCTACGGCGCCATGTGGAGCCTGTCGGTTGAGTTTCAATTCTACGCCGCTGTGTTCGTATTCTGCACAGCGCTCGTACACATTGGACGTATGCCGCAGCGTTGGGTCCTGCGGTTGTTGGTGACGCTGTGCACTACGGCGTTTCTCTTGATGCTCGTTACGCGCGTCGGCGTGCTGTTACGGTATCCGGTCGAAGCGCATGTGCCGCGCTGGCTTTTCTACTGCATGGTCTGGCGATTCGACTTCTTGGCGCTCGGCGTGATGCTGGCCGGACTGGAGATGCGATTTGGCGCCGCGCTCGATGGAAAAATTCAGGCGTTGGGGAACTACCTGTCGCCTTGGCTGCTGCTGGCGCCGTTGATGGTGATGAGTCTTTGTGAAACGCCTTATCATGCGGTCGCTGAGAAGCCGTTCCTGATTGGACTCGGCCACCCGTTCGCCGCTGCCTGCTTCGCCGGGTTGGTGCTGATCGCTTCGCGCAACCAGGCCTTTCCGGCGACACGCGGCCGCTTGTACCGCGCGCTCGAATGGCTCGGCGATCGGAGTTATACGATTTACCTGTTGCATTTCCCCATGTTCATTCTCGCCTGGATGACGGTGTACTTCGCGCGCCCGTCGCTCTTCGGCAGCGCGGTCGGTTATGGCGTGGCGCAAGTCGTCTTAGTGCTGATGTTCCTCGCCCCCATCTGCGAGCTGGTGTACCGGGGCGTGGAATTGCCGTGCATCGAGTTCGGCAAACGGACCAATCGCGTGCTATTCGCAAAGCGCCCGGCCGCTTTGCCGCCGTTGACGTTACCGGCAGAGCTGCGAGTGGACGCCGCCTCAGCGGGACTAACGCGTCCGCATCAGATGCATGTACCGCGGCGAAGAGAATCGAACCCAGTTCGATGATATGGCCTGATTGTCTTGGTGGCCCGAATTCAGGCGCTTCTTCAACATTCTGTGCCATGCGCCGCCCCGACGGGCATTTCTATCGCGCATGCCGATCGGCGGCGCAATTGCGTTTTTAATTGGACGGGCCTAGACTTTTCACCATTGGGTCGCAACAACGGTGGCACAATTTCATGAAGTAACCAGGAATTCCGACAATGATGACGCTTCGCATGGTTCGTGTTGGGTGGATCGCAATGGTGATGGGGGCCGTGGCAATGATGGGCGTTCCTGCTCGCGCTGAGCTGACCGAAGACGAGGCCGTCGCCCTTGGTACGGAGGCTTACATCTACGGGTATCCCCTCGTGACCATGGAGACGACGCGGCGGGTGATGACCAATGCCGTGGAGCCGAAGGATTCGCATGCGCCGATGGGGCAGTTCTATCTTTCACGGACCTATCCGACGGCGGCGTTTCGCGACGTGACCGCGCCGAACGCCGATACGCTTTATTCCACGGCCTGGCTCGACCTGGCGAAGGAGCCGTACGTCCTGAGCCTGCCGGAGCAGAAGGATCGGTATTACCTGATGCCGATGCTGAGCGGCTGGACCGATGTGTTCGCCGTGCCGGGGTTGCGGACCACCGGCGACGGCGCGCAGACCTATGCCATCACCGGGCCGGGCTGGAGCGGAAAGCTGCCGGACGGTGTGAAGGAATTGAAAGCGCCGACGAACATGGTGTGGATCCTCGGGCGGACCTACTGCACGGGCACGCCGGAAGACTATGAAGCGGTTCACAAGTTGCAGAATGAGTACAAGCTCGTCCCGCTCAGCGCTTACGGCAAGCCCTACACGCCGCCGAAGGGGAAGATCGACCCGAGCGTCGATATGAAAACCGCGGTGCGCGAGCAAGTGAACGCGATGGACGCCGAGGCGTATTTTTCGCTGCTGGCGAAGTTGATGAAAGACAATCCGCCGGCGAAGGAAGACGCCGCGATGGTCGCCAAGCTCGCGAAGCTGGGCATCGAGCCTGGCAAAGAGTTCGACGCTAGCAAGCTCGGCGCGGCGGCGCAAAAGGGATTGAAGAGCGTGCCCAAGCTGGCCTTCGAGCAGATCATGGGGCACTTCAAGGAAGCCGGCACCGCGGAGAACGGCTGGATCTTTACGACGAAGACCGGGCTGTACGGCGACGATTATCTGCAACGGGCGCTCATCACTGCGATTGGCCTGGGCGCGAATCGTCCTCAGGACGCGGTGTATCCGACTTCCGAAGTAGACGCGGATGGCAAGCCGTACAGCGGCGCGCACAAGTACGTGATGCACTTCGACAAGGGGCAGTTGCCGCCGGCCAAGGGATTCTGGTCGCTGACGATGTACAACGGCGATTACTTCTTCGTCGAGAACCCGTTGAACCGCTACACCGTCAGCTCGCGGTCGGACTTCGTGTATAACGACGACGGCTCGCTGGACGTATACCTGCAGCATGAATCGCCCGGCAAGGAGAAGGAAGCGAACTGGCTGCCGGCGCCGAAGGACAAGTTCATCCTCATGCTGCGGCTGTATTGGCCGAGCGAGACCGATCCTTCGATCATTGATGGATCTTGGAAGATTCCGGGAGTGAAGGCGGTCGAGTAGTTTTCGGTTTTCAGTGTTCAGTTTTCAGTGGTTGACTGCGTGGCCGCTTCGATGGCGCGCAAGAGGCCTTCGGCTTTGTGCCAGGTTTCGGCGTATTCCTGGCGGGGGTTGGACATCGCGACGATGCCACCCCCGACCGGGGCTTGCCACCAGCCGCGACCCACGGTGATGGTGCGGATGAGGATGTTGGCATCGAACGCGCCATCAAAGCCAAGATAGAAGAGGCTTCCGCAGTACGCGCCGCGGGCCGTGGGTTCGAGCTCCGCGATGATCTGCATCGCGCGATGTTTCGGTGCGCCGGTGATCGAACCGCCGGGAAACGCGTCGCGCAGCAGGTCGAGCGCGGTTTGTCCGTCGCGCAGGCGGCCGCGGATGACTGAGACCAGGTGCTGGACGTGCTCGTAGACTTCGAGCCCGCAGAGTTGCGCGACCTGAACACTATCGGCCGTGCAGGCGCGCGAGAGATCGTTGCGCAGGAGGTCGACGATCATGACGTTCTCGGCGCGATCTTTTTCGCTCTGCTGCAGTTCGTCGCCGGCGTAGAGATCGGCCTCGGGGCGGGCCGTACGCGGGCGCGTGCCTTTGATCGGCCTAGCTTCGACCTGGCGGTCGAGCACCTGGAAAAAGCGTTCGGGCGAGGCGCTGAGAATCTGATAGTCGCCAATGTCGAAGTACGCGGCGAACGTGCCGGGGTTCAGGGTGCGCAAGTGGGCGTAGAGGGTGAGTGAATCGGCGACGGCCGGATGGAGCAGGCGCTGCGCGAGATTGACTTGGAAAATATCGCCGGCGTGGATGTACTCAACGGCACGCTCCACGGCGCGGAGATAGTCTTCGTTCGTGAAATTGCTGGTGAGCGCAGAGTCGTTGGAGACGGAATACTGCGGGGCGAGCTGCGCCGGCGTGAGCCCGCTCGTGGCAACGGGCGAACGAGAGCGCGCAGGTTGATCGAGGAGCTTCTTGAATGACCTAAGGCGCTGCGCGGCGCGCTCGCTGCGTGCGCGGGGGGCACTCAGCGGTGTGCCGTGGCTGATGATCCAGCCGGATTGCTGGACGTGGTCGAAGGCGAGCACGACATCGTAGAGGCCGACCGCAAACGCTGGTACGGCGAACTCGTCATGGCGCGGCGCAGGGAGGCGTTCGAGTTGCCGATTGAGGTCGTAACCGCAGAGCCCGGCAGCGCCTCCTTGAAACGGCGGGAGTCCGGCGAGCGTTGCGGTCTGCGACTGCGCGAGGCGCTCGCTTAGCGCGTTAAAGGCGAATGGACCGCGTGGGGGCAAGAACAGGAAGTCGTACGGGTCGGCGGCGACGTACGAGTAACGGCCGAGAGTTTCGTGACGGCGGGCGCTGTCGAAGTAGATTACGTGCGGCAGCGCTGCGAGGCGTTGGAAGGCTTCGTACGCGGAAAGGGAACCGGGGAGGGGCTCGACGAGCGGAGGGGGCAAGGGGGGAATAGTTTTCGGTTTTCAGTTTTCAGTGGGGACATAGCGCGCTCGTTGTTGCGAAGTTCCCCGAGCTGTTGTGGCACGGTCTCCCGACCGTGCCACAACCGAGTGCGCAAACGGCTACCAGTTCATGACTGGGGGGAAGAACTCGGCGGTGAGGTCCTCGTAGAACGGGCGGAGCTTGGCGACGTCGGGACGTTCGGCGCTTTTGGTGTAGAGGTCGTACGGATTGAAGGCGCGGACCCAGTGGAACAGTTCGCGGTCGCGGTCGTTCATCAGGTGGTTGTACTCGCGCTCCCGGTGCGCCGGGTAGAACGAGTGGTAGCGAATCATGTAGAGCGCTTCAGGCGGGAGATAATCCTTCACGACGTGGTAGAGATACTCGTCGTGCCCCCAGGAAAGCATCACGTTGTCGAGGCCGCACCCTTCGGAGTAGATGCCGTTGCGCGTCTGGTATTCCGGAACATTCTTATCGGGACTGTCGGCAAAGAACTCCGGAAAGACGATCTTGTCCGACCAGGCGCAGCCGACGGGGAACGTATCGCCCACGACGGCCCATTGCGGCTCGCCGAAGAGGCAGAGGATTTTGCCGAGGTCGTGAATCAGTCCCGTCAGGATGAACCAACGCGGATGGCCGTCGCGGCGGATCGCCTCGGCCGTTTGCATGAGGTGTTCGATCTGCGCGAGATCGGTGTCGGGATCGCTGTCGTCGATGAGTGTGTTGAGGTATTCGATCGCTTCCCAGATGCCCATGCGGCGCTTCTGGAGCGGCAGGAATTCTTCCCGCTTGGCGCGGACGAAATCGACGGTCTGCTGGGTGTGGTTGAGGCGGTAGAATTCCTTGACGCTCGCGCGGGCTTCGGCGCGATAGTCGCGGAACTGCTCTTCTTTTTTGTTCGCATCCGTGGCGACGAAGTGTTTCGTCGGGGCGTCGTCGGCCGGCTCCGGATAGCGCCGCTTGAGGTCATCTTCCCATTCATCCAGGCTGGCTAGCGGCGCGGATTCGACGTCCAACGGCTTGGAGTGCGACATGAAGGGCTCTGCGTTCACGGGAAAGAATGGGCGTGCTACCGGCCCTTTATCGTAA
>CAZUBB010000109.1:0-15129 GCA_964618485.1 uncultured Pirellulales bacterium
AGCGAGTCCTTGAGTCGTTCGATGTGAAGGCCGCTGCAATCGCCGCGTAGTTCGAGGTACAGGAGCTGCCCGTCGCGGTCATAGCATTGGCCATCGACCTGCTCGCCGTCCGCCGGTCGCCAGACAAAGGAGCCGTCCGGCTCGGCAAAGAGTCGCCCGAGCCGCTCAAGCGCGCATCGTCCTTGTTCAAAGCTCACCGGCCAAGGCAACGCTAAGTCGTTACTCGTCGGGCGCAGCGTGCGAATCGGGCCGAAAGGGCTCTGCCAGTCGGGGCCCTCGGCGCAGTTTTCGGGCAGGCCGTGCCAAAAGACGTGGAACTTCATCCCGATGATTCTATCGCCGACTAGCGCACAAAGCGCGGCATCCATTTGTTGATGCGATCGAGCACGCCTTCCTTCGGCGGCGGACCGGCCGGCTGCGCGGCCTGCGGCTGTTTCGGGCGATTCGCCATTTCGACCGGCAAGCGTTCCGGCAACGGCGCGCGGCGTTCGATGAACCGCGGCCAGTAGCCGTCGAGCATCGCCTGACAGTCGCGCAGACGGCCGGCATCAAGGCGGCTCCGCGTTTCTTGTAACAGTTTTCCAAGCTCCACCATCTCCGGCTGGCTAAAGCCCGGCGCGTTCAAGCTCACGTCGTCAATCCAGACCTTGCCCGCCGCAAGCAGTTCAAAGCGAATGCCGATTGCCTCGACGCCTTCCCACGGGAGGTCCTGAAAATCGAACTGCCGCAGCGTCCAATTCGTCGGTACCGTTCCGCACGGCAATCGACGTTCAAAGGTTTGTCCGTCGACCACTCCTTCGACGACGACCTGCATCGGCAACTCGCGCGTGGCATCGCCGGATCGCATCCACGCGGTCACTTGCAGCCGCCCCAAACGCGGCGCCGGAAACAGCGGGCCCACGAGCGAAACCGCGGGGCCGTCCGAATTCAGAAGGGCGGCGCACTGACCTGCGTGGGGATTGTCCTTGCTGAATTGATACGCGCCGGGATCGCCGTCCAGACGCCAGTCGATCGTCGCGGCGTCGCTGTCGGCGGGAGCTTCGAAGCCGGGATTCTTCAGCACATCCAAGGTCGCGGCGTTGCGCAACGAGGCAGCGCGGGCATAAATATCGGAGACGCGCCGCTGCAGCTCGGCGGCGATCTGCTGGTCGACCCGCGCCGTGACACTGGCGATCGCCACTTGCGGCGCCTGCCAACGCACCGCGACCAGGTCGTACGGCATGAGCTCCACATTCCATGCGCCGCGCGCGCCCGACATTTGCGCGGCGGGCAGTTGCCGCCCTGGCGAGAGCTGCTCCATGGCGACGGGGGCGGGTGCATGGAACGTCACGCTCGCCGACGCCGGCCAGGGGGAATCGTTAACCAGATAGAGATACGTCGCGTCCCGGGTGGCCAGCGTGCGCGCGATCAGCGGCTGCGGGTTGCCGGGAATGGTTGCGAAGCGCTCGGCCGGCAGCGCACGATACGCGTCGAGCACATCGCGAATTGCGTCATCTTGTCCGATCGGCAGCAGCCAACCGCCATCGATCATGAGCGAGGCGTCCAACGTCGCGACGGCGTGGACAAACCGGCGGCGGTTCTGCTCGGCCACAGCCGTCGGTTGCGAGATCAACCAGCAATACGTTGACTTGAAAGGGCTCTTCCGCTCGAAATCGCGCACCCGCAAGGTGCGCGGCTCGTGGTAGAACTGCGCGGCGGTCGTGGCCTGCCGTTCGAGTTGTCGGTCGATGTCGACGGCCTGGTTGATCTCCAGTGGAATCGCTTCCGCGTCCAACGTTTCCGCGGGTGCGAGTCGCTGCGGGCGCAGGAGCACCGGCGCATCGGGGCCGCGATATTTTTCCAGCGAGATGCCGGCTCGCAACCAATGTGGCTCCAGCCCGCCACGGCGCGACAGCTTGGGCTGTAAGTCCAATTCCCAGTCGGCGCGCTCCAACAGATGTGCGCCGGTGAGATAGAGTTTCGCGGTCGGATTGACGGCGACGACTTTGGCTTGCATCCTGCGATGGAGCTCTGCCAGGCGCCCGGCGCGCCATTCGAGCCAGGCCGCCATCCGACGGCTGGCCGCGAACGTGGAAGTACTCATTACCGGCGGCGACTCGCCGGTATCGCGCGCAAACGCGGCGAGCGTGGCGGCGTCGTAGCCCCATTCGGGGCCCGGCAACTGGGCATAACCGTGCGCCGAGAGCTGCACGGCGACGCCCGCGAACGACGCGTGGTGGCCGTACCGGGCCGCCAATTCCGCCACGACTTGCGCCATCGCATCTTGAACGCGATCGTCGAGTGCGTTGTAGTAGGGCGCTTGTCCGCGAAAGGTCGCTTCCACCTCGGTCCAACGAGCGCCCTCGGCATTCACCCATTCGATCCCTTCGCCGGCGCCCTGCCGCTTCAATAGCTCAAGTGATCGCAATGGCGTGCTAAAGTCGAGCGTCGGGGTCAGCGTGATCCCTTCTCGATCGCACATCCGGAACAGCATTTCCAAGACATCTTTGCGTAGCGGGTCTTGTCCGCTGGAAAAAAACGTGCCGTTGTCATAGCGAGGCGTCGATTCGATGAGTTCGCTTGGGTAGAGCGCGCAGCCGTCGCACCAGGCCGGCAGCACGAGCGCGTTACGCCCGTTGATGCGCAAGTACTGCAGGAGCCGCGTGGAGCCGTCGTGAAGTCTTTGAGCGAGCGACCGCTGGCGGAATCGAGCGCTTCGGAGGCGCCGAAATTTTCCGGCCAGAGCGGGCGATCGTAGTAGGCGGCGACGCGCCGCTTCGTCCCCGAAGCGTTCGCCTCGGCTGGCGTCTGCGTCAGGACGGGAGCTTCATACACGCGGATGCGCCCGTACACCGCGCTGCGCTGACCGCTGCGATTGGTCATCAGCACGAGGGGCGTCTTGGTGCGCGGCCAGATGGTAAGTTTGAAGCGCTCGACCCCTGGCCTTTTCGCCGCCGCCGCTTCACCGAGATAGATGCCGGAGTCGACTCCTACCGGGGCCACCGCGCCGGCGGCGTTCGGCTCGACGATGCTGATGCCGAGTTCTTGCGGCAGGTTGCTGGGGAACTCGATTTCCAGCAGGTGCGGCTGGCCGGGATGTTTTACGGGAGGCGGGTACGCCTCCCAACTAATCTCTTCAAGGGAGCGGTTGGCCGGCAGTTCGACGAACGGCCCCGCTTCATGTTTCAACGGTTTCACATCGCCGCTCCCGAGCGGGCCCTTGCGCACGCCGGGGATCAACGGGACCGTCGTCAGCCGCTCCCACCACTTGGGTCCCGCGGGGTCGATTTCCTCCAAAAGCGTCGGTTCCTGGGGCGTTGCCGCGGCAGTCGCGGCCGCGGGATCGATGACGACCACTTGCACATGTCGCGTGGCGATCGTTTGTTTGAAGCCGAGCCGTTGCAGGCTGCGCCGGCGGGCCGTGATGACGAGGTCGTACGTCCCTTCGCCTTCGGGGAGCGGCGTCTGAACTTCGATCGCGTCACTGGTCGCGCCGGCGGTCCAGGTGAAATCTTCGCTCCAGAGCACGTCGGTCGTGCGGGCAGCGCGCAGTTCGCAGGCGAGCTCCACGCGCGTGCCGGCAGGAACGCCCAGTTCGTGCGGCGCGACTTTCAGCGACAGCACTTCGCGCGGTTCAAACACCAGGTGGCTGCGATCGAACGCGACGCGGAGCACATCGCCAGGCATGCGCCGCGCGACGAGCCGGTTCTTGCGCTCGTCGAGATCGATCGTCTTCGTAGCTTCGAGCAACTCCGCGAGCGGAATCGAGAATTCCGGCGTCGCCGAGGCCTCGGCGCTGGCCAGTCGGACAATCAGCGCCGCGTCGCGCGGAGCGTCGATCGCAATGTCGACCCCTTCGTAGCGCCGAGGGCTGCGCGAAGCGACTTTGAGTTCGCCATCCTCAAGCCACATCGAGCCGGACTCGTCCGGTTCGATGCCGAGGGGAACTGGCTCCGACAAGGTTCCCGCGCTCAAGGCGATGGCCCCGCGCCAACGTACGGCGTCGCCATCGCCCCAGGCTAGACGCAACCGGAGCTGCAACTCGTCGGACCAGGCCGATGCGGGGAACAAGAATACGGCGGCGCAAATCAAGTACAGCCCACGCACCCAACGGCGGCGCAAGGGCGTTCCCGAAATCGATGCACGCGGACTTCCTTGTCCGGCCATCGCGCAGCGCTACCTGTAACTTTGTGGCCGTTTACTGCTCAGCGGGGAATCCTTCCCCAGTCGGGGGCGGATTATAACGTGGGGCCGATTGTCATACTACATCGGTCACACTGGGAAGATGCGCGTTCTGGCGAGACTGGAAAAGCCGTGTGTCTTCGCCACTTTGCAACCGATGAAATTTCGTTAGGGTAGGGACGTCCCTTCGCTGGAACGATCACGCCACATCTCCCCGCTTGCCATGGATTAATGTCATCAACACCGGTTTCTGATGCTTACGCGAAGGCGCTTGAGGAATTGCTGGCGCAATTGGGCGTCGACGTGCAACGAGGACTCTCGCGGGGTGACGCGGAGAAACGACTCCAGGAATATGGTCGCAATGAGTTGCCCACCGAGCCGCCGACGCCACTGTGGCGCGTATTCTTGGGGCAGTTCGCCAGCGTACTCGTGGCACTCTTGATCGCGGCGGCGATCCTCTCGGGTCTCCTCGGCGAATGGGCCGATGCCGCGGCGATCGGCGCGATTGTCGTCCTCAACGCCGTGGTGGGTTTCATCCAGGAATATCGCGCCGAGCAGGCGCTCGCGGCGCTCAAGGCGCTCTCCGCGCCGACCGCCAAGGTGATTCGCGATGGCGAGGTATCGCAGATCGACGCGGCGCTCCTCACGCCGGGCGATGTGGTTTCGCTCGAAGCCGGCGATCGCATTCCGGCCGATGTGCGATTGGTCCGCGCGTTCGGGTTGCGCACGCAAGAAGCGGCGCTTACCGGAGAATCGACGCCGACCGATAAAGACGCGACGCAGACGCTGGCGGCCGACACGACGCTCGCCGACCGTGTCAACATGGCGTACCTCGGCACCGTGGTCTCCGCGGGAAAGTCGACGGCCGTGGTCGTCTCCACCGGCGCCGCGACGGAGCTCGGTAAGATCGCGGGAATGCTGGCGGGGCAGAAGCCCGAGCCGACGCCGCTGCAGCGCCAGCTCGCGCAGATGGGCCGCACGCTGTCGATTCTGTGCCTCGTGCTCGTCGTGATCATCCTCGGTCTGCTGCTGGCGCGCGATCCGAGCAAGTTCTGGGAAAGCGTGATGCTCGCGGTGAGTCTCGTCGTGGCCGCGATTCCGGAAGGGCTGCCGGCGGTGGTCACGATCGGTCTGGCGATCGGCGTGCAGCGGCTCGTGAAGCGCCGCGCCGTGGTGCGGAAGCTGCCGAGCGTGGAAACGCTCGGCGCAGTCACGTTCATTTGCACCGATAAGACCGGCACGCTCACGCAGAACGAAATGACGGTTCAGGAAATCGTCACGCCGAAGGGCCAGTACCGTACGACCGGGATCGGCTATGCCCCGGACGGAGAAGTCCATCCCGCAGAGCGCCCGGAGCAAAAAATTCGCTTCCGCGACCAATGGACGCAATTACTCGGGAATGAGGACCACGCCGATCTTCGACTCGCGCTGGCGATCGGAGCGTGGTGTAATGAATCACACCTGGTGCGACCGGGCCAGCCTGGCGAACGTTGGGCTACGGTCGGCGATCCCACGGAAGGGGCGCTGCTCACCGTTGCGATGAAGGCGGGCTTGCCGGAAACGCATCCGGACGACTCCATAGAGCACGAAATCCCGTTTGATGCTACGCGCCGCATGATGAGCGTGTTGGTGCGGCACGACGGCATGGAGCGGCTGCTGTTCGCAAAAGGCGCTCCGGAAGCGATCCTGGAGCGCTGCGTCAGCGAACGGCGCGACGGCGGCGTCGAAAAGCTGTCTCGGGAGCGGCGCGAACACTATCAGCGAGTGAACGACGAGCTTGCCGCCCGCGCGTTGCGCGTGATCGCCGTCGCCTATCGCCCCGGGGACGGGCTCTCGGCCGGCGACGATTTGGAGCGCGAGCTGATCCTCGCTGGGCTTATCGGCATGCGCGATCCGCCGCGCCCGGATGCCCGGCCTGCGGTGGAAATCTGCCAGGCGGCGGGAATCCGTCCCGTGATGATCACCGGCGATCATCCGGCCACGGCGGCGGCGATCGCGGCGGAGTTGAACTTGAACGAGAACGGCGCCGAAGTGATGACCGGCGCTCGGCTGCAATCGCTCTCCGACGAGGAACTGGCGAACGAAGTCGAGCAGATCACGGTGTACGCCCGGGCGTCGGCGGCAGATAAGCTGCGGATCGTGCGGGCGCTTAAAGCGCGGGGGCAGATCGTCGCCATGACCGGTGACGGCGTGAATGACGCGCCGGCGCTCGAAGCCTCGGACGTCGGCGTCGCGATGGGGGTCACGGGTACCGATGTTACCAAGGACGCGGCGGACATCGTGCTGCTGGACGACAACTTTGCGACGATTGTGGCCGCCGTCGAAGAGGGGCGGCGCATCTACGACAACATCCGCAAAGTGTTGTGGTTCTTGTTGTCGTGCAACGCCGGCGAATTGATGCTGATGTTTACGGCGGGGTTGCTCGGTTTCCCGTCACCACTGGCACCGATTCACCTGTTGTGGGTCAACCTGATCACGGACGGCATTCCAGCGCTTTGCTTGTCGCTGGAGCCGGCCGAACCGCACTCCATGCACCGCCGGCCGCGCCGGCCCGGGGCGTCGCTGCTATCGCGCAGCGCCTGGCTGCTGATCATTGGACAGGGGTTGCTGCTCGCGCTCACTAGCGGCGCCGCGTTCCTAATCGGCTGGCGCGGCGAAGGGGGCTCGATCGCCCTTGGGCAGTCGATGGCCTTCTGCACGTTGGTCTTCGACGAATTGCTGCGCGCCTGGACCGCGCGAAGCCGCACGCGAAACTTCTGGCAGATCAACATGTTCAGCAATCCCTGGCTGCTATTCGGGCTGGTCGCCACGGCGATCGGACAGTACGTCCTGGTGCAGATTCCCTTCATGCAGCGTTTGCTGCGCGTTGAACCGATGGACGGCTCGCACTGGGGCGTCATCCTGCTGCTGGCCTTGGCGCCCACGACCGTGATCGAATTCGGCAAGTGGATCCTCCGCCTGCGGCAATCGCGTCGCCACCCCGAGGGGCACGACGGTCTCGCCGGTCGGGCGTAATTGCCGTAGAATGCTCCCAGCATGACGGTCGCCGCCGAACGGACTGCGCCGCCGGCCGCTCGATTACTGGGGTTGGCCGCCCGGCTTGAGGCGCAAACGGACTTCGCCGAAGTGCTCCGGAGTTTGACCGCGGGTCACGGGGCCACGCTCGATGGAGTCTGGGGCTCAAGCTGCGCGCTCGTCGTGGCCGCGTTGGCCCAGGCAGCGCCGGGCCCCCTGGTCGTGGTCTGCCCCCATCCGGGCGAAGTCGACGATCTGGTCGACGATTTGGCTCTATTTTCTACGCGCGATAAATGGATCTTCCCGGCCTGGGAGTCGCTCCCGGACGATTCCGCCGCGGTCGACGAAATCGCTGGCGATCGCCTGCACATCGTCAAGCGCCTGGCAGGGATCGGGGGCAACGAGGCGCCGGTTCTGTTGACCAGCATTCAGGCGCTCTTGCAGCCGGCCCCTTCGCGCCGGCAGATTACCGAGCATACGCGCCGCATTGCGCGCGGGGACGAATTGGCGACCGACGCGTTGATCGCATGGCTGATTCAGCAGGGTTTTCAGAACACCACGGCCGTCGAGCTGCCGGGCGAGTTTTCCGTGCGCGGCGGCATCCTGGATGTCTTTGCGCCGGACTGGGATTATCCGGTGCGCGTCGAGTTCTTCGGCGACCAGATCGATTCTCTCCGCAGCTTCGAGCCTGCCACGCAGCGCAGTCTGGCGGCGGTCGATAGCGTTGAGATCACGCTGCTCGATCGCAACGCGTCGGAGCGCGCTCACCTGGCCGATCACTTGCCGGCCAAGAGTTGGTTTCTGCTCGTCGAGCCGCACGATCTGGAGGAAGAGGCAAAGCAATATCTCGCGCGATTGGAGAAACCAGGGCAGGCGTTCACTCCGGCCGCGGTGTTTGAGACGATCTATCGCTTTCCATCGGTAACGGCGGCCGCCGTGGCGCGGGGCTCGCTCGAAACCACCTGTCAGCTCAAGGTCGAGTCCGTCGAGCGCTTCAGCGGCGATATCGGCAAGGTGCGGCAGGAACTCGACAGCGCCGGACAGGGGCAGGAGGTCTTCGTCGTCTGCCAGACCGAAGCGGAAGTCAAACGCTTGACCGACGTCTTCGCCACCACGCAACTGGCCGCGGAAGGAAAACTCCATTTCCCGCTCGGCCGGCTGCGGGCTGGTTTCCGGTTGGTCAACGAGCGGCTGGTGCTTGTCGGCGGCGGAGAGTTGTTTCATCGCGAAGAGGTGAATCGCCCGACACAGCGACGTCGACTGGGTCGCGTGCTCGATAGCTTCCTCGACCTGCGCGAAGGGGATTACGTCGTTCACCTCTCTCACGGCATCGGCAAGTATCGCGGGCTGAAGCTGCTGGAAACGCCGACGCAGGTCGAGGAGCATCTCGAAGTCGAGTTCCACGGCGGCACCAAGATCTTCGTGCCGATCACCAAGATCGGCCTCGTGCAAAAATACGTCGGCGGCTCGAAGACCAAGCCGACGCTCGCGCACATCGGCGGCAAAACCTGGGTCAAGCAGAAGGCGGCCGCGGAACGGGCGGTCGTCGATATGGCTGCCGAGATGCTGGAGCTGCAGGCCTCGCGCGGCGCACGACCGGGGATTAGCTTTCGCGTCGATACCGAGTGGCAACAGGAGTTCGACGCGTCGTTCCCCTATAGCGAAACGCCCGACCAGCTCACGGCGATCGCCGCGCTCACGCTCGATATGGCCGCGGCGAAGCCGATGGACCGGCTGATCTGCGGCGACGTCGGCTACGGCAAGACCGAGGTCGCCATGCGGGCTGCGTTCAAAGCGATCGACAACGGCTACCAGGTCGCCGTGCTGGTGCCGACGACGATCCTGGCGATGCAGCATCTGCGTACGTTCACGCAACGTATGGCGGAATTCCCGTTCACGATCGGGGCGCTCAGCCGTTTTTGCACCGCAAAGGAAGAAAAGCAGGTCCTCGCCGGCATGGCGGACGGTTCGCTGGACGTCGTGATCGGCACCCACCGGCTGGCGCAAGGCGACGTGAATTTCCAGAACCTCGGGCTGATCATCATCGACGAGGAGCAGCGCTTCGGCGTGCAGGTCAAGGAACGGCTCAAGGCCTACCGGCACGTCGTCGACGTGCTCACCTTGAGCGCGACGCCGATTCCGCGGACGCTGCATATGTCGCTGCTGGGGTTGCGCGATATTTCGAACCTGGAAACGCCGCCGGCCGATCGACTGGCGGTCGAGACGCGCGTCACACGTTCCAGCCCTGAGTTGATCCGCCACGCCGTGTTGCGCGAGCTCAACCGCGGTGGGCAGATTTACTTCGTTCATAACCGCATCAACGACATCCACGCGGTCTACGAGCGGCTGCGGCAGATTGTGCCCGAGGCGCGCATCGCCATCGGCCACGGGCAGATGCCGGAAGGCAAGCTCGAGGACGTGATGCTCGATTTCGTCGCGCACCGCTTCGACCTGCTGCTGGCGACGACGATCGTCGAGAGTGGGCTCGATATTCCGAACGCCAACACGATTTTCATCGACGAAGCCGATCGCTACGGCCTGGCCGACATGCACCAATTGCGCGGCCGCGTGGGACGGTACAAACATCGCGCGTATTGCTATCTGTTGATTGACCCCAACAAGCACCTCTCGCCATCGGCGGCCAAGCGGATGATGGCGATCGAGGAGTTCAGCGAAATGGGGGCCGGGTTCGCCATCGCCATGCGGGACCTGGAAATCCGCGGCGCAGGAAACATCCTCGGCGTCGAACAGAGCGGGCACATCGCCGCCGTCGGCTACGAGTTGTATTGCGAACTGCTGGAAAACGCGGTCCGACGGCTGAAGAAAATGGCGCCGCGGGTGTCGATCGACGTGCATCTCGAGCTGCCCGGCGAGGCCTACCTGCCAAGGACGTATGTGCCGAACCATCGGTTGAAGATCGACCTCTATCGCCGCCTGGCCCGTGTTTCAGAGCCGGGGGAGCTAGCCGACCTGCGGGCCGAAATCATCGATCGCTTCGGACCGACTCCTCCGCCGGTCGAACGGCTGCTCGCCTTCACGGAATTGCGCATCTTCGCGCATCGCTGGCAGATTGCCTCGATTCACCTGGAACCCCCTCATGCGGTGATGGAGTACACCTCGCGGCCGGCCGTGGAACAGCTCAGCAAGGCCACGAAGGGGCGGATTCACCCCGTGGATGGGCGAAGCGCCTATGTATCGCTCAAGTCGCAGCTCGCAGACGCCGATCAGGTGATCGCCGAACTTCAGTCGCTGTTGCGGCGGTAACTCGGTTCTGGTACTTACCCGGGCGAGTCCACCTACTTCGGTCGTGAGCAGCGGAAGCTCCACCTTGAATTCTTTCACGCATCGATGCGGCGCGTTGGCGATGGTCGTCTCTTGCTGCGCGCTCAGCGCGGCCCAGGACGTGCCGTCGGGCTATCCTACGACCGGCGCTCCGGCCCCGGCGATCGGCGCGCCGCCGTCCGGATTGCCGGTCCCGCCCGACTTACCGGAAGCGGTGTCACGACCGGATGATTGGCCCGGCGGCAGCGCCAGCCCGGGCGCGGTGTTTGCGCCACCGATCGGGGCCTTCGACGCACCGGTCACGCAGAATGTGATTCCGTACGATCCGAGCAAGTCGATGATGCTCGAAAGCGCGCAGGTGCTGGCGAACGTCAACTCCGAGGTCATCCTGTACAGCGAAGTCGCCGGCTTTGTCAACGACGCGATCGCCAGCTTCGGGAGTAAGATCCCTCCGGACAAGCTCGAGTTTCAGCGTCAGGGCTTGACCGTGATGCGGATGCAGCAATTGATTGAAACCAAGCTGTTGTACGCGGACGCCAAGCGGACCATCTCCGGCAAGAGCGCCGAAGGCTGGCAAAAGCTCAATGACGCCGTCGCCAAGGAGTTTGAAACGAACGAAGTGAAGAAGCTCATGCGGCGCGCCAAGGTCAAGTCACGGGCCGAGCTCGATGAAAAATTCAAATCGATGGGGACTTCCATCGAACGCGAGAAGCGAGCCTTCATCGAACGGGCCATCGCCGGACATTGGCTGAGCGAGCAGACGAAATCGAGCGACACCGAATTGCCGCCGCAGGAGCTCTGGAAGTACTACTCCGATCACCAGGCCGATTATCAATACCCCGCGCAAGTGCGCTGGGAACACTTGATGACAAAGCCGGAACGATATCAGGAAGCCGAAGCGCGGCGAAGGCTGTGCCTGCTTGGCAATCAGGTGGTCGACGGCGCCCCGTTCGCCGAGGTGGCGAAGCAGCACTCCGACGGGCCGGACCGGACGTCGGGCGGTCAACACGATTGGACGACGCTCGACGATCTCGCGGTCGGCGATACGCATGTTTCGGCCGAAATGCGGCACGCCTTGGAAACGCTTCCCGTCGGTGCGATGAGTAAAGTGATTGAAGACGCCGAAGGCTTCCACATCGTCCGCGTGTTAGAACGCAAACCGGCGGGTCAAACGCCGTTTGACGAAGTGCTGGTTGATATCAGGAAAAAGCTGCAGGACGAGATCGGCAACAAGAAGATGGACGAGTTCATGGCCAAGCTCCAACGCAACGCCACGATTCGCACGGCGTTCGACGGCACCGAGATCATGGCCAAGGTGTTAGAGCAGCAGCAGAAGCATAAGCAGAGGTAGGGAGCAGGCTGAAGGTGGCAGGCCGGAGGCTGGAGAGGTTGGCCGCTATTTCTTTCCTTGTCGGCGCTTTTCGGCGAAGAACCTGGTCAGGATTTCTCCGCATTCTGCGGACATCACGCCCTGCACGATTTCGCAGCGGTGGTTGAATCGGGCGTCCGATAGCAGCTTATAGAGCGACTGCACGGCGCCAGCCTTGGGATCGAAGGCGCCGAAGATCACCGTGGGGATGCGAGCCTGCAGGATCGCGCCCGCGCACATCGGGCAGGGCTCCAGCGTCACGTAAAGCGAGCAGCCGTCGAGCCGCCAACTCCCCAGCGCCGCCGCGGCCTGGCTGATTGCCACCATTTCGGCATGCGCCGTCGGATCGCGCAACTGCTCGCGCTCATTCCGCGCACTGGCGATCACCTCGCCATCGCGCACAATCACCGCGCCGACGGGAACCTCGTCCTCGGCGAGGGCAAGCTCGGCTTCGCGGAGTGCGCGTCGCATGTAGATGTCGTGCATGGGGGGAGGAGAAAAGAAGAAGAGAAGAAAAGGAGAAAAGAAGTTTGAGTGCGGCGTCTTGGGATGAATGGGCGACCATTCGTCACTGAACACTGAGCACTGAAAACTGAAAACTCACCGCTCCCCTTCCACAATCATCCTCATCGTCAACTGCGCCAGCGTGACCAGGTCAAGGGCGTTGTGGTGGAGGATGTTGCGGAGTTGTTTGGCGTCGCCCGTGCGGACGAATTGGTGGTAGGCCGCCGGAATCTGGCTGCCGGGAATGTCTCCTTGCCGCATCCGCCGGCAGAGGAAACGCTCCAGCGTCTGCAGCCGGCAGTTCGGCACTTGCGTGCGCCATTGCCGCCGGGCGTGAATTAAGAGATCGACGTGCGGCAATGCAGCGCGCACCGGCGGCAGTCGATGATACGTCCGCCGATCCTGCACCATCGGCCAATCAAAACTGCGCCCATTGAAGGTTACCAGCACATCGCACTCCGCCACATGCGCTTCCAAGCTGGTGAGGATCGCCTGCTCCTCGGCATAGTTTCGCGCGAGCAATTGATCGAGCAGCAGGCCGTCCGGCGTGGCGCGAATCAGCCCCACCAGAAATATCGGCGCCCCGGCAAGCCCGCAGGTTTCGAGATCCAAGAACAATGTCCGCTCGGGAAACGCCTCGGCCAGCAGTTCTTGCTGCGATCGCCGCGCGGACGGTCGGTCGGATTGATCCCCCCGACGTGAGAGACGCTCCAGGTGCCTGTTCAGTTCCGGCCAAAAGCGATCGAGCGGCTCGCGAACCAGATAGTGCGCCCCGCGCGGCGAGGAGCATTCCTCGCCCGGTAGTAGCGTACCAAGCGTGCAATCCGCCGACTCTGGCACGGGCGCGAGCTTTGGCGTCCACGCGGGCGTTGGCTCCGGCATCGCGAGCGGCGTCAGGACCGGGGCGGACGGCACGTCCGGCAACCGCCCGCGGTTCAGTCGCTCTAACCGGGCTCGGATGTCGTCGCTTAGCACGATGGCCCACGTCGAGAGTGATGACAAACGAAACGGGTTACAACGAAGGAGCGTCCACAACCAGACTCCCCTTTCCTGCCAAGATTGTCCAGTTCCCGGGGCGTTTTGGGGAGCGGTCGTGGGGCAGAGGCTTTTGAGCGCTGGAACGCGGAGTCGGCCCCGGTGCGTGGCGCCGACGGATCGGGAGTTTCGTCGCCTGATTGTCCGCGTGCTGGAGGTGGCCTGACCTATCTTTTTCTTATGAGTACTTTGCATTTAGAGCTTTCGCCGTCTTCGGGGCGTCCGGGCGTTACGACCGTTGCGCGTGATGCGATCCGTATTATGCACGTGGTGAATGGCGAGCATTATGCCGGGGCCGAACGCGTGCAGGATTTGCTGGCGGCGCGGCTGCCGGACTTTGGTTACACCGTGGGGTTCGCGTGTGTGAAGCCGGACCAGTTTCCGGCGCTACGGCGTTGCCAGCAAGCGCCGCTGTATGGGTTGTTGATGCGGTCCCGGGCCGATCTGCGGCCGGCGAAGTTGCTGGCGCGGATTATTCGCGACGAGGGCTACGCGGCCGTTCATACGCACACCCCGCGGGCGGCGCTCGTGGGGCGCGTGGCGGCGTGGTTGTCCGGCCGGCCGATGGTTCACCACGTGCACAGCCCGACGACGCGGGACTCGACGCGGCGGGCGCTGAATTGGGCCAATGCCGCGACGGAGCGGTTCTGTCTGACCGGCGTGGCGGCGGCGATTGGGGTTTCACAGGCGATGGGGCGCTATGCCCGGAGCTTGGGCATTGCGGCCGATCGCGTCTGGGTGGTGCCGAACGGCGTGCCGTCGCGCGCGGTGTTGCCTTCGCGGCGGGCGCCGCAGGGAGCGTGGACGCTGGGCGTGGTGGCGTTGTTTCGGCCTCGGAAGGGATTGGAAGTGCTGCTGGACGCGCTTGCCGAGTTGCGATCGCGGCGCGTGCCGGTGCGACTGCGGGCGGTCGGCGCGTTTGAAGCGCCGGAGTACGAGGCGCAGATTCGCGCGCTTGTGGAGCGGCTTGGATTGCAGGAGGCGATCGACTGGACGGGGTTCTGCTCGAACGTGACCGCGGAGTTGGAGCGGATGGATCTCTTTGTACTGCCAAGCCTGTTTGGCGAGGGGTTGCCGATGGTCATCCTGGAAGCGATGGCGGCTGGCGTGCCGGTGATTGCGACGAACGTCGAGGGAGTTCCCGAGGCGATTCGCGCCGAGCGCGACGGGCTCCTCGTGCCACCGCACGATGCGCCGCAACTCGCGGGCGCAATTGAGCGATTCATTGCCGGCGAAGCGGATTGGCAGGCGATTCGAGCATCCGCCCACGAGCGCCAGCGGGCGCACTTTTCGGATGAGAGCATGGCGCGGGGAGTGGCGGGGGTGTATGACGCGGTGGTGGGGGAACGGAAGTGAGTTTTTCAGTTTTCAGTCTTCAGTGGGGAGGGAGAAGTTGAGGGAAGCATTAACCACTTCGTACTCCGTACTTCGTACTCCGTACTCCTGGCTCCTAGCTCCTGATTCCTGGCTCCTGGCTACTTCTTCCCATGGCTACTCCACGCGTTCGTCTCTTCGACATCGATATTGATCGGCTCACCATGCGCGAGGCGGTGGGGCGGCTGGTCGGTTGGGTTTCGTTGGCGGGGCGCCCCTGCCGCTACGTGGTGACGCCGAATGTGGATCATGCCGTGTTGTTGGAGAGCAACGCAGAACTGCGAGAGGCTTATGCAGATGCCGCAATGACTTTGGCCGACGGGATGCCAGTGGTGTGGGCTTCGCGGCTGATGCGGCGGCCTTTGCCGGAACGGGTTACCGGGAGCGAC
>CAZUBB010000110.1:0-921 GCA_964618485.1 uncultured Pirellulales bacterium
TGATCGGGATGCGGATGCTGGTACATACGTTGACGCTCGAACTCGAGGTAGAGCTTCAATCGGTTGGCCAGATGACGATTTGGTCGCCGGCCAAGGAGTGCGGGATTGAACCGGACGAATCGTTTTACTTGACGAACGAGCCGCTGGTACGTTGCAAAATGGATTACACGCCGGACAGCGACCCGCCGCCGGATTTGACGATTGACGGGTCGCTGGGAAAGGAACGCGATGCGCGTCTGGCGGTTTTCGCTCGGATGGTCGTTCCGGAAATATGGTCGTACGATCCGGAAGGCGTGCGATTCCGCCGATTGACGGAGTTCGGAACCTACGAGGAAATAGAGCGGAGCGTTGAATTGCCTGGGCTAACATCGCAGATTGTGCAGGAACACCTGGAGCGCCGTCGCGGAATCAGCGACACTGCTTTCATGCTGGGGTTTCGCGATTGGGTCCGGGCGAACTTGAAGTAGCGGCGTTTTACTCCGGGCGCTGACGCTTCCGGCTCTTGGTGTTTGTGTTTCTTGGCGGGGCGAAGGGATTCTATGGGCTCGGCTGAGGCGGCGAATCGGGGGTGGCGGACGTTTTCTTTTGTCGGCCTGGCGCTGGGGGCGTTGTTTTTCGCCGCTTCGTTGACGCCTTCGCTGTTGCCGCGGCATTTTGCCGTGCAGGGGGTGCTGTCGGGCTTTGCGCTGGCCGTGGGTTATGGCGTGGGCGTGTTGTTCGTTTGGACCTGGATGTATTTGGAGATTCGCACGCCGAGCGAGGCCACGCAGCGGATCAGCAAGCGGGTGACGGCGGCCGGTGTAGCAGTGGTGGCGATCTGGTTTTTGTGGCGGGCGACCGTCTGGCAGAACTCGATCCGCGAGTTGATGGGGATGGAGCCGGTCGCCACGGCTTATCCCCCGCGGGTGGCGCTGATCGCCG
>CAZUBB010000110.1:931-6371 GCA_964618485.1 uncultured Pirellulales bacterium
AACGACCGCGAGGCGCGCGTCTTCGTGCGCGGCGACCGCGCGATCGCATACGGGCGGGTGATGGAAGTGATGGGCGCACTCAACGCCGCGGGCTTCTCGCGGGTGGCGCTGATCGCCGTCGTGACTGGCATTGTGCTCGTGCTGATCGCGCGCGGATTGATTTGGTGCGGACGGGCCGTGCATCGGCGGCTGACGCGGTTGATTCCGCGACGGATTTCGTACGTCGCGAGCGCGATCCTGGTCGTGGTGGCGGTGTTCTTGTTTGTGAATCACGTGGTGGCGCGGTTCGCGCTCAATGCGGCCGATCGGGCGTTTTTGGAGCTGGATCAGTACATCGACGACGGCGTCGAGCAGCCGACCGAGCCGTCGGCCTCCGGGAGCGCCGAGTCGCTAGTGGAATGGGACGACATCGGCCGGCGCGGAAAGAATTTTGTCGTCGGCGGGCCGACGCAGGAGGAGATCAGCGAATTCCTCGGTCGCGAGGCGAAGCGGCCGCTGCGCGTGTACGTGGGGTTGACTTCGCGCGAGACGGTCGAGGAGCGGGCGCAGTTGGCCGTCGAGGAACTGGAGCGGGCCGGCGGGTTTGAGCGGTCGGTGTTGATCGTGGCGACGCCGACCGGAACCGGCTGGCTCGATCCCGGCGCGGTCGACACCGTGGAGTACCTGCACGGCGGCGACACGGCGATCGTGAGCATGCAGTACTCGTATCTGCCGAGCTGGGTCACGATTCTCGTCGACCCGGAACGCTCACGGGTGACGGGGAAGGAACTTTTTGACGCTACTTACAATCGCTGGACCGAGCTGCCACACGATCGGCGGCCGCGGTTGTACGTGCATGGGCTGAGCCTGGGGGCGCTCGGTTCCGCGGCAAGCGCCGATCTGCTGACGGTGTTTGAGGATCCAATCCAGGGGGGCGTGTGGAGCGGGCCGCCGTTTCCGAGCCGGCATTGGGTCGACGCGACGGCGCAGCGGAATCCCGATTCCCCGATGTGGCTGCCGACGTTTCGCGACGGCTCGATGTTGCGATTTACGGGGCTGGAGAATTCGATCGACGCCGGCGGCAAGCGTTGGGGGCCGATGCGGTTCGTGTACATCCAGCACGCCAGCGACCCGATGTGCTTTTTCTCGCCCGATTTGATGTACCGGTCGCCGGCCTGGCTGAAGGGGCAGCGCGGGCCGGATGTGTCGCCCGAGTTGCGGTGGTATCCGATCGTGATGTTCCTGCAGACGGCATTCGACCTGCCGATGGCGACCGCGGTGCCGACCGGATATGGGCATAACTACGCCCCGCAAAGCTACATCGACGCCTGGGTGGCGGTGACGCAGCCGCCGGATTGGACGGCGGAGCAGACGGAGAAGTTGAAGGAGCGGTTTACGCAGGCGGGAGGCGGGAGGTCGGAGGCGGGAGGGGAAGGCGGCGATTGATCGCGGTTCTCGAGGGCGAGCGCTGAATCGGTCTGGGTGAGTTTGCAGCGCCTTTTTGACGGTCGCGAACTGCTTTACAATCAGCCGTGCCCAAATCGCGATCCTTGACGTGCGAGGATTTCCTTCCCGTTCCTTCCTTTCCACGCAGCGCTCATGCCCACACACACGAACACGTTTCCGAAACTTCATAACGCCGCCTGGCCGGGAGTCGTTGGTAAAGGTCCTGACTCCGAGCCGCCGATCGAGCTCGACACGATGCTGGCGTTGACCGCGGCGGCCGAGGTGGATGGCGTCAAGTTTGACGGCGTCGATCTGTTCCTGTTCGCTCCGCACGTCGATATCGACGCGTCCGACGACGACCTCAAGCGCTTGGCCGAGAAGGTCCGGCATCACGGCCTGGTGATCGGCTCGGTCGTGGCGCCGGTCTGGCCGCCGACCGGGGGCGGCTCGGCCATGGACGAAGGGACCGGGCGGGAGCATTTCCTGCAACAGGTGGAAAAGGGATGCCGCATCGCGCGCTATCTGCGTGAACTGGGGATCCGGCCGTACGGCGTGGTGCGGATTGACTCTGCGTGCGGCGTCGGGGACTGGGTCGCCGATCCGGAAGGGAATCAGAGGAAGATCGCCGAGACGTTCCGGCAGGCGTGCAAGATCGCCGATGAGCATGGCGAACGCCTCGCCGCCGAAGGCGAAATCTGCTGGGGCGGGATGCACAGTTGGCGGCGCATGGTGCAGTTGCTGGAGCTGGTCGACCGGCCGAAGACCCTCGGTTTCCAGGCCGACATGGCGCACACGCTCTTGTACACGCTGGGATACAACGCGCCGGAGGATGCGATCCTGCCGGCGAATTATGACTGGAAGGATGGAGCGAAGCTCGATGAGGCGCTTAAGAAGTTGACCGCGGCGCTGCGGCCGTGGACGATTGATTTCCACGTGGCGCAGAATGACGCCACGGTGCATGGGACCGGCTCACACGACAAGACTGGCCGGCACTGCCTGGCGGATGATCCGAACGGCAAGCTGGACATCGCCAAGCACGCTGGCTACTGGCTCCGCGACGAACAGGGGCAGGTCACCAAGAAGTTCCAGCACATCTGCTGGGACGGCTGCATGTTCCCGAACGCGGTGATGATGAAGCCGGAGACGTGGAATACGATTCTCGGGGCGATGGTGAAGGTGCGGGATGCGCATGGGTGGAGTTAGGAAAAGAAAACGCGAGTTTTCGGTTTTCAGTGTTCAGTTTTTTTAGTGGGGAGGGAATTGGAGACGTTCCTTTCTCCCAACTTCTAGCTTCGAGCTTCTAACTACTGACTCCTGGCTCCTTTACTTATGTTCCTCCTCGAGAATCCCGTCTTGCAGCGCGAGTTGCTGGTCAACTTGCGGATGGTGCGCGCGTTTGTGTTGTTGTTTGTTTACAACGCGCTCCTGGCGGCGGTGGTTCTCGTGGCCTGGCCTGAAGACCAGGTGATGGATTTGACGGGGAAGCCGCAGGAGTCGCAGCGGCTGGTGAATATGTTTTTTCTGGGGCAGTTCGTGCTGGCCTCGATGATGGCGCCGAGCTTTGCCGCGACGACGATCACCGGCGAGAAGGAACGCAAGACGTACGAGATGTTGCTGGCGAGCCCGTTGCGCCCGGCGGCGATCGTGTTGGGGAAGCTCCTGGCGTCGCTCTCGCATCTGGCGCTGTTGATTCTGTCGTCGTTGCCGATCGTGATGCTGTGTCTGCCGCTGGGGGGCGTGTCCGCCTACGAGGTGATGGCGATCTACCTGGCCATGGTGTTGAGCGTGGCGACGTTCGGCATGATCAGCGTGGCGTGCAGCAGTTATTTCACGCGCTCCGCGGCGTCGCTCGTGGTTTCCTACCTGATCATCCTGCCGCTGGCGCTCCTGGGGCCGCTCTTGTGGACGTGGTTCGGCGAGATGGGGCAAGGCGAGTTGCGCCTTTTCGCCACGTTGACGTTTCTGCCCGCGGCTTGCGCGATGATCTGCGCCGTGCTGCTGATTTCGACGGCACGGCGGCTGTTGCATCCGCCGGACGTAGGTTCGGAAGGGAACGAAGTCATCAACGAGGAGACCGAGGTCAAGGAGGCGGTGGGGCTGGTGATCCAGCGCGATCAGTTTCCGGACCGGTTGTTTGCGCCGCCGAAGCGGACCGATCTGCTGGAGGACGGCGCCAATCCGGTGTACGACAAGGAGCTGCGCAGCGAGTTGTTCAGCCAGGGGACGCTGATGCTACGGGTGGTGATCCAGGTGAGCATGTTCCTGGCGATCCCGTTGATGGCGTGGTTTTTGTATCTGAAGCCGGACCTGTCGCCGTGGTACATCAGCTACGTGATCCTGTTCAATATGCTGGTCGGACCGGTGTTTTCCGCAGGGTCGGTCACCAGCGAGCGCGAGCGCGAGACGCTCGACCTGTTGCTGGTGACGCTGGTTTCGCCGTGGCAGATTCTGTGGGGCAAGATGATTTCGGGCCTGCGGGTTTCGAGCATTTTGACGTCGTTCCTGCTGTGGCCGCTGCTGCTGGCTTGCCTAATGGTCAGCGTGTTCTGGTCCAACATGCTGACGGTGCTCGGGTACGTGGTAGTGATCGCGCTCACCTGCCCGACGACGGCGGGGATTGCGCTTTTCTGCTCGGTGATTTTCCGCCGGACGTCGGTGGCGATGATGACGGCATACCTGGTGGTGGTGATGCTGTTCGCCGCGCCGTTGGCGGCGCACTTTTTTGCCAAGACCTTTGTGAGAGAGTACGAATCCGAGGTGCAGCAACTGACGTTTACGAGCCCGTTCGCGGCGGTGTTTGCGCTGCCGGAGATCACCGCGACGCCGCAGGTGGTCTCGCCCGGCGCGGCAGGGAATGGAGCGCACTGGGACATCTTCATTTCGTTCGTCGTGTTTTACGTGGCGTTCGGTCTGGCGCTGAACTTGACGATGATCTGGCTGTTCCAGCGGCGGTGGCGCGTGGCTCAGTGAGGACTTTGTGTTTTCTCACCACAGAGGCACGGAGAACACGGAGGGGGAGGAGGGGGATTTTGAAGCGCGGAGGCGCTGAGACGCAGAGGGAGTAAAAAGTGTGGTGAATGACGAAGTATGAATGATGAAGTATGAACGAAGGGAGTTCCGAATGCGTTCATTATTCATCATCCTTACTTCATCGTTTCTTCCCCCTCCGCGTCTCTGCGACTCTGCGGTTCAAAACAAATTAATCCTCCTCTCCGCGTCCTCCGTGCCTCCGTCGTGAATGAATGGGAGCAAGACGATGGCTAAGTTTGCGGTGATTTTGCCTGCGGCGGGGAAGAGTAGCCGGTTTCGCGATCAGAACTACAAGAAACCGTTTGCGCCGCTGGCGGATCGCGCGGTGTGGTTGCATTCGGCTGAGAAGTTTCTGCATCGCGCGGACGTGAAGCAAGTGATTGTGGTGATCTCGCCGGAGGATCGCGAGCACTTCAATTTCAAGTTTTCGTCGAACGTGGCGATTCTGGGAATTGACGTCGTCGAGGGGGGCAAGGAACGCTCCGATTCGGTGGAGAAAGCGCTGGCTCGCGTGCAGCCGGACGTGGACTACGTTTGCATTCACGACGCGGCGCGGCCGTGCGTCGCAGATGAGTGGATCACGAACGTCTTCGACGCCGCGACGAAGAGCGGCGCGGCGATTCTGGCGATTCCCGTGAGCAGCACGCTGAAGCGCGTCGGCGCGAACCAGACGATCGAGGCCACGGTGCCGCGCGAGGGACTCTGGGAGGCGCAGACGCCGCAGGTGTTTCGGCGCGATCTGCTGCTTAAGGCTTACGCAAATCGCGGGCAAAAACCTGCTACCGATGATGCGGAGTTGGTAGAGCGGCTTGGCGAGAAGGTGACGATCGTCACCGGGAGCCCGGTGAATTTGAAGATCACGACGCGGGAAGACTTGCGGCTGGCGGAGCATGCGCTCAAGGCGTTGCCGAAACCGAAGTTCCAGGGGCCGGCGCACCCCTTCGCGGACAACGACCTTTGGCGGTAGGATGCGCGGGCTTTCTTT
>CAZUBB010000110.1:6394-6636 GCA_964618485.1 uncultured Pirellulales bacterium
GACGCAGAGGGGAGAAGAGGTGAATGATGAAGTATGAACGATGGGGATTTCGAGTTCGTTTATCGTTCATCGTTCGTACTTCATCGTTCCTTCCCCCTCCGCGACTCTGCGTCTCTGCGGTTAGAGCTTGAACCAAAACCGATCGGCACGCATGAGTGATATTTTTGCTGAGTTGACTTGGCGGGGACTGATTCATCAATCGACCGATCCCGAGGGGATGCCGGGGTGGTTGCGCGGGGGGG
>CAZUBB010000110.1:6646-14727 GCA_964618485.1 uncultured Pirellulales bacterium
CGGCCGATAGCCTGCACGTGGGGCATCTGGTGTCGCTGTTGATGTTGCGGCGTTTTCAGCGCGCGGGGCATCGGCCGATCGCCATCGTCGGCGGCGCGACGGGAATGATCGGCGACCCGACCGGCAAGAGCGAAGAGCGGAATCTGCTGTCGCTGGAGACGCTGCGCGCGAACGTGGAGTCGATCCAGACGCAGATGCGCCGCGTGCTCGATTTCGAAGGCGTGGCGAATTCGGCGCTGCTGGTGAACAACTACGATTGGATCAGCCCTTTCAGTTATTTGGAGTTTTTGCGGGACATCGGCAAGTGTTTCCCGGTGAACGTGATGCTGGCGAAGGACTCCGTGAAAGCGAGGCTGGAGCGGAGCGATGCCGGGCTGAGTTACACCGAGTTCAGCTACATGCTTCTGCAGGCGTATGACTTCGTGCATCTCAACCGCGCGCATGGCTGCGAATTGCAGGTGGGCGGGAGCGATCAGTGGGGGAACATCACCGCCGGCATCGACCTGGGCCGGCGGATGCATGGGCTGCAACTCTATGGACTGACGACGCCGCTCTTGACGAAGAGCGACGGCACGAAGATGGGGAAGACCGAGAGCGGCGCGGTGTGGCTGGCCGCCGATCGGACGAGTCCTTACCAGTTCTATCAATACTGGGTGAATGTCGATGACGCCGACGCGAGTAAATGCCTGCGATTCTTCACCGATCTTTCGCAGGAGGAAGTCCTGGCGCTCGATGCCGCGCGGGAAGCCAACCCGGCGGGGCGCGAGAGCCAGCGGCGCCTGGCGGAGGAAGTGACGCGCCTGATTCATGGCGAGGAGGGTTTGGCCGCGGCGAAGCGCGCTACGGCGATGTTCTTTGGTGAGACAATCTCGGGGCTTTCCGATTCGCAACTGGGATCGGTCTTTGCGGACGTGCCGAGCGCGGAATTGCCGCGGAGTGCGCTGGCCGGCGAAGGATTGAACGTGCTGGACGCGCTGGCGATCGAGTCGCTCGGCTTGGCCAAGAGCAAAGGGGAAGCGCGACGGACGGTGACTCAAGGGGGCGCGTATGTGAACAACGTGCGCGTGGAAAACATCGAGCTGCGGCTAACTCCGGAGCATCTGGCGAGCGAGAGCTGCCTCGTGCTGCGCACCGGCAAGAAGAAGTACGCAGTGCTGCGGTTTGTGGATGGTTGAAACTTCGATTCGTTCAAGGCAATCGTGATGGCTACCGTTCCTTCAACTGTGCGCGCGGTGATCGTTCAGCCTGAGGAAGGCGAAACGATGTGCGCCTTTGGCGACATCGTCATTGGTAAACTCAATGGTGAGAAAACCGGCGGTGTGCTGACGGCCGCGATTTCGACCGCGCCGCCGGGGGGCGGGCCGCCGTTGCACCGGCATGGCCACGAACATGAGTTGTTCTACGTGCTGGAAGGGCGGCTCAGCTTCTACGCCGACGGCGCATGGACCGAAGGGGGACCGGGCACGTTGGCGTTCCTGCCGCGCGGGCAGGCGCACACGTTTCGCAACGTGGGGGACGTGACGAGCAAGATGCTGATCATTACTTTGCCGTCAGGATTCGAGAAGTTCTTCGCCGCATGCGCCGCGATCTTCGCGGCCAGCGCACCGCCGGACATGGCGAAGATTCTTCAGGTCGCGGCGGAACATCAGATTGAGTTTTTGCCGGAGAAGGTTTGAACGTGGCGGTTGAATGCGCCGTGGGAGACCTTCGGTCAGGACGGTGGCATGGTCGGGAGAACTTGCCACAACGTATGGGCGCACCGCGAACGATCAGACCGGCAGGCCCATGGTGGCGCCGTATTTCTTGAAGTTGGGGTTCGTGAGGACTTGCTTCACCGTGGGGCCGGCGATGGCGTCGAGGACGTCGTCGACGTTGCGGGCGAGCGCTCTTTCGCCGGTGCCGCGGTTTTCGACCGTCGCGCCTTTCGACGCCGTACCGATCAAATTGCCGCCGGTCGTGGACGGGGCGCGGATCGCCTGGAACTCGACTTTGAGCGTGGCGCCGACCGTCATCTTCGAGCCTTGCGTTTCGACTTGCAGGCCCAGCTTGGCGACGATCTTGAGCGCATTGTAGGCGTCGGTGACTTTGATCGGCTTGTCGGTCGCGGCCGTGGAGAACTTGTCCTCCGGCAGCGCGGCCGTGATGCGGTCGACGAGCGCCTTGGAGACGGTTTCTTTGACGGAATCGGTCAGCATGCCCTTGGCTTCGGCGCCGTCAGGGCTGACGATCGTTTCGATGAAGATCCAGATTTTTTTTGCCATGTGGAGGGAATCCCGACTTTTTTGCAGAACGGCCAGACGGAGGAGGGGAATGGCCACGAAAAACGCAAAGAGGTCACGAAGAAGGAGTGAGGAGTGTGGCTGTGGACGGTCTTTGAATGTGATTGAAGGTGCGAAACGAAGACCGCCTGGCGGACTGGGGTAGTCCTGGCCAGGCGGTTTGGGTTTCTTGAGTTGACGATGCTGTAGAGGGCAGTCCGTCGATCGATTGCGCTTACACTGCTGAGCGAACCAGCGAGGAATCGCTGAGGAGTTGCGGCAGCGGGAGTTCGAACGGTTGCGGTTCCGCGGTCTGCGAGGAACGAGTGCGGACGAGGAAGATCGCCGCGGGGAGACCGAGGACGCCGAGGGCGACGATCGCGCCTAAGAGGAACAGGCCGGCGCCTTCTTCGCCGAGCTGCGGGGTCAAGGCGCCGGCGATGGCGCCAAGGGACATCGCCGCGGTGTTGTGAATCGCGTGGACGATCATGCCGGCCTTAACCGATTGCGTGCGATAGGCGAGCAGCCCCAACACGACGGCGAGCGGAATGACGGCAATGATGTGCTGCAGGGAATCGGCGTGCAGCAGGGAGAACAGCACCGACGTCACGGCGATAGCGGTCGTCGGGGACCAACGCTGGAGGAGGCGGCGCTGGATGTAGCCGCGGAAGATGATTTCTTCGACGATCGCCGGCAGGATGCTCACCAGCAGACTGACGAGCGTGAGCGCCCACCAGGAGCTCTGATTAATGACGCCGGCCACCGGGGTGTCCGCGGGAGGTGCGCCGATCAATAGGCTGGTCGCGATGATCGTAGCGAGCGCCGCCGAGGCGGTGAACGATGCGAGGCCGGCGAGGCGGATTCCGGAGAAATCTTGGTTGGCCGGCGCGACGAGGCCAAGTCGCTCCTTGAGGGGTTCCTTCGAACGCCAGGCCGCGAAGAGCGTAACCGACAGCATGCCGAACTGGAACGGCACGAGAGAAAGCAGCAGGGCGAGCACGGGTTGCTGGAGCAATTCTTGAACACGCGTTTGAATCGCCGTGCCATCGGCGCCTTGTGCGCCCATGACGACGCCGATCGACATGCCTGCGACGGCGAACGCGAAGAAAATGGATAGCCCGCCGACGAGGCTGCCGACAAACCAGGTGGTAAAGACGGTCCAAACGCGAGCTTTTGCCACGGGGACGGTCGGGAGCGAGGTGGGTTCGTCGAGCGCGGCGGGGCTGACGGCGGGGTTCATAACGGGGCTCCATCGAAGGGTTTTTCTGGTCCGCCAACGATGGCGGCGTTCACAGCGAGGCCGCGGGTGGCCTCGGACCCATAGCAAAGCGGAGCGGATTCCCGTTTGTTACACGGTGTTTTTTCGGGGCCGCGATCGGCCGTGCCATTCGCCCTGCGGTGTTGACGGCAGTTGTATCAAAGCGGTTCTGGCGGCTGCTACACTGAGGGAGTGGATGCGGTTACGCCGGGCGCTGACGCTTCCGGCTCGTTAAGGTTGGGGAGAGCATTGGCGGATGCCTCGCTGGATGTGTTTCAATTGCCGGACCGATTTGCGCAGCCTGGGGCTGTTTCGCATTCTGTTTGCGGCGGTGTTGATCGGCGATTGGTGCGCCCGGTGGCGCGACGTGACGGCGTTTTATACGTCGGAGGGCGTGTTTCCGAACGCGCTGCGGCTGCACGCTGGGACCACGGCGGCTCAGTTCACGTTGTTGGACTGGTTTGATTCTCCGGCGGCTGTGCGGTGTTTCTTCCTGGCGAGTCTGGCGTGTTACGTGTTGCTGCTGTTGGGGTGGCGGACACGATGGGTTGTCGTGGCCAGCCTCGTGGCGTTCATTAGTATTGGGAAGCGGAATCTGTTCGTGCTGATCGGCGCGGACCAGGTGATCGTGACGATGTTGTTCTGGGCGGCGCTGCTGCCGTTGGGGAAGCGGTTTTCGCTGGACGCGCGCCGCCATCGTCGGAGGGAACCGGTAGCCGGCGAGGAGGTGAACGGCTTTCAGTCGGCGGCGGTGCTGGGGGCGACGTTGCAGATTGCGATGATTTACTTGTGTACCGCGATCGCCAAGTCAGGCGAGACGTGGGTGAACGGCGAGGGGATGTACTTTGCCGTGAATTTCGCCGCGCCGAGGACGGCGCTGGCGCGGTGGATCAGCGCGGCGCCGCTGGGAACCGTGCAAGCGCTGACGTGGGGCGTGTTGGCGCTGGAGTACGCCGCGGCACCGCTCGTGCTTTCGCCGTGGGGGCAGCCTTATTTGCAGCGGATCGTCATGGCCTTGCTCGTGGCGATGCACCTGGGGATTACGTGGTGGATGGACGTGGGGGCGTTTTCGTATGTGATGATCGCCAGCTATGCGATTCTGCTCGGCGAGAAGGATTGGGCGCTCATGCGCCGCATCGCGGCGCGATGGACGCCAAGACTCGCGGGGAAAACGAACGATGGCGCGTCGCAGCCATGGGCGCGGGCGTCGCGCCTCGAAAACGGGCTGGCGGCGGTGTTCCTGGCGTATTGCGTTTCGCTGGCGTTCGCGCAGAACGTGTTGCCGCGCTGGTGGGGTGAAGTGCGCTTGCCGGGGGCGATCACGTGGTTGAGTGAGGCGACGCTCGTTTCGCAGAATTGGAATATGTTTGCGCCGGATCCTCCCCGCTATAGCCGCTGGTGGGTGTGCGACGGGACGCTGAACGACGGCACGCATTGGGATCCGTTAGCCGGGACGGAGCCGAGGTTAGCGAAACCGGACACGTCGTCGCAACCGCTGCGCGTGGCGTGGCGGGAGTTTATGAAACGGGCCTGGGGCGATGGCGATCCGCCCACGATGGCGCTCGTCGAATTGCGGCGGCATTTTGGTCGCTACCTCGTGGAGCATAGTCCTGCGCCGCCGCCGGATGGCAAGACGATTGAGTCGTTGCAAATCCATTTCTATCGCGACCGACCGCTGGGGCCCGAGGTGTTTGAGCCGTTTCCGACGCAGGCGTTTGATTTGGGAAGCTACGATCGGGAAGGCGATCGCTACACGCCAGGCGAGCGTGACGCGGAGTGGATCGTCTGGCATTCGCCGCAGCAAGCGGAAGCGCGGGGGGCGTATCGGGACGAAAAGCGCGATGGATTGTGGACCTTCTGGTTTCCGAACGGGCGGATGCAGGAGACGGGAACCTTTGAGCGCGGCGAGCGCACGGGGGCCTGGACGACGTGGAACGAACAAGGCGTGTTGCAGCGGGCGATTCATTTAAGCGAGGGCAAGTTGGACGGGCCGGCGGAATTTCGGCTGCCGGATGGTCGGTTGGAAAGCGGCAACTACGTCGACGACCAACGCGAAGGCGTGTGGGTGACGACGTTCCCGGACGGCGGCAAGTCGGAAGAGGGGAAGTATGTCGCGGGGCAGCGTGAAGGGCGCTGGTCGGCGTGGTTTCCCAACGGGCAGCAACAACGCTCCGCGGAGTTGACGGCCGATGTGCCGAACGGGGAGTACTCCGAGTGGTTTGAGAATGGGCAGTTGATGAAGCAAGGACGCTATGTGAAGGGCCAGGCCGACGGACCGTGGACCTATTGGCACGCGAACGGCAAGAAGCAGATGGAAGGGGCGTATCGCCTGGGCCAGCGCGAAGGATTGTGGAAGGCTTGGAACGCGGCGGGGGAGTTGGAGGCGGAGCAGGAGTTTCGCGGCGGGCAGCCGGTGGACGGGAAGTGATGGACGTCAGGAATCGTATGGGACTACGCGGCGACGCAAGCGATTCGCAGTGCAACGATGACAACGTACGAGTTCAGCGCGTTCACCCGGCGAAGTTGGTACGTGGCCCTGTTGATCGTCTGGGCATTCGTGCTGTCGGTGTTGAATCCGATGGGACAGACGTTGCGAAGCGGGTTGCTGTACGAAGTGTGGTCGATGGTGTGGAGCGGGATTTTTCTTGCGGCGCCGTTTCTGCTCGCGGCCTGGATTTCTTTGGGCGCACAACCGGCCACGCGCCGCATTCCCATGGCGCTCGCGCTGGCGTGTTTCTTGGTATTGCTGACGTTGGCGGGTCAGCAAGAGTCGATGCGGGACGAGCTGACGATTCCCGTATTCATGGGCGTTGCGCTCGTTTCCCACGCGTTGACGCTGGCGATCGCGCGCCGTTGGCTGCGTTGGCGGGTGGGAATCCGAGCGCTCGATCGTGACACGCGCCGCAATCAATTTACGATCATCACCATTTTGATGTGGACGGCGGTCGTCGGCGGATTACTGGGGCTCGCGAATTGGCTCGTGGGGGATTGGCGACAAGCAGTGCAGTTCTTTTCCTTCGGGAGCTTGCTCCGGGGACTGGTCCTCATGTCCGTGGCGTCGCTCATTCTGCTGCCCGTGGGGGCGGCGGCGACTGGCGCGGCGCTCGCCGATTGGCCGCGGCGGCGCTTCGCGGGCTGGTTGTTCGCGATTTCGGTCGTTTACTCGCTCGGGTTCGGCGCGATCGTATTCCTGTTGATGATCGACGGCGGCGGGCCTGCGGAGGAGGAAGCCATGAAGTCGGCATGCTTCCCGATGCTGATGCTCGCCGGGTTCGTCGCAGCGGTACTGGGAACGCTGGTGGGGCTGCGCGGTGTGGGTTTCGGTTGTGGCGCGCGGGGCGTGGGGGCCAAACTAACTGTGAACGCACGCTTCCAGCGTGATGAGCCAACGGTGGAAATGGGGGCACTCCGCACGCATTTTCTCGAGGCCGATTTCCATGGCGGCGAGAGTCCCGAGCAGTGGCTTTTCGTAGCCAGGGACCAAGGCTGTGATGCGTTTTGAGGGCGCTGTGATTGACGAATCGTTGATCTCCTCCGGCGTCGCGAATTGATCGCGAATCGCTTGAAACTGGCTGACAAGGTCCGGTCTGCCAATCGCGTTGCCAAAGCGGGCGCAATCGCTGAAAAGCAGCGCTTCGAATTCGTGCATCGTCACGAAGGGAATGAAGCGTCGCAGCTCCAACGTGTCGCCAAGTTCATTCGCGAGATCGTCGAGAATCGCTTGCGCAACGGAAGTCGCTTTCCGATCGAACGTCAGACTACCCGCCGCGTGTCGCCCCGGCCATGCCCTCTGGCCTGTTTGTGGCAGAGCATAATAGTCGACCATCGTGGTATGAAAACAATCGCGATCGTGGCGAAGATGCCGGAGCAGATCGCGGCGCGCCGCGTCCCAGCCGCGGATGCCGCCGCGCCCGCCGAGGAGCCGCGCGCCCACGGAATGCAGTCCGCAGGTATACAAATGCGGCGCGAGGACCTCGTTGACGAAGGTCTCCTCGGTCTGACCTTCAACGTGGATGAGCAGCCTGGCCATTGGTTGCTTCTCGCGTGGGGCGGCCGCCGAGTTCATTCTTTTCCCAAAGCTGGCCGAGGCTGTAATCCTCCAGCCAGGCGGCTAAGTTCGCCGAGTCGAGGCGCGTCAGTTGCGTGGCGCCGTTGACGCGGTCGGCGACGAGCACATCCTCGGGCTGGAAGTGATCCAAGAGCAGGGATGATTGCGTCGAGACGATGACTTGCGTGGTGGCGGACGCTTGCTTGATCAGCGACGCCAGCAGCGTGATCGCGAACGGGTGGAGGCCAAGCTCCGGCTCGTCGACGAGAATTACCGAGGGGCGCAACACTTGGGGCTGCAGGAACAACGTGGCCAACGCGATGAATCGCAACGTGCCGTCGGAGAATGAGGAGGCGTCGAAGTAGGCGTCGGTGCCTTGGTGCCGCCATTCCAGGCGGATTTTGTCCGGGTTGAGTTGCTGCGGTTCGAGGGAGAAATCTTCGAAGAACGGGGCGACGGACCGGACGGTGCGCATGATCAGCCCGTATGAGTCAGGATGCTTCTCACGCAGCAAGTA
>CAZUBB010000111.1:0-14713 GCA_964618485.1 uncultured Pirellulales bacterium
AACGGTGCGCAGCGTCCGCAGCCAGGCCTCGAACAGCCCGGCGATCGGCCGGTCCGGGAACATCTTGTGCATCGACCACAGCGCCTCGTGCGGCGCGCGGATTGTGATGAAGTAGTGCGAGTGGTAGAAGTACCGGGCGTGGTAGGCGAGGAAATCGCTCTCCCAGTGTTCGCCCATGTAGTGCGGCTCGGGGCCGAAGGCCAATTTGTCGCCCACGTAGCGATAACGGTCGCGCATCCGATTCATAAACTCGAGCGGCGTCCGGTCAGGCGTCTCGGCCGTCGGAACGTACGTCCCCTTATCGCGCGGGTTGCCGTACGAAACATGGCGATTGTTGAACGCCGCGGCGAAGTCGTACTTATCGCGCCCCACGAACTTCGCCGACTGTTCGCTGCAGAAGAAGCACGCTTCCTGCAGCATATAAACTTCGCGCGATGCATTAAAGCAGTCGCTGAGAATCGTCGTTCCTGAGCGTGCGCTGCCGACGACAAACACGCCTTGGCGCTCGATCGCGGCCAACTCCTCCGCGGTCAGCTTTGCCGGTCGCGCCGCCGCATCGCGCCGCGATCGTTCCTCGCGCTCCACTGTTTCGCGCTGCGCGGCCAAATGTTGCTGCAGCGTTTGTTCCAACCGCGCGTGCTGTTCCGTCGTTTGTTGCCGGCTGGCCTGGATCTCCTGCGAAAGCGCCGGGGCCGCTTGCGTCAGGGCCTGCATGGTATGGCCGATCGAATGCAGCGCAACGGCGATTTCGGCCGCTTGTTGCGCCATCTGCTGCGCGGCCGCCGCACTGCGCTTCTCATGGCCGGCCTGGGCATCCCGCACTACGGCGCTGAGCTCGGCGATCGCCTCACGCGTCCGCGGCTCCATGCTAACGAGCACGGCCTGCTGCGCGGATAGTTGCTCGGCCAGTTGGCTCGACGTAGCGCCGAACCTCGCTTGCAAGTCCTCACGCGAGGCCTGCACCGTCGCCCGGACGTCGCCCGTCGCGGCCTGCACGTTGGCGACGACATCGCGCGACGCCGCCATCACGAGTTCGCGAAGATCGCTCCAGCGCGCCGCCTGCTCGGCGCTCATCGCATCGGCCCGCGCTTCCAACGACGTCAAACGCGCACTGAGTTGATCGATCCGCGAGGCTTGCCCCTCCAGCCCGCTGAGAACCGCCTGCAAGCGTTCCAGGAGCGCCTCGCGCTGGGCGCCATGCTGAAATTCCAGGTCCGCGTGCCAGCGTCCGCGCAGCCAGGCGAACGATTTGCGTAGCGATGAAGTCATCAGTCGAACTCCTCAGCGGCTTCCCAGGCGCGTCGAGCAACGGTCAAAACGCCCCTTCCGCCAGCGACCACACGTTGCAATGCACGGAGTAGCGGACGTCGTTGAACAAATGGTAGTAGACCGGCGCGTCGAGCAGCCGGCGATGCGACTTCTCCAGCCGCGCCAGCCGCCAGGCGTCGCGCGTCAAACCCGCGAACTGTCGCCGGCTGCCGGTCCAGCTATCGCTTCGCCGCGCCACGTCGCGCAGGAACGTCACGTCGCGCCGCAGACGCCGGTACAGCTTCGAACCGGGATTCAGCTCGGTGAGATAGTCCGCCACGTTCGTCGCCAGGTCCAGGTCGGTATCGTACGTCTGCGAATACGCCCGCCGGAACGAGAGCGACAGGCGCAGCAGATCGAGCGCCTGATTCTCGTCGCCGTTGCGCAGCAAATAACGCAACCCGCCAGGCGTGCGGAACAAATACATCGCTCGCAAGTCTTCCGCCTCGGCCCGCGGGTGCGAGGTCATCCGCGCCTCGGGATAGTCGCGAAACACCCCCAACGTTTGATTGATGTGCCCCGTGCGAATGAACGGAAACACGCGATGCTTGAATTCCGTGTCGCTCGCGGCGCGGAAACTCGTGTCGTACACGCCGAACAAATCATGCAGGCGGCGACGGTACATGCCGCCGACGTACGTCAAATACGTCGAGTCGAGCAGTGGCGAAAGCTCCGACATCCCGCCGCGATCGTACACCAATGGACTGTCGACAAAGCGCCCCTCGGTGTCGACGTTCATCACCACGGCGTTCGACGTGACCCAATCGACGTCGCGATGCTCGTCGAGGTAACCGGCCAGCTTGCCGAGAGCATCGGGCGTGACCATTTCGTCCGCGCCGAGACAAACAATGTACTCGCCGCGCGCTTCGGCCAGGCCGCGATTCCACGCCGTGGCGATCGTCTCGCGCGCGGCGGTACGCAAGTGAAGCACGTCCGTCCAAGTTGTAATCTGCTGCAAACGCTCGGTCGAGATCTGCACCGTCGGCGAGCCGCTGTCGACCAGAATCAGCTCCACCATGCGAGCGCGCATCAAATCGGTGCGCTCGAGCATCGTCAGGAACGCGTCGAGTTTGTCCTGCGCGTTGTAGAGCGAAACGATGACGCTCAACTTCGGCCGCAACGAAGATCGCCGATCGGCGCGGATCGAGTAACCCTCTTCGCGCCGCAACGGGAATTGTTTGACGCGGCTCATCAAATAGTCGTACACGCCCCGTTCGCGGTCCTGTTGCGCCGCCGCCGGGCACAACCAGGGAAGCACCGTCGCCACGTCGTGAAAGCCGCGCTCCTCGTAAGCGCTCGACGCGCGGTGGCAGTCGTACAACCGGTTCATTCCGGTCCAGCGCGCCACGCGATGGAGGTAAAGGTGTTTCAACAGCACATTCCCGCGCCGCGCTTCGCCCATCGCCAGCGTCTGGAAATGGTACATTCGCCCTGCGCGGGTGTTCCCGGCGAGCCGCTTGAGGATATCGAACGCCGCGACCGGCTTCGGCGTCGACGCAATGTCCTTGCGCGTATTCAATTCCACGCCGAGCGCATGCACCGCCGGCAGCCGCTCATACACCATCCGCCGCGCGGAGTCGCTCGGGCGCGGACGCAGCGCACGGAGTTTCGCGCGGAGTTGACCGATATGCCATCGCGTCGCCTGCACCCACACCGGGATCCGCGGCGACACGTTGGAACGGTAGAACTGCCGCAACGCAGCTGACTTGTTGGCGCGCGACACAAACGGCCGCGCGGCGAGCTCCGAGTTATAGCGGTACTCAAACTCGTCGCGCACCGCTTCGTCCGTGTGGCTCGCGGCGCCATAAATCGCGCGCAGGTTCTCCTCGCACGATTGGCTCGCGGCCCGGTGGTCGAGCGCCAGTTGTGCGAGGTAGTCGACATTCTTCGCGCGGAAGGCTCGGAAGCGCGCGAGCAGCGGTTGCACGGCCGCTGCCGCCGCGGTGAGGTCGCGCGGATCGAACTCGGCACGAATCAATTCCGGCATCTCGGCGCGAATGAAATTCGCCAGCCCCGACTGCTTGGAGTAACCCACCAGCGCGCCGCGCAACAGCGCTTCGAGCGGCACCAGCCCAAACGTTTCAAACCGCGACGGAGCGAGCACCAGGCTCGGGTTCTCCAGCCGTCGCAGCAATTCCTCACGCTGCAACGGTCGCCGATAGTTCAACGGCACATTGCGTTTGCGGGCCTGCTCGATCAGGCGATGCGAAATCGTCGTTCCCTGGCACGTTTCGTCGCCGCCGAGCACGGTCACATCGCCGAAATCCCCGGCGCTGGTGAGCCAGGCCAGATCGACGAACAAATCCGGCCCCTTGGTGCGCTCCAACCGGCCGACGAACAGCGTCTCCAGCCGGGCGTCGGACGCGAGCTCGCGCGGAGGCGGCGGAGGCGTTTCCATCACGCTCCACGGACTCAATCGCTCCACCGGCAGCCCGCGCAGGTCGCGCGCGAGATGCTCGGCGTACCAATCGCTGATCGCGTAGCGCACGTCCGCCGAGTGCAGCGCCGCGTTCTCCATGCCGACGGCGATCTGCCGCGCCGTGGGAAAGTCGGGTTCCGCATCGGAACTGACGTAGTCCTGCCGCAGCCCGGCGTGATGCGCCTCCCAGTTGATGAAGCGAGTCTCCGAGAGCCGTCCATGCAAAGACACGACGAGCTTCTCGAAATGCACGCCGAACTCGCGCAGCGCCGGACCAAGATATGCCGAGAAATCGTAGTAGTCCGGCACGTCGACCACGTCGAAGTGCCGTCCGCGGGCGGCATTCGCGAAGTTGCGTGCCGTCAAGAACGCCGAGTAATGCGCCTCGTCGGTCGGGTCGGTCGCCTCGTACTGGCCGATGAACCGCTGCCGGTAATAAAGCGGTTCGGCATTCGCGACAGGCGGCCGGGCGTTCGGCTGCCGGCTGAAATAACAGAACCGCGAGTGCGGGTTGCGCGTAATCAGGTTGCGGTAAACGGTCTGTCCGCCGCCGGTGTTCGCAAAAGGATCGAAATCCACGATCAGTACGTTCACGCTCGATCCTCCCTGATCTTTCGCGGTCTGCATCCTTGCCAGTCACAAACCGCCGCTTCCCGAGACTGCGTCGCTTACCTGGATTCAACCAATTCGGGGCTTCTTCCGCCGGGCGGCATGCTAGGACGTGCCCCCTTTCTCGGCAACCCGAGTGACCCAACTGGAAACAAAAAAAGGGCCGCTGGTCGCGCCTCGCGGCGGTTCCAGCGGCCCTCTATCGATTCTCCACGACGCGGGGTCGTCGCGGAGTGAAGCACGCACTCGTTGCGGGCTGTGACTTACTCCTCCGTGCTCGGCAGTCCGAGGCCGCCGAACGCCTGGGCCAGGCTCAGCGTCTGCTGGGCGGACGTCGTGCCTTCCGTCGCGGCGGTGTTCTGCGGGGCGATCCCCTCGAACGGCCCGCCGACCGCGTCGCTGGATTCCGCACCTTGCGGGAAGGGGACTTCATCGATGTTACCGGCATTTGGCTCGGCCAGCACCGCGGTCAACGACAGCGGCTGGGCGGCCTGGCCGTCAGCCCGCAGCACCACCACTTGCACCGGGGCCGGCGACGTCAGGGCCAGTTGCGGCATCCGGACGGCGATCCCCAGTTCGCTCCAGCCCAGCACTTCGGCGTTCAGCTTCAGTCCGGCGATGGTCAGCACGACCTGTCCGACCTGCGGTCCGAACCCTTCGCCATGCAGTTCGAGCGGGCTACCGGCGGCCACCGTGGAGGTCGCGGGAGCAGCCACCACGAGGTCAGCCAGGCGGACGTCGCCCAACGGCAGTGAAGTCACCTTGGTGATGCTCGACGATCCGAGGGCGTTCTTCGGTCCGGCGACCAACACATGCAGCATGCTGAACGGGGCCGGTTCCTTGCGACCCGGGTAGGTCATCGCCATCGCCTCGACCGGCAGCCGCAGTTCGACCGGGGCGATTTCGCCGGCGCCCAGCTTCTCAACTCCCATCACCGCCGTCGGCAGTTCCGGCGAGGCATTGGCATCAATCCCGGCCGACAGCAGCACCTCAAACGGCTTCTCGAGCGGGAACGGCATGGCGTTCTTGATCAACACGCGGAACCGCGGGCCTTCGCCAGCGGCGGCGTTGCCAATGTCGATCAGTCGTACGTCCACGAGCTCGATCGGGAACTTCGGAGTCTGGGCCGGGGCCGCCGTGGGGGCCGGCTGGGATTGCGTGAACACCGCCGGGCGCACCGCGGCGCTCGGCAAGTGGGTCGGAACGGCCGGCGGAGCGACCCGCACGACCGGGGTCACCTGGTGGGCATGAACCTTTTTCGTCGAGTACGACCGGCGAACGGGCGGACGATATCCCCCAGCGCCACCGCAGGCGAACGCGCTGCCGGCAAGGAGACCAACGATGATTTCAGCAGCAACAATCCACAGGGCCAGGCGGGTTTTCCAAAGCTTGTTCATGGTCTCCTCCAGGAGCGGCTATCTCAGGTTTCAAAGTGCATTTGAGTTCGGGAACAAGCTTGCTTAGCGAACAACCCCCGGGGATGTTACACAGGCTGGGAAACGACCAGAAATCGGGCGAAAATCCCCCGCTACGAAGGGGGCCAAGCCACGAGTTCCGCTCCCCGCAAGCACCCTAGCCCGATTTTCCTGTGAAACCGGTCCAATTCGCCTGCCAAACGCTCTTGAATCGCTCCGCAGAAGGGATCTCCGGGCAGATTCTCGATCTCGATCGCTGGCCGGAATTCCCCGGTTACGGACCGTTGCCGGGAATCCGGCGGGCGGAATTCGAGGTCCGCACGCCGCAAATCGTAGGAACCCGAATCCGGGTCACCAACCGCGACGGCTCAACACATGTCGAGGAAATTGTGGCTTGGGACTTGCCGCGCATGGTTCGGTTGCGAATGGGAGAATTCTCGCCCCCGTTGTCGCGCTGGGCGACCGGCATCGACGAAACGTGGCATTTCGACGAGCGCGGCTCAGAAACGCATGTCGTCCGCGAATTCGCGATCCATCCGAGGTCGCGGCCGGCCCGACCGTTGCTTTGGCTAATCTCAATGCTACTCAAGAAGGCGGTCGACCGGCATCTCGCGTTAATGCGCGCGGCGCTTCCATCGCGAGAAGTCGACTAAGCGTGCCGCAGCGCCTCGATCGGGTCCATCATGGCCGCGCGGCGCGCTGGATACAGCCCGAAGACGACGCCGACGAGCACCGAGACGCCGAACGCCACGCCGACGCTCCAGACGGCGATCATCGGCTTCAGGTCGCGGATCACAATCGGCAGGCTGGCGTACAAGTCGGGCAGAAAGTACCAGGTCAATCCCTGCACGCTGTACACAAACGGCCAGCACAAAAACCCGAGCAGCACGCCGAGCAGCCCGCCAGCCGAGGAGAGGACGATCGTCTCGGCGAGAAACTGGCGGATGATGTCCCCTTGCTTGGCGCCCAGCGCGCGGCGCACGCCGATTTCCCGCGTGCGCTCGGTCACCGTGGCGAGCATGATGTTCATGATGCCGATGCCGCCCACGACCAGCGAAATACCCGCGATCAGCACCAGCAGCACGTTAAACAGCATCTGCAAGATTTCCGCTTGCCGCAACAACTCTTTCGGCACGATGATCGCGTAGTCGATATTTTTGTGGTACTTCTCCAGCAGAATCTGAATGATCGCCGCCGTGTCGTCCACTTCGCTCACGTCGCCGACCGTGAACGTCATCTGGCTCAACTCGACGACTTCAAACTCGCGCGAGCCCGCGCCGCGCGAGCTCACCACGCGATCGCCGATCCGCTGCCGCAACGTTTCCAACGGAATGTAAATGTCGGAGTTGTAATCCTGCCCGGAAAAACTGCCGCCGATCGCGCCAGTCGGCGTGCGATCCTGCGTCTGGCCGATCACCTTATAGAAATCCTGATCGATCTGAATTTCCTGCCCCATCGGGTCTTCGTACGGGAATAATTGCTCCGCCGTGGAATGCGCCAGCACGCAGACGTTTTCGACCGCCAGCGCATCGCGATCGCTGATAAACCTTCCGCGCGCCAGTTGCAGATTGTTCATCTGCAGATAATCCGGCGTGCAACCCACCACGCGCACCTCGGCGCGTTTGTCGCGATACCGCACCTCGCGCGTCAATTCGCGGAGCGGAACGGATCGTTTCACGGTCGGCACCGTCGTCGCGATGCGGCGAAAGTCGTCGCGCAGTAAGCCGTAGGTGAGGAACAATCCCTGCTGGCCCGACGTCGAGTTCGACGGCGGCTTGATGCTCCGCACGATGATGTTCGTCGCGCCGAGATCTTTAATCTGTTGCTGCGCCTGGTAGCTGACGCCTTGCCCCATCGCCACCAGCCAAATCACTGCCGTGACGCCAATCGTGATCCCCAACACCGCCAGCCCGGAACGCAGCTTATGCAAGAGCAAGCTCTTGATGCCGAGGGCCAACGTTTGGAGGAAAAGGTCCATGGGGCGGAGGAGAAAAGGAGAAGAGAAGAAAAGGAGAAGAGAAGCTCGCGATCGCTCCTGTAGGAGGCGACTTCGTCGCCGATCCGTCGCGCGACGAACCGCCTATTGCGGCGGGCCGCCGAAGCCTCCCCCTCCTCCTCCGCCGCCAAATCCGCCTTGGGCTTCCATCTGTTTGCGGCGCTCCGTGGCGGCCTTTTCTTCTTCCTTATCCATGAAGCCGTCTTGGTTCGTGTCCATGCGATCAAAGAACGGGCGCATCTGCTCCGGGAACTCTTCCAGACTGACTTTCCCGTCTTTGTCTTTGTCCAACTCCGCGAAAGTCGGCATACGCGAACGTCCGCCGCCGCGACGACCGCCGCCTGGGCCTCCTTCGCCGCTCGGACCGCCGGGACTAGCTCCCCCGGCAGGACCGTCGGCAACGGTGGCCTTTGAAGCGCCAAACGTCTTCTCCACGTCGACCGCTTCCGCTTCCTCGCTGTCCGCGTTGGCCTCCGCCACTTCCGCGCGCGGCCGTTGCAGCACCAGGTCGCCGACGTTGAGTCCATCCTTCACTTCGATGTACGTGTCGTTCGACGCCCCGAGCACCAAGTCGCGGCGCTCGATGTTGTCGCCGTTCTTCACCCAGGCCGACGCTTTGCGTCCTTTCACGACGACGCATTGCACCGGCACCGCGACGACCCCCTTATGCTCGCCGATCAGAATGGTGACGTCGGCCGTCATGCCCGGCTTGAGGCCGGCAGCTTCGCCGTCGATCCGCACATACGCCGCGTACTCCTTGGCGCCGCTGCCGCCGAAAAAGTTCGACGCTTCTGGCTGGCTGGCGACCTGCGTGACGGTGCCCTGCACCTCGCGCCCTTGGACTTTCACGCGGGCGCGCTGCCCAGGGCGGAGTTGTTCCACCTTCGATTCATGCACCAGCGTCTTGACTTGCATCTTCGTCAGATCGGGCAGACGAATCACCGCCTGGTATTGCTTGACCGCGGCCCCTTGCTCGATCTTCGGCGTCTGCTGGCCGCCGCGGCCGCCGCCGGAGAGATCGTTGGCGTAAACCACCATGCCGTCTTGCGGCGCGATGATCTCGCACTTCTTGAGGTTATTCTCCAACCGCTTCAGCTTGGCGCTCTCGAGTTCGTACGCGCCGCTGTCGGACTTGAACTGCGCCTCGGCCGAGTCGCGAGCGCTTTCGAGGTCTTGCAGCGTCTTGGCCTTGGTGAATTTCTCCAGCACCATCTTCGTCGTCTTCTGCAGTTCCAGATCGAGCTTCGCTTTCTGCACGGCATACACGTTCGATTGATGCTGCAGCGGCGTCGTGTAGCCCTTGCGCAGCATCTTTTCCGAGTGCGTAGCGATATTCTCCGCCGACGTCAGATTCTGCTGCGCGACGACGATGTTCGATTCCGCCGTCTGCAGCGACTGAACGTAGGTGCCTTCGAGGTATTCCTGCACGGCGATCTTGGCCGCCTCGAACGTGTTCTCCGAAGCGATCTTCGTCGCTTCCGCTTTCCCGACGACGTTCTTCTGCGCGTTATAGTTCTCTTCAATCGTCGAGGAATCGAGCAGCGCCAAGCGCGTTCCTTTGGTGACCATCGTGCCGTCGGGGACGATTTCCAAGATCGTCGAGCCGCCGTCGACTTCGCACTTGAGTTCCACGTTGGCCGCGCTTTCCAGCGTGCCGTCTTCGGTAACCGTGATCACCAGGTCCGTTTTGCCGACCGGCGTCGTTACCACGACCGGTCCGTCGCTCCCGCCGAGGGATGCCAGGGCCGCCAACGCCCCTGCGCCGAGCCCCAGCACCACCATCGCCATGATTCCGCGCATCAGCCATCGCCTACCCGCCGACCGTGGCGCCGGCGACGTGCCCGGACTCACGCGGTGCGCGCCATGCACGACAGTTGAGGTCTCGGGCGCCGAAACGACAGTTTCCTTGGCAGCCGCATCCTTCACAGATTCCTTCAGGAGGGTACTCATCGCGAACAACTCTCCGTGCGCGTCTGGCGGTTGGCGGGGCCGACGAGAATTGGTTTGGGTACTAACGATTCTAGATGCGACGAACCATCGGTTCAATTGAACTACGGGCCGAAACCGTCAGGCGCTCAAATTGCCCGAAGAATGCGCGCAGTGACAGCCCCCATGAGACTGAATTCTTTAACCCCGCAGGGCCAACGGAGTTCTGGCGAAAATCGCGCTGCCTAGGGCTGCAAGTTGTCTGGCGGCAATTCCGCCGGCGCCGGCACGCCGGCCGGAATGGGCTCCGCGGCGAAGCTTGCCAGCGGGCGGCGGAGGAGAATTTCCAGCCGCATCCGCGTTTGCTGGTGGGCGTAGCGGATTTCCAGGTGCTCCCGCCGTAACTTGGCGAGCCGCGTCAACTGTTGCGACAGCTCTGCCGCGTCGATCGCCTGGACCTGGAAAGCCTTTTCAATCCCCGCGATCGCCTGACCCATCGCCGGAGCAACCTGGGAGTCGTAATAGTCCAACTGCCGCTGCAGCGGGGCCAGGCTGACGTATGCCTGCGCCACGTCCCCCAGCGTGGTGGATTCGTACAACTGCCGGTTCGCCCGCGCCTCGCGCGTGCTTGCCATCGCCTCGGCGATCGCCCCCTGGTTCCAGTTCCAGAGCAGCAAATCGCTCGTAAACCGGGCCCCCATCGCGTCGTCCGAGTCGTTGAACGCCTCGCTATAGCGTGGACTGATCGTGATGTCCGGAATCCCCTCAGCGCGAGCAAGGTCCACGCGGCGCTGTTGCTCGCGGATTCCCCAGTCGCCGGCTCGCAATTCAGGGCGGACCTTCCGTGCCGCGGCCAAAATCTCTGGAAGCGGCGCCGGCGGAACGCGCGGGGTTTCCAGAACGCCGGAAAGCACGAGGGGACGCGGCTGTGTCATTCCCATCGCCTGCGCTAAGAGCAGCCGCGCTTGTTCCAACGTCACTTCCGTGCTCAGCCGCTCAAATTCCGCCTCTTTGGCCGAAGTTTCCGCCAGCAGCCGATCGACGTCGGTAATGACATTTTGCGCCGCGCGCTCGTCCTGCATCTTGGCGAAGCGGGCGTTGATATCGCTGATTTCCTGCTGCAAGCCGGCCAGTTCTTGTAAGTAGAGGACGGTCGCCGCCGCGTCCGAAACCTCGAGCAATACCAGGTCGGTGTCGTAGGCCAGCTCGAGCCGCGCCCGTTCTTCCGCGGCCGCCGCGGCGGACATCCCACGCTGGCGTTTGCCGCCGATCGGCACCGTGAAGTCGACGCGCGTCGTTAGACTGGCGTTATCATCCCCGTCGACCGGGCCCATCGCGTCCATGACCAGTTGTGGATTCGCGAACAGCCCCGCTCCGAGCCGTTCCGCTCGGGCGAGGTCGATTTCCTGAGCCTTGGCCCGCAATTGCGGGTGATACTCCCGGGCATACGAAAACACCTGCGCGATCGAAACCGGCCCATCGCCGAGCGGGTTCGGCACAGTCGGAATCTCGATCGATTCCGTCTGAATCTGCGAAGATGTCGCCGTTGATGACGACAACGCCGCATCAGAAGCGAGCGCCACGTCATCGTCGCGAAACCCGCGCGGCGTTTGATCCGAAGGCGACTTGGCTTCTTCGGCCGCGACCTCGGCCGTCGAATCCGCCGGCTTGTTCTCCGTCTGCTTCACAAAACCGAGGAGCGGAGCAGCGCAGCCGCCGAGCAGCGACAGGCTCAGCGCAACGGCCCCGGCCAGGCCGACGCCGCGTAACAGACCGCTCGATTTGACGCTTCTCGTAACCAAGGAAGCGAACTGCTTGAACGAGGAAATGACCGGTGCTCAGCCGTCCCCGGGACGCGGGGCGGCGGAGAGTAGCAAAAGGCGGTCGGTTCTCCAAGTTCAGGCAAACCCAACATTTCTTGGGCCGCCAGGCACTACAATCGCTTCCCACAACCCAGGTCCCGCAGTGTCGCCAGACACCCGTCGATTGCGACGGACCGCCGTCAATACATTGAACGCAAGTCTCTGATATAACAAGAGATATGATGCAACATCGACCGACCACAATGGGCACGGAAATCCATGAAAACCCGTTCATGCGTGCCGGGCTCCGGCACGCCGCGTATGGACTGACCCGCGGAACCCCGGTAGGCTTCTAGAAAGACGGGTCACCGACTCTTTCCAATAGGAAGCGGATGCCGATCTTCTGTGCTAGGCACGGAGTTTCACCTACATCGGTTGGCGCGGCCGCGATACGCCTCGTACGAGGCTGCGTCGTCGGTTTGCCGCCGCGACCCCGTTTGATTAATCCCACCCTGTGCCTGCCGCCGCCGGCTGAGCCGTCGGAATGCGGTCCGAGATCCCGGTTCGCCGGGAAAAATGCAAGGACGCAGTAGAAGTGGAACACGGATCGCTAGAGACCGGAACCATGCGAAAGCCCACCGAGGATACTCCCCGTCCCTTTTTCGAGCGCTTCGCCCTGCCGATTTTGGTGGTGGCGATGTTCCTGCTCCCGCTCGTGGCCCGCGGTGCCCGGCAGTCGTTGCTCAGCAATCGCAACGACGTCAGCCAATGGCTCCCCGCCGGCTACCCGGAAACGGAGGACTTTCGGACGTTTCGCGAGCACTTCGCCGAGGAGCAGTTCGTCCTGGTCTCCTGGGACGGCTGCACGATGGACGATCCCCGCCTGGAGACGTTCACCAAGAAAATCGAGCGGATGATCAAGAACGGCGTCGAAACGCCCAAGGGGACGGAGTTCCTGTTCCACGAGATCACCACCGGCCCGCGTCTCGTCGCGCGACTCTCCAACGGCAATTACCCAATTCCCGCCGATGAAGTCGTCGAACGCTTCCGCCACACGCTGATCGGTCATGATGGCAAGCTCACGAGCGCCGTGATCACCTTCACGCCGCATGGGTCCGATCAGGGCCAATTGCGCAAGGCCGTGAACGTGATCCGGAATCTCGCCACCGAAGAATGCGGCGTCCGGTTCGAGGCGCTCCACATGGGCGGCCCGCCGGTCGACAACGTCGCGCTCGACGAGTCGGGCGAAAGGAGCCTGTTTCGCCTGGCAGGTTTGGCCGCCGCGGTCGGCCTGTTCATCGCCTGGTGGTGCCTACGCATCCCGAAGCTGATTTTCCTGGTGTTCAGCACCGGCATCTACTCGGCGATGTTGAGCCTTGCGATCGTTTACTACACCGGCACCAACATGAACGCCATCCTGTTGACCATGCCCACGCTGGTCTACGTGGCGGCGATCTCCGGTGCGATCCATCTGACCAATTACTATCGCGAAGCGATCGAACACGACGGCGTTCGCTACGCCGCCGGCCGCGCGATCAGTCACGCGGCGTTGCCGCTCGGGCTCGCTACCGGCACCACCGCCGCCGGCCTGGCGTCGCTCTGCTGGACCGACTTGGTGCCGATTTTTCAGTTCGGCCTCTATTGCGCACTTGGCGTCCTCGCCAGCACCTTGATTCTTTGCTTAGTCCTTCCGGCAGCCTTGCAATTGTGGCCGCTCCCGTCGCACCAGGCGCATCAGGAAGTCGTCAAAGAAAGCAAATGGGGCGATCCGCTCCGTACGCGCCGTTGGCGGTTGGTCGCCCGGGGAATCATTCGCCATAACGCGCTGGTCGCCATCGGCTGCCTGCTCCTGATGTTCGGCGCCGGTTACGGGCTGCGTTACGCGAAGACCTCGGTGAACCTGATGCGGTTCTTCTCCGAAGGCTCGAAAATCCGCCAGGATTACGCCTGGCTTGAAACGAACCTCGGACCGCTCGTGCCGATGGAAGTGATCATCCCGTTCGACAAAGACAGCAAACTTTCGATGCTCGACAAAATGCGGATTGTCGAGTGGATCCAATACAAGGTCAGCGAGGTTCCCGAAGTGGGCGAGGCGATGTCCGCGCTCACCTTCGCGCCGGCGCCCGACAACCTGGAACAGCAAATTGGCGCCAACAAGTTCCTCCTCCCCGACATGGCGATGCGCGAGGCGAACCGCCAGATCGAAGAGCAGTTCCGCACGACCGGCTATCTCCGCCGCGACCAAGATGGCAACCAACTTTGGCGCGTGACCGCGCGGTTGGGCGCGCTCGATGAAATCGATTACGGCCTGTTTGTCGACGAAATCCGCAGGACAACGGCGCCATCACCGAAATGAAAAACGTCGAAGGGACCGACCCCGAGACGTTCGCCAGTATCGGCGAAATCAAGTACACCGGCCTCGTCCCGCTCGTTTACACCGCGCAGCACACGCTGCTCACCGACCTGATCTGGGGCTTTGTCGGCGACTGGTTCCTGGTCACCGTCGTGATGGTGCTGGTGATCCGCAATCTCTCCTCCGGCCTGCTGCTCATGCTCCCCGCCGTGTTCCCCGCGGCGATCGTTTTCGGCACGATGGGCTGGTCCGGCCTGCTCATCGATACCGGCACCGTGATGACTCCGGCCGTGGCGCTCGGCGTCACCGTCGACGACGTGGTCCACTTCATGCTCAAGTTCCGCGACGCCATGCGCGCCGGCAAACGCCGCCGGCACGCCATTCTGTACGCCTACGAACATTGCGCGCAAGCGATGTACCAAAGCTGGGGCGTGATCGCGCTGGGCCTCTCGGTCTTCGCCTTCAGCCCGTTTATGCCCACGAAGAGCTTCGGCTGGATGATGCTCACGCTGTTGACGGCATCCCTCTTCGGCAACCTCGTGATGTTGCCCGCGCTACTGGCCGGCCCGCTGGGCGGCCTCTTCGCCTGGGGCATCCACCGCCGCGATGAAAAGGCAGCCAGCAAAAAAAAGGCCGCTGAGGCGACCTCCGCCCCCGTCGGCCAACCGGCCTACGCCCACGCCGCCACCCGCCACTCCCGGCTGAGCGACTCGACCGTTTCGCACTGAGCGGCCAATGGGCGGCCTCGCACACTAGCCCGAGGCGCGAGCGAGGGAAAGTGGACGTGGAGTGCATGTTCCGCATCGAACATGAATCCACGCTCACTCTCCCTCGCTCGCGCAACGGGCTGGTAGCGCGATCTGATCTCCGTCCCACCAGCCGATA
>CAZUBB010000112.1:0-2346 GCA_964618485.1 uncultured Pirellulales bacterium
CCAGACTTCGTAGTCTTCCTGCCGAACGGCTCGTCGTGGCGGCAGGGAGACTACGAAGTCTGGTGGTTGCAGGAAGGCGTGGAAGTTCGGCAGGGGCGCGTCCAAGGACGCGCCGCGCAGGCGATTCTCTGGATCAAACGCCAGGGGGAATTCACGGACCGCGCGAACCTGGCGTCGGTGTACCTCGAAGGCGACGTCGATTTCCACTACGACGACGGCGGCGGCAAGATCATCCGCGTGACCGACAAAGACTCGTGGCTCGGCGAGTTCTTCACGTCCGGCATGATGCACGTGGAGACGCCGACGATCGGCCCCGAACCGCGCGAAAAGCCGCCGATCTTCGCGCGCGGCATGGCGCGGCGCACGCCGAACCTCATCTCCACCCCCGCCGCCGCGAAACAACTAGCGCCCCCAAACACAGAGGAAATGCCTTCGGCGAATCCCACGCTCGAATCGGCCGCGGCGCCGGCGCCGATCCAGCGCACCGAACTGATTCTCGACGAAAATGTCGAGCCAGCGCTCGCGCAGATGCCCGGCCCGGCCGGCGGCAGCGGCATTCCCGCCAATATGCGGCGTGTCCGCGTTTATCCGCGGAACACCGCTCAGCCGCAGGCGCAGTTTACGACGAATCCCGAGGGGACCGAGACAATCGGCGTCATCACCGGCGGCATCAACTTCATCGTCGACGGCGTCACCGGCGGCGGCGCGATCGACATTTACACCGACAACATGGTGGTCTGGACCAAGGGGATCACCGCGAGCACGCTGGCCGGCGGCGAAGAAGGCTTCCAGAACGGCGAGGATCCGCTAGAAGTCTATCTCGAAGGGAATATTGTCTTCAAGCAAGGGAATCGCACGGTCTACGCGGACCGTATGTATTACGACGTGAAGAACAAGATGGGCGTGGTGCTGAACGCTGAAATGCTGACACCCAGCATCACGCCGCAAGAGCTAGCGCAGTTCGGCCGGCCCGGCTCCAAGGGAATTCAGTTCAACGGCATGTTGCGCATGAAGGCCGACGTGCTGCAGCAGCTCGATGGTCAGCGCTTTTACGCCTCGAAGGCCTGGCTCTCCAGCAGCCGCATGGGCAAGCCGAGCTACCGGTTGCAATCGGGAAGCGTGTATTTCCAATACTCCGAGGATCTCTCGAAGCCGCTGATCGACCCGGCGACCGGGCAGGTGAAGATCAATCCGCAGACGCAGGAGCCGCTCTACGAGCAGAAGAAACTGGCGAGGGCCACGAATAACTTCCTCTTCCTGAGCGAAGTGCCGGTGCTGTATTGGCCGGTCATCGCCAGCGACCTGGAGAAGCAGTCGTATTACATCAACGGCTTTCAGTTCAAGAATGATCGGGTGTTCGGCAACCAGTTCCTGTCGGAATGGGACATTTACCAGATTCTCGGCATCGAGAACCCACCGCCCGGCACGCGCTGGAACCTGAGCTTAGACTACCTGAGTGAGCGCGGCTTCGGCGCCGGGACGGAGTTCCGCTATGAGGGACGAAACCTGCTGGGCCACGGCGGCAATTACCAGGGTTTCTTTGACTACTGGGGCATCAACGACCGCGACACCGATAACCTCGGCGCGGGCCGCACGGCAATTACGCACAACAACGAATATCGCTATCGCCTGCTTGGCCGCCACCGCCATCAGTTGATGTGGGACATTCAATTCACGGGCGAAGTGGGTTGGATTGCCGATCGCAACTTCGTCGAAGAATACTACCAGAATGAGTGGGATCAGCTCAAAGACATGACCACCGGCTTCGAGTTGAAGAAGCTGATGGGCATCCAGTCGTTCAATCTCACGGCCAGCACGCGTATCAACGACTTCTTTACTGAGACGGAGCAAGCGCCGCGCGGCGATCATTTCCTCATCGGGCAACCGCTCTTCGGAAGCTTACTGACCTGGTACGGGCACTCGCAGGCTTCTTACAGCAAGATGCGCGTGGCGACCACGCCTCCCGATCCAGTCGATCGCTCGATGTTCGGTTTCCTGCCGTGGGAAGTGAATCCCGACGGCGGCACCACGTTCAGCGGCGAGAAGATCGCGACGCGGCAAGAGATCGACATGCCGGTGCAGTTGGGCGGGTTTAAGGTCGTGCCGTACGCGCTTGGCGAGCTCGCGCATTGGGGTCAGGACATCGAGCAGGAACAGTTGCAACGCGCTTACGGTCAGCTCGGCATGCGGGCCAGCATTCCGTTCTGGAGCGTGAACCCGTCGGTGGAAAGCGGCCTGTTCAACGTGCACGGCGTCGCGCACAAGGTTGTCTTCAGCAGCGAATTCGCCTACACCGACGCCAATCGTGACCTGGATCAGTTGCCGTTATACGACCAGATCGACGAC
>CAZUBB010000112.1:2356-13252 GCA_964618485.1 uncultured Pirellulales bacterium
TCGGTCGAAGCGTTCCGGCGGCGATTCGCCTTCAACACGTTCGGCGGCCCGCCGCCGGTGCCGGCGAGGTTTGAAGAACGCTTCTACGCCGTGCGCAGCGGACTCGCCAGTTGGGTGACGAGCCCGTCGACCGAAGTGGTGGACGACATGATGGCCTTCCGCTTCGGCGCGCGGCAACGCTGGCAGACCAAGCGCGGGCTGCCGGGCCAGCGGCGGATCATCGATTGGATCGTGCTCGATACGAACGCCACGTGGTTCCCGAAGAAGGACAGCGACAACTTCGGCGAGTCGCTCGGTCTGGTCGATTACGATTTCCGCTGGCACGTGGGCGATCGCTTCACGCTGCTGTCGAGCGGCATTTATGATTTCTTCGACCAAGGGCAGCAACTCACCACGGTTGGCGGCTACATTACGCGCCCGCCGCGCGGCGCACTTTATCTGGGCTTTCACTCCTTGGAAGGGCCGATCAACAGCGCCGTGTTGCTCAGCGCTTTCAGCTATCGCATGAGCCCGAAGTGGGTCTCGTCGTTGAGCACCGCGGTCGACGTCGCGGGCAACGGCAACATCGGCCAGGCGGTGCAACTGACGCGCATCGGCGAATCGTTCCTGGTTTCGGCGACGTTCAACGTCGACCACAGCCGCAACAACGTCGGCGCCGGCTTCGTCATCGAACCGCGCTTCCTCCCCGGCGGCAGCACGCTCGGCCGCGCCGGCGGATCGATGATCCCGCTGGCGGGGCTCTACGGGCTGGAGTAAGCGAGGCAGACTGTTTTCGTCCGAGGCAAAGCCTGGGCTGCTCGCGGGGCTTCTTTGCCCCGTGCAATCCATTACGAGCAGCCCATGCTGTTGCCGCAGTTGTGACAGAGATAACAGTTGCCGTTGCGGACCGTGATGGCGCCGCACATGTCGCAGGACGGGGCGTCGAGCTGGAAGCTCGCGAATTGGTCCCCTTGCTCCGTCGAATGCGTCTTGGCCGAGGTCTTCGCTCGCGGCGCAACGCCTGCCCGTTCTAAGAGCGCGGCCTGACTCTCACCGCCGTTCGCGCCGGCATCGACCTTATGGGCGCCGTTGCCATTGGCGCCGTTCTTGTGATGGCCGTTCGGGTGACCATTCTTGGGGACCGCCGTCGTCTGCAGCCGGGCGATGGTGGCTTCCGGCTTCGTTACGCTCGGCGTTCCTCGCCCCGCAGGCTGCCCGCCGGCCTTCATGGCGGCGGGCTTGGAATCAGGGTCGGCATCGTCTCCCGCGCCGGCCGCCGGAGCCGCGTCTCCTTTCCCGCCCGCCGCGGGAATGCCCAGCGACGCCTCGCGGAAACCTGGCAGGAACGTGATCCCCAGCCAGCGGAAGATGTAGTCGACAATGCTCTTCGCCATGCGGATATCGGGGTTGTTGGTGTAACCCAACGGCTCGAACCGCGTGTGCGAGAACTTGTTGACGTACACTTCGAGCGGCACGCCGTACTGCAGGCTCATCGAGACCGCGGTGCCGAAGCAATCCATCAGACCGCCGATGGTGCTGCCTTCCTTGGCCATCGTGATGAACAACTCGCCCGGACGGCCGTCGTCGTAGAGACCGACGGTAATATAACCTTCGTGCCCGGCGATGTTGAACTTATGCGTGATCGAGTTGCGGGTGTCCGGGAGGCGCTCGCGGCGCGGGGCGGCGATCGCTTTCACCGCGGCCTTCGAGGTTTCGCTGGCCGTGTTGAGCGGCTGGCTTTCCTTCGAGCCGTCGCGGTAGATCGCCAGCGCCTTGAGGCCCAGCCGCCAGCCTTCGATGTAGGCGTCGGCGACATCGGCCGGCGTGGCGTCACGCGGCATGTTGACCGTCTTCGAGATCGCCCCCGAAAGGAACGGCTGCGCGGCGGCCATCATGCGGACGTGCGCCCGCCAGTTGATGGAGCGCGAGCCGTTGGCCGGCGTGAACGCACAATCGAAGACCGCCAGGTGCTCGTCCTTCAAATCGGCCGAGCCTTCGATCGTGTCTTCACGATTGATGTAGTCGACGATCGAATTGATCCGCGGCTCATCGTAACCGAGCGTCCGCAGCGCGAGCGGCACCGTGTTGTTGACGATCTTGAGCATCCCGCCGCCGGCGAGTTGCTTGTACTTCACCAGCGCGATGTCCGGCTCGATGCCGGTCGTATCGCAATCCATCAGGAAGCTGATGGTGCCGGTCGGCGCCAACACCGTGGCCTGCGCGTTGCGATAACCGAATCGCTTGCCGGCGTCGAGCACCTCGTCCCACACCTGGCGGGCCGCTTCGTGCAGATACGTCGGGCATTCGGGATTGATCTGCTCGACCGCATCGCGGTGCATTTGCATGACGCGAAGCATCGGCTCGCGATTTTCCGGGAAGCGATCGAACGTCCCCACGGCGGCGGCCAGTTCGGCGCTCGTCAGGTTGGCGTTGCCGTGCAGGAGCGCGGTGATGGCGCCGCAAAGGGCGTAGCCCCCTTCCGAGTCGTACGGCCAGCCGGAGGCCATGATCAGGCTGCCGAGATTGGCGTAGCCGAGTCCCAGCGGGCGATAGAGGTGGCTGTTGTGCGCGATCCGCTTGGTCGGATAGCTGGCGTGATCGACCAGGATTTCCTGGGCGACGAAGAAGATGCGGCAGGCGTGATGGAACCGCTCGACGTCGAACGAACCATCGTCCCGGCGGAACTTCATCAGATTGATGCTCGCCAGGTTACAGGCCGTGTCATCGAGGAACATGTATTCCGAGCACGGATTGCTGGCGTTGATGCGGCCCGAGTTCGGGCAGGTGTGCCAGCGATTGATCGTCGTGTCGTACTGCACGCCGGGGTCGCCGCAGTACCAGGCGCACTCGGCCATGCGGGCCATCACGTCGCGAGCCTTGAACGACGGACCTTCCTTCGCGGGGTTGGTGACCCAGTGCGTCTTCCAATCCTTGTCTTCGTTCACCGCTTGCATGAACTCATCGGTCACGCGGACCGAAAGGTTCGCGTTCTGGAAGAGGATCGAGCTATACGCCTCGCCGTTGAAGTTCGACTCGTAGCCCCCCTTCTCGATCAGAATTCGCGCCTTCTTTTCTTCCTTGGCCTTGCACTCGATGAACTCCATCACGTCCGGGTGCCAGACCTTGATCGACTGCATCTTCGCGGCGCGGCGGGTCTTGCCGCCGCTCTTGACGACCGCGGCGATCTGGTCGTACACCCGCATGAACGACAACGGTCCCGAGGGCTTGCCGCCGCCGGAGAGCTTTTCGCGATGCGAGCGGAGCGTCGACAGGTCGGTGCCGGTGCCGGAGCCGAACTTGAACAGCATGGCCTCGCTGCGGGCGAGCTCCATGATGTCTTCCATGTTGTCTTGCACGCTTTGGATAAAGCATGCCGAGCCCTGCGGATACTCGTACGGGTTCTGAGGCTGCTCGACCGTGTTAGTCTCGGGGTTCCAGTGCCAGTTGCACTGGGCGCCCTTCACGCCGTACTGGTGGTAGAGACCGACGTTGAACCAGACCGGCGAGTTGAACGCCCCGTGCTGATGGACGCAGAGCCAGGTGAGATCGCGGTAGAAGCGTTCGCCATCTTCCGGCGACGCGAAATAGCCGTCCTTGATTCCCCAATCGGCGATCGTCCGGCTGACGCGGTGAATCAGTTGCCGGACGCTTCGCTCACGTTCGGGCGTGCCGTTCTCGCCGTAGAAGTACTTGCTCACGACGACATTGGTGGCCAACTGGCTCCAATGCTCGGGAACCTCGCAGTCCTTCTGCTCGAAGAGCACGCCGCCCGATTCATCCTTGATGACCGCGGTGCGCACGCCCCAGGCGATCGTCTCGAACGGGTCGGCGACATCGGCCGGGCAGAAGATCGATTCAAAGGAAAGTCCGCGCTGGAACCGCCGGGACGAGGCGGAGCGGGAAACGGCGCCGGAACGAGCTTCAACAGCGAGATCGGCCATGACTCACAGCCTCCTGAGCGAAAGAACGGGCATCCATACCTTAGTGTACTTCAGTACACCGAATACTCAATCGGCCTGGCCAGCATTCCGCAAGAGAAATGCTAGCTAGAAGGTCCGCTGGTTCCATCCGGGTAAACTGAGGAAGCTACGCAATCTTGCGAGCGACACCCATATATTGTAGCCAATGCCCTGCAAGCCACAATAGGTAGTTGTCAGAGGCCTAAGTTTATCGGGTGAAAACCGTTCGTCAACCATTTTTTCTGAAAGTGATACTAACTGATTGCTAGCATTTAGGTTGCGGCACATGCACCAACGGGGGGGATGGAATGCACGGAGCTGGGCACCGGCGCATAAGTTCCTAATTGGTAATTCGTTGCGACTTGAGTCGCGAGTCCGCCGGCGGTTGATACAATTCCGCCCTATGGTCAACTTGCTCGAAATCCTGGGGCCCGGAGGCAAGATCGCGGAGCGCCTGCGGCACTACGAGACGCGCCCGCAGCAGCTCGAAATGGCCGAGGCGGTCGCGCGGGCGCTCCGTGAGAAACGGCACCTGATGGTCGAGGCAGGGACGGGGGTCGGAAAGAGTTTTGCCTATCTCGTGCCAGCGATTCTGGCGGCCGCCGATCCGGCCAACGAAACGCTCAAGCATCGCCGGATCGTCGTCTCGACGCACACGATCAGCTTGCAGGAGCAGTTGATTCAGAAGGATCTCCCGCTCTTGAACGCGGTAATTCCGCTCGAGTTCACGGCGGTGCTCGCCAAGGGACGCGGGAACTACCTGAGCCTGCGACGGATGAAGAACGCCATCGCGCGGGCGCAGCATCTGTTCAAGGAAGAGGAAGAATTCGTCGCCGCGCGGGCGATCGCCGCCTGGGCCAAGCAGACGCACGACGGCTCGCTCTCCGACCTGCCGTATCGCCCGTTGCGGCAAGTCTGGGACGAGATGCAAAGCGACCACGGCAACTGCATGGGACGGAACTGTCCCGAGCATGCGCAGTGCTTCTACTATCGCGCCCGGCGGCGCGTGCAGAACGCGCAGCTCCTTATCGTCAATCACGCGTTGTTCTTTTCGGACCTGGCGCTGCGGCGCGACGGCGTAAGCATTCTGCCTGACTACGATGCCGTGATTTTCGACGAAGCGCACACCCTCGAAGGCGTGGCGGGAGATCACCTGGGGCTCGGCGTCACCTCGGCACAGGTCGAGTACAACCTCAACCGGCTGTACAACGATCGGACCAACAAGGGGCTGCTGGTGCGCGACCAGCATCAGCAGCACAAGCTCCTGGCCGACTTGCAGCAGGACGTCGCCGCGTGCCGTTTTGCATCGGACGAGTTTTTCGACGACTGGCGCGAGTGGTGGCTGAAGCATCCCGGCGCCAACGGCCGTGTGCGCAAGGCAGAACAGGTCGACAATCAAATCAGCCCGCTCTTGTCGGCGCTCGCCAAGCGGTTGCGCTTTGCCAGCACGACGTTCACCGAGGAGACCGAAAAACAGGATTTCGTGGCGGCGTCCGATCGCTTGCTCTCCGTGGCCGGGTCGATCGAATCGTGGAACCGGCAGGAGTTCGACGATTACGTTTATTGGATCGAGCGCACCGAGGGGCGTTTCGCGAAGACGATTCTCACCGCGGCGCCGATCGAAGTCGCGCCGGCGCTCCGCAGTCATCTGTTCGAAGCCGGCCCAACGGTCATCATGACGAGCGCCACGCTGGCGGTCGGCGAGCCCCCGTCGTTTCGTTACTTTCAGGATCGGCTCGGCGTCGGGAATGGCGATACGCTACGGCTCGGCAGTCCTTTTGACTACGGCGAGCAGGCGTCGCTCGTGTTGTTGCGCGATATGCCTGATCCCGCGACCGATAAGAACGAATTCGACGCGCGGGTCATCGAACTGCTGCGGCGCTACGTCGAGCGCACCGACGGCCACGCTTTTGCGCTCTTCACCAGTTACGACATGGTGCGCCGCGCGGCAAAGCAGCTTGCTCCGTGGCTGCGCGAACGCAACTTGGCGCTCTACAGCCAGGCCGACGGCGTGCCGCGGAGCCAGATGATTGAGCGCTTCAAGAACAACCCGCGCGGCGTGCTGCTAGGGACCGATAGCTTCTGGCAAGGAGTCGACGTCCCCGGCGAGGCGCTGCAAAACGTGATCATCACCAAGCTGCCGTTCGCGGTGCCGGACCGCCCGCTGGTAGAAGCGCGGGTCGAAGCGATCCGCGCGTCGGGCAATAACCCGTTCCGCGAGTATCAACTTCCGGAAGCGGTGCTCCGGCTCAAGCAGGGCTTCGGCCGGTTGATCCGCACGGCGACCGACCGCGGCATGGTGGTGATCCTCGATCCGAGGGTGATGACCAAGCCGTACGGAAAAATGTTCCTCGACTCACTGCCGCCGTGTAAACGCGTGATTGAGTCGGGGAAGGTTTGAGTTGGTTGGAACCGCGGAGGCGCGGAGACGCAGAGGGGAAAGAGAGGTTTGATTTGCTTTGCCGATGAGAGCCGCGGTCGTTATGGTGACATAAGGGGGCGTTGAAGAACTTATGGGAGTGAACGCGTGAGTGCCGGTGCGGCGACCATAGCGGCGGCGGCGGTTGAAGGCCGGAAGGCGACGGTGCGGCGCTATTGGGTGCGGCGAGCGCTGGCCTTGTTATGCGCGTTGTTGTTCGGACTGATGACCTTTACGGTCCCAGACAAGGGCGTCGTGCTGCCGTTCGATGGCTGGAAAGTCGCCGTGGAATCGCTCAGCATCTTGGTGGCAGTCTTTTCTATCTTCGTCTACGCCATCGGTTACCGCCCGCGCCGCGGCGCCTGGTTTTGGAACCTCTTTCCTTGGGCTTTGCTCGGCTGGATTGTCTATTACTGCTACGAGTCAACGCTCGTCTCTCCCAACGAAACGGACGATGTCCTCATCACGCTGGTGGTTATTGCGGGGACCGCGTTCCTCTATCCGTTCTTTCACCTGCTGTTTCGCTTCCGCGCGGTCGGGCGGCTGCCGGAGGTTCCTGGCGCACAACCTGCGCGCGGCTGGAAGCGGTGGCTCGGGCTGCGGGCGGAGCGTGACGTATGGAGCGGCGCCGTGCCGCATCCGCGCTGGTTTCAGTTCGGCATCGCCGGCCCGGCGCTCGTGGTGACGCTGTGGTGCGTGTGGCTGGGATTGAAGGTGGAGCAACTGCGCACACAACGCGAAACCGCCGCTCGACTGCAAAAACAGGGCATCCGCTTGGAAATGCACGACCTCTCGGAATGGGAAGAGGCCGTCGCGCCATATCTGCCGAGACAGTTGCTCGTTGACGTGCGTTCCACGGAGTTTTACTCAAGCGACACTGGCGATGAAGCGATCGCCGATCTCCAATCGTTCCGTTGCCTGGAGGTTGTCGCCGTCGACAATGAAGACGGCCGTTACTCCGATGAGGCGATTCGAAAGATCGGCAGTTTGTCGATGTTGGAACACTTGGATTTGCGTTCCTTTCCCGTGACGGACGAGACGTTGATCGCGTTAAGCGGACTTAAGAAGCTCAAATACGTGAGCTTTCAATCCAATCACGTGACAGACCGGGGAATCCAAGCCATTTCGGCTTGTCCCCTGGAGTACTTGACCATCGAGTGTGAACAAGTCACGGACGAAAGCGCGATGGCGATCGGCGAATGCGAGACGATGGAGAATCTCGATTTATTCGGTGGAAAGTTCAGTGATCGCGGACTAGCCGCGATCATGCGGCTTCCCCGGCTGTACTCGCTTTCGTTTGCCGACCAGAAAATCGACGGCGCCGGCTTCGCGGCGGGAGTCGACAACACGCGATTCGCCTACTTGTGGGCGATCAACACGGAATTGAACGACGCCGCGATCTCGCATCTTTCGAAGTATCAAGCGTTGACGTCGCTCACTATTGATGGAGCGAATCTCACCGAAGCGAGTGCGCAGGACTTTCGCCAGTTTCGCTCTCTGGAGAATGCAACGCTGGGGCACGCGCCGGTGTCGGATCAAGTGCTGTTGTCCCTATGCACGCTTCCATCGCTCAGAACCCTCACCATGCGCAGTACGCAAGTCCACGGCGAATCCCTGTGGGGTCTTCAGAATGCGCCGAAGCTCGTGGACTTGGAGCTGTCCGATTCGCCGGTCACTGATTCTGGATTCGCCGCGGTCATTCGAGCACTTCGCGCTCCCTGCAACTTGAGTTTTGAGGGCACTCCCATTACGGATGAGGCGTTCACGTTGTGCGGTCCGTCGCGATGCGTCCATTCGCTCGATTGCAGCCGGACGTGGATCACCGATGCGGGCATTGCGCAGTGCAGGCAATTTCAGCCGCTCTTCGACCTCTACTTCAAATGGACGCTGGTGACACGAAGTTCGCTTGACACGCTCACGTCGATGAAGCAACTGAACCATCTCTGTGCCGACGGCACTCCCATTGGCATGATGAGTGATGAGGAATGGGACAAGCTGTTTCCGGATACGATCGTCTATACGGGGCGCGAGGGGTTGGAGTGATGTGCGGCGCCTGTGGACCGTGATGCGGAATTGGAGACCTTCGGTCGGGCTGGTGGCACGGTCGGAGACCGGCCACAACGTGGGGTGTAGCGCTTTCTAGCGTCGCCGCTCGGCGCGTTTCGCGAGGTAACTGGAGAGCGCCATCTCCAGCGGTTGGTCGGTGCGGAGTTGCACGTAGTCGGCTTGTTGCTCGCGGCAGGCGCGGCGGACTTCCAGGAGGTGCTTTTCGAATTCTTCCAGGTACGCCTTGCGCAGCGCCTTGGGGTCGGTCAGCGTGTCGGGCCACGCTTCCAGGCCTTTGAAGAGCGTCGTATGCTGGAACGGGAAATCGAGTTCCGCGGGGTCAAGGATTTGAAATACGATCACGTCGTGCCGGCGATGGCGCAGGTGCTTCAGCCCGGCCGTGAGCGCGGCGGGGTTGTCGAAGAGGTCGCTCAGCAGCACCACGAGGCCGCGCTTGGGGAGGCGTTCGGCCAGGTCGTGGAGAATCTGCCCCGTGGCCGTTTTGCGGGCCGTTTCCACGCGTTCCATGACGTGCGCGATCTGCTTCAAGTGCGATGGATTGCCCGAGGGACGCACCAGCGTGCGCAGCTCCTGGTCGAAGACCGCCAGGCCGACGCTGTCTTGTTGCCGCAGCACGAGGTAGGCGAGCGCCGCCGCCGCGGTGCGGGCATAGTCGAGTTTCGACATCGCCGCGCCGTCGCTCTGATACGTCATGCTCTCGCTGGCGTCGAGCACCAGGTAGCAGATGAGGTTGGTTTCTTCCTCGTACTGCTTGAGATAATACTTGTCGGTCTTGCCGAAGACTTTCCAATCGACGTGGCGGACGTCGTCGCCGGGGACGTACTCGCGGTGCTCGGCGAACTCGACCGAGAACCCGTGGTAGGGGCTGCGGTGCATGCCGGCCACGTAGCCCTCGACGATCGAGCGCGCCCGCAGCTCGAGCCCGGCGAGCTTAGCCAGCGTCCGCGGATCGGAAAACGTTGGGGAGGTTTCCACGCGGCGAGTCCTGTTCCAGCGGCTCGATCAGCTCGGCCAGCTTGTTGACGATCGTGTCGGGCTTCACGCCGTCGGCCTCGGCGTTGAAGTTGGTGACGATGCGATGCCTGAGCACCGGCGCGGCGACGGCGCGGACGTCTTCGCACGTGGCGTGAAAGCGGCCGTGCAACACGGCGCGGGCCTTCGCGCCGAGGACGAGATACTGACTCGCCCGCGGGCCGGCGCCCCAGGTAACGTATTGCGCGATGAAATCGGGGACCTTTCCTTTTTCGCGCCGCGTGAGCCGCGTGAATTGCAGGGCGTAACGCAACACGTGATCGGCGACCGGCACCTTGCGGACGATCTGTTGCAGGGACTGGATGTCGTCCGCATCGAGCGAAGCCGTGATCCGCTCGGACACGTCCGACGTGGTTTGCCGGACGATCTGGAATTCTTCTTCCTCGCTCGGGTAATCGACCAGCACGTTGAACATGAACCGGTCGAGCTGCGCCTCGGGGAGCGGGTAGGTCCCTTCTTGCTCGATGGGGTTCTGCGTGGCCAGCACAAAGAACGGCTCGGCCAACGGATGCCGCGTGCCACCGACGGTGACCTGGTGTTCCTGCATCGCCTCGAGGAGCGCGGCCTGAGTTTTCGGCGGCGTACGGTTGATTTCGTCCGCTAGGACGATGTTGGCGAAGATCGGGCCTTCGAGGAACCGGAACGCCCGCGCCCCGGTCGACTTGTCTTCCTGAATCACCTCGGTGCCGGTGATGTCGGACGGCATCAGGTCGGGCGTGAATTGGATGCGGCTGAATTTCAGCGAGAGCGTCGAGGCGAGGGAACGAATCAGCAGCGTTTTCGCCAAGCCGGGCACGCCGACGAGCAGGCAATGCCCGCGGGCGAACATGGCGACGAGCAATTCCTCGATCACCTGCTGCTGACCGACGATCTTCTTGGTCAACTCGCGGGTGATTTTCTGGTAGGCCTCGTGGAGCCGCTGTACGGCCTGGATGTCGTCCTCAAGCGGCATAATTCACGCAGCGGCGGCCAAGGGAGTGGCGCGGGGGAAAGTCCTCCGGCCAACTCAATGATAAGTGCGCCGGGAGGGCGTGCCAAGCTTTCCGTTGCGGTCGGGCCATTTCCCGATCACGTTGCTGCAACTGGTTCTGCCACCGGGATGACGTCGGCCGCGACGAGGTTCTTCCGAGCCTGCGGCGCGTTACAAATAGCCGATTCCGCAGCAATGGTATATATTTCCCCGCATGCGATGTCCATATTGCCGACAAGATAACGACCGCGTGATCGATTCCCGCGCCAGCCAGGACGGCTTCGCCACGCGGCGGCGGCGGGAGTGCATCTCGTGCCATCGCCGCTACACGACCTACGAAAAAATCGAAGAGCCGGCGGTCAAGGTCATCAAGAAGGACGGCGCCCGGGTTCCTTTTGAGCGCGACAAGATCAAGCGCGGGCTGGAAAAAGCCTGCTGGAAGCGTCCCATCAGCGACGACCAGTTGGAGG
>CAZUBB010000112.1:13262-14639 GCA_964618485.1 uncultured Pirellulales bacterium
CTCGGCCGTCGAAAACGAGGTCTACGAGATGGCCGACGCCGAGGTCGAAAGCGACCAACTGGGCGAGCTGGTTATGAAGCGGCTGCGGCAGCTCGACCAGGTGGCCTACGTCCGTTTCGCCAGCGTCTATCGCCAATTCCAGGACGCCCGCGACTTTGCCCACGAGCTCGGTCCGATGCTGGAAGAATCGTCCGGCCAGCCTGAGTGACTTTCCGCCATTGAGGCCGCGATGATTCGAAGGGATGCGAAACGGGACGACGGCGGCCAGGTGTGGTTGCTGATTGCGCAGTCGGAACACGCCTCGCTGGCGAGTTACCTGGCCTGTCATTGGGCCGAGTTTCCCGGACTCTCCGCGGCCGCGCGCGAGCAACTGCTGATCGGCATCCTCACGCACGACAACGGCTGGGACGCCTGGGAAGCGAAACCGGCGTTCGACCGCAAGCTCGGGTGTCCGCCGCAGTTTACCGAGATGCCCGGCACGACGGTCCTGCCGATCTGGACGGCATCGATCGACGCCTGCGAGGCGCTCGGTCCGTTGGCCGCCTACGCCGCGAGCGGGCATTTCTCGATGTTGCTGGAACACCATCTGGAGAAGCTCTCGCCATCCGAACGCCGCGTCGCGCAGCAATTCCTCGACGCCGAAGGCCAGCGACGTGCTGGTTGCGAACGACGCTGGATCGCGCAACATGGCGCCGATGCGGCCGTGGAACTCCCGCTCGCGGCGCGGTACCTGCAGTCCTTCGACGCCATTAGCCTGTGGTTCTGCTGCGCGCTGCGCACGGAGCCGCTGACGATCGCCGTGCCGTCAGGTTCGTACACGAAGTTTGTCTTCACGCCGCTCCCGGTGAAGCCGCCGCAGATCACGATTACGCCGTGGCCGCTCTCGGTGCCGGAGACGCAACTCTCGGCGGAGGCCGACGTGGTTCCTGCGATGAAGTACAAGGATCTCAAGTCCTTCGAAGCGGCTCGCGCCGACCGCACGATCTTGACGTGGGACGTCGTTCGGGATGTCCCCGCGGAATGAGCGGCCTTCGCTTCTCGCAGCCAGTCAGGCCACGTTGCTTGCCGGCTTCCTGGAACTGAATTATCCTGGAACCCGTTGCGATTCCGGCGGGGTTACCCGTGGCAGGATCGCGCCTTTTTTGGAGATTAACTACGATGCCCCCGTCGCGCGCTGGGCGATCTTCGATCGGTCGCGGTAATCACATCCGTCCGCGCTCGTTCGAGGTGCTCGAAAGCCGGCGGATGTTGAGTCTGACGCCGGAGTTGGTGGCCGATATTGACACGTTTGGCGCCGGTTCCAATGCGACTCTCTTCACGCAGTTTGGTGACTGGACGTATTTCGTCGCCAGTAGCGACTCAGGCAGGGAGTTGTGG
>CAZUBB010000113.1:0-14529 GCA_964618485.1 uncultured Pirellulales bacterium
TTCCCCGGCTCGATGCGTCGAAAGTGCACGTGACGCCCTTGGGCGTCGATCTGGAACGCTTCGACGCCGACACGATGGATGGATGCAACAACTCGCTCCGGGCCCGTCACCGCTTGCCGGAGAAGTTCGTGCTGTACCTCGGCACGCTAGAACCGCGTAAGAACCTGCAAGGGCTCGTGCGGGCGTTCCAGTTGCTGCCGATGACGATGCAGCGCGAGTATCCGCTCGTGCTGGCCGGCATGAACGGCTGGAAACAACATTACTTTCGCGCGGAGCTCGACAAGCTTCGCCGGCATGGGCTCGTGCACGAGCTGGGGTACGTCGGCGCCTACGAATTGCCGGCGCTGTTGCGTGCGGCCACCGCGTTTTGCTTTCCGAGCCTGTACGAAGGCTTCGGATTGCCGCCGCTCGAGGCCGCGGCGGTGGGAACGCCGGTCATCGCCAGCGACAATTCCAGTCTACCGGAGGTGCTTGGAAAGGCGGCGATTTACGTCGATCCGCGGCAACCGGAGAGCATCGCGGCTGGGCTTAGAAAAGTGCTGGAAAGCGAGTCGATTCGGCGCGAGCAGCGTTTGGCAGGGTTATGTCGCGCCAAAGAATTTACCTGGAAGCGTTGCGCGGAGCGCACGCTTTCGGTCTATGAGTCAGTCGGAATGTTCGGCGCGGGGCGAAGGGAGCTCAAGCTCTGCGCTTAGCATGCAGGTTACTGCCGCGACGCATCGCAAGGACGCGAGTCACGGAATTTCAAGGATGAATGAAACGACGGCACGCCTGGTAACTCCCGCGGCGCTCGCGCCGCGCATTTTAAGCCGTTCCGGCCCGGCGCTCGGCGCGTCGACGCTCACGCGCCACGAGTGGCCGGTCGCCGGCGGCGCGACGCGGGTGATCGTCAAACGTGCGATCGATCTCACGATCGCGGCGGCCATGCTGGTTGTCTTAGCGCTCCCGATGGCCTTGGTCGCCTTGATTGTTCGGTTGACCAGTGCGGGGCCGATTTTTTATCACCAGGAACGGGTCGGACTGCACGGCAAGGTGTTTGTATTGTGGAAGTTCCGCACCATGCGCACGGACGCTGAAAGCGAGACCGGGCCGATCTGGGCGAAGCGTAACGATCCGCGCCGGACGTTCGTCGGCGCGGTGTTGCGGCGGCTGTGCATCGATGAGCTTCCGCAGCTCTTTAACGTGCTGCGTGGCGAGATGAGTCTCGTCGGACCGCGGCCGGAGCGGCCCTGCTTCGTCGAAAAATTCGCCAACGAAATGCCCGACTATCCGCGCCGGCATGCGGTGCTGCCGGGGCTTTCGGGCTGGGCCCAACTGAACGGGCTCCGCGGCGACACGTCGATCGTCGAGCGACTGGAATACGACCTGTATTATGTGCGGAACTGCTCCTTCCTGTTTGACCTGTACATCATGGTGCTGACGCCGCTTCGCGTGCTGACCGACAAGAACTCGTGCTGAGCCGGAGCGCTTGCCGGCGGCGCGAGCGCGGAGAACCCACTCAATGCCTCGCCACCGATGGCTCTGCTTCGCGCTCGTCTTGACGCTGGTCGTCGAGATGATCGTGGCACTGCGCTCGCCGGCGATTGCACTCGACAGCGTCACGTTTATCGAAATCGCGCGGGCATTGCCGGCCGATCCGGTGGCGGTGATGCGTGGCGAGGACCAGCACCCTGGCTATCCGGGGCTCGTGCTCGGCGCGCATGCTCTGTTGAACGGTCTGGCACGTTCGGGGGCCGAAACGCCGGAAAGCTGGATCGTCGCGGGACGTCTGGTTTCGATCTCCGCCGGCGTGGGTTGCGTGCTGCTGGTCTGGTTGATCACGCGGCGGATGTATTGCAATCGCGTGGCCGATATCGCTTCGCTCTTGACCGCCGGGCTGCCGGCGTTGCGACAGAACGCCGCCGACGCGTTGAGCGATACGCCGCATCTGTGCGCTTATCTGGCCGCGGCGTGGCTCGCGCAAGAAGGTTTCGCGCGGCAATCGTGGCGTTGGTTTCTCGCCGCGGGAGCGGTCAGCGGCTGTGCGTTTTGGATTCGGCCGGAAGGGCTCAGCGTGGCGCTGGTTGTCGGCGCGCTGCTGTTTGGAAACCTCGTTTGGAACTTGCGTTCGTGGCGGATTCCGTGCGCGTCGCTGGCGGCGTTGGCTTGCGGAACGTTGCTCGTCGTCGGACCGTATGTGATTCTGGCCGGGAAACTGACCAGTAAGAAAGATCCGCTTTCGACGGCGCAGAAGCCGTCCGGGTTTGAAATGCCGTTTATGACGGCGCCGCCCAATCCGGATGTCGCGGCGAACCAAGCGGAGCAACAGGCGTCCGAGGTCGTTGCTGAATTACATATTTCTCCAGGGATCGCGATTACCGCGCCGCCGACGGGCAGCATCGCCTCGCGCCTTCCCGGCGCGATCAAGAAGTACTTCGAGGAACTGGCATACGGTTTCGGGTACGTGGTCTGGATTCCCTGGGCAGTCGGCCACTTCGCGCCGTATCGCCTGAGGCCATTGCGTTCGTCGCTCGTGTTGTTGCTGGGGTTGGGATTGCTCCATTCGGCGCTGATTATCTGGCTGGAGATCACCGCTGGGTATCTCGCGCATCGCCATGTGATGCCGATCATCGCCATTGCTACACCGGCCGCGGCGGCTGGCATTGAGTTGCTAGGGCGCGGCTTCGGCGTCCTCGTCCGACGCAGTGACTGGTCGCCGCAGTGGGCCTTTACGATTGCGCTCGTGCTCGTGGCGATCGCGCTGCCGTTTGCCTCGCGCCCGATCAATGTCGTGGCGACGCCGCTCGTGGAAGCCTCGGATTGGGTCCGCTTCCATTCGACGCCGGGGCAGTCGATTCTCGCCAACTCGATTTATCCGCGATTCTATTCGCGCCTCGACGGTCCGCTGTACGGCATCGAAGTCACCGACTTGAACGCCGCGCTGCGAGATTTGCGTCCCGACTTTGTATTGCTCGATGTGGACTCGCGCGCTTTCGCCCCGCCGGGCGATCATGACCTGGGCCCGTGCTACGAGCCGGCGCTACGAACGCACGGCGAGGGCCCGCGGGCGTGGCATCAGGTCGTAGTGTTCCGCCGCCTGACGAGCGTCGCAGGGCCGACCCCGGCGCAGCGGACGGAACATCGCTAAGCGCGTTCAAACGCGCAGTGCACGTTGTGCCGAACGCGTGGGATCAAGGCGATCGCCCGCGTAGACCTTCACTGCCGAGCCTTCGATGAAATGGGCGTACTCCGGCGGCGCGCCGAGGACTGGTTGCCATGCGGGGCCGTACATGGCGGCCGCGTCACAGTCCCATTCGACCTGGTTGGCGGGCCAGATCATCCACGCGGGATGTTCGACGCGGTAACGCGTGGCCCCGCCGCCGCGGCGCGCGGTAAAGCCCCAGTAGTTTTCGGTGAAATACTCCTCGGCGGAATTGGGCGCGGGGAGCGCCGGCGTGGCGCAAGCGCTGAGCGCCAATCGGTTCCAGCGTCCGTGGCGCTTCCACGCATATTCAGCGAGACTGCCGGCGGCAATGTTTCCGTTCGAAAGCGAAAGCTGATAGCGCATCGGACATGTGACGTAGTTTTCGTTGTAGACGGTGCGCGCGACGACCGTCACCGCGGGGAGCGGCACGACTTCACGGACGAAGCAAACGCCGCGCGCAGATGGTTCATCCACGGGCCGGACATAGAACCGGAGATTCAGTTCCGGAAAATTGCGGTGCCAGGGGATGTGCCAGCCGAGGAGCCGGGTGTCGCGAAACAGGAATCCGACAGCGCTGACGTAGGCGGCGCCGCGCCAGCAATCGAGTTCCAGCCCCGGCGGCAGGTAACGTTCCAAGAGTTCCGCCGGCGCGGGCCAATGCAGCACCGCCAGCCAGCGCCATTCGGCTGTCAAGAAAACGCGTTTGCCCGACATTGTGCGATTCCCCCTCAGGCGGCGATTCTGATCGTCCTTGAAAACCGCCAGGCATTGTAATCGTTAACTTCACGACTTAACTGGCCGGTCGGGAAATCGCCAGCGCGCCGTTTCAACGCGCAACCTCAGGCTGGTCGGCGACTTCGGCATGCGCGGCGAGTTTTTCCGGACCCTCCCAACCGGTCCCCCGGCGGGACTTTCGCCCGGTTGGCAAAAGGCCTCTTGTAGAGGAAAATGGGGCCGTGCCAGATGGCCCCCGACGCGACGATGCTATAGGCCGTACGGTCGGACTTGTCCAAGGACGCGGCGCTGGATTATTGGACGGCTCCACACGATGAAAGATGGGAATCGGTGGACGTGCGCGCTCCCAGAGAGCGGCGACGGCGACCCGCGACTGATATATCGATCCTAGGGCTTGCGCCCTACCCGCATAAGCTTCGACCTTCCAGATACGCCTCCGCAATGAAGCTGGCCCACGATGCCAGCGCACCCACGAGCCCGAATCACTCAGCGCTTCGCCTCTTGGTCTCTCGTACGACGGAGAACCAGCGGCGCGAGACGTCCCCAGTGAACAGGGCAGCGAGCCCACACTGCGGTCGCTGCCACTTCGAGCGAGTGCCGTCGCGCCGACCATCGTCCGATGGGGAGATTAAACAAACGTGCATCGCAATGAGTTTCCAGGCTCGTTCTTCGGTCCGCCGACGCTGGTCGACCTGCTGCGCCACCGCGCTCAATACCAACCGGCGCAACGCGCCTTCACTTACCTGGTCGACGGCGAGACGCAAGAGGTACACCTCGACTACGCTGGGCTGGATCGTCAGGCCCGCGCAATCGCCGCCACGCTCCAGGCCGAAGGCCTGTCCGGCCAACGGGCGTTGTTGCTTTACCCGCCGGGGCTGGAATTCATCGCCGCGTTTTTTGGTTGCCTCTACGCGGGCGTCGTGGCGGTGCCGGCCTATCCGCCGCGCTTAAATCGCCACATGGGGCGCATTCAAGGCATTGCCGCGGACGCCGAAGCGCCGGTGGCGTTGATGACGCGCGCCGTGCTCGATCGCGTGCAGCCGCTGCTGGAGCAATCGCCGGAACTGAAACGGCTCAACTGGCTGGCGACCGACGAGATTCCCGCCGACGCCGCGCAGGCCTGGTACGAGCCGCGCGTGACGGGGCAAACCCTGGCGTTCCTGCAGTACACTTCGGGCTCGACCGGCACGCCGAAGGGAGTGATGTTGAGCCATCACAACTTACTGCACAATTGCGCGCTCATCGCGCACGCGTTCGAAATCACGCGTTCCGGCACGGGCGTGTTCTGGCTGCCGAGCTACCACGACATGGGCCTGATCGGCGGCATTTTGCAACCGCTGTATGTCGGCCGGCCGAACGTACTGATGTCGCACGTCGCCTTCCTGCAGCGGCCGTATCGCTGGCTCGACGCCATTACGCGTTACCGCGCTACGTTGAGCGGCGCGCCGAATTTCGCTTACCGGCTGTGCATCGATAAGATCACGCCGGAACAGCGCAAGGGGCTCGACCTTAGCAGTTGGACGCTGGCGTTCAACGGCGCGGAGCCGGTCCGCAACGACACCATTGATCGCTTTGCCGAAGTCTTCGGGCCGTGCGGGTTCCGACGCGAGGCGTTCTATCCCTGCTATGGGCTCGCGGAAGCGACTTTGCTCGTCTCCGGCGGCTATAAGCTGGAAGGGCCTATCACGCGCGCTTTCGATGCGCGTGGTCTGGAAAGCGCCGAAGCAGTCCCAGTGCCGGCCGACAGTGGCGATGAACGCGTGCTGGTCGCCTCCGGGCAGTCGCTGCCGGACCAGCGAATTGTCATTGCCGACCCCGAGTTGCTGACCACCTGCCCGGCGGATCGCGTCGGCGAGATCTGGGTGCAGGGGCCAAGCGTTGCACAAGGCTATTGGAAACGCCCTGAGCTGACCGCGGCCACGTTCGGCGCGCGGCTCAAAGATACCGGCGCCGGTCCGTTCCTGCGCACCGGCGACCTGGGCTTCATGGACGACGGCGAGTTGTTCGTGACCGGTCGGCTCAAGGACATGATCATTATCCGCGGAGTGAACCACTACCCGCAGGATATCGAGTTGACCGCGGAGCAAAGTAACGACGCGGTGCGGATCGGCAATTGCGCGGCGTTCAGCGTCGAACAGGACAACCGCGAGTTGCTGGTGATCGTCGCCGAAATCGAGCGCCGCGCGCAAGCGCACGCCGGGCCGGTGTTAGAGGCAATCGTCCGCGAAGTGAGCCGTGAGCACGAACTGATTGTCGACGCTGTCGTGCTCATCAAGGCCGGCAGCATTCCAAAGACTTCCAGCGGCAAGATTCAGCGCCACGCCTGCCGCACAGAATTCCTGGCCGGAAGCCTGACTGTCATCGCCGAATGGCGCAGTGAAACCGGGGCTGAAATGGCAACGCAACACGTTGAGGCAGCGCGCCCGCGCCGCGTGCGCGACATTCTGACCGTGGTCGATCATGAGGATGCGATCAAGTCGGTCGCCGTGCCGCTCGAGTCGAACGGCCACTCCATTCCGCGCGCCCCCGTGGCGGCGGAACCCGAACCGTCGATGACCGTCGACATCGCTGCGCAGGTGCTGGAGCAAGTCCGCAAGGTCGCCAAGGAGCGGGCCAAGGGACTCACGCTCGATTCGTCGATCGCCGACCTGGGCCTCGATTCGCTGGAGCGCCTGGAAATCCTCGGCAACCTGGAAGACTATTTCGGCGGCCGGTTCCCGGAATCGATCCTGCCGGAATTGGAGACGTGCCGGCAGGTGATTCAGGCGGTCGAGAAGCACCTCGGCGACGCACGCGAGACCGATCGCCAGACGCCGGAGGCCGAGGCGATTCCGGAGGATTACTACCGCTTCGAGCAGATGGCCGATTACGTCAAACTGCGGCAGAGCCTGGACATGCTGGACGCCGCCAACATGAACCCGTTCTTCGCCGTGCATCAGCGGGTGACGAACGACACGACGCAAATCGACGGCCGCGAACTGATCAATTTCTCCAGCTACAACTACCTCGGCATGTCCGGCGACCCCGAGGTTGGTCAGGCCGCGAAGGATGCCATTGACCAATACGGCACCTCGGTTTCGGCCAGCCGGCTCGTTTCCGGCGAAAAGAAACTGCATCGCGACCTGGAACGCGCGATCGCCGATTTCATCGGCGCCGACGACGCGATCTGTTACGTCGGCGGCCACTCGACCAACGAGTCGACCGTCGGGCACTTGTTCGGCGCGGGCGATTTGATTCTGCACGATGCCTTGGCGCACAACAGCATTATTCAAGGCGCGATCCTCTCCGGCGCACGCCGCCGGCCGTTTCCGCACAACGACTGGAAATCGCTCGACGCGATTCTGACCGACATCCGCCGCGATTATCGCCGCGTGCTGATCGCCATCGAAGGCGTCTACAGCATGGACGGCGACATCCCTGAGCTGCCGAAGTTCATCGAGGTCAAGAAGCGGCACAAGGCAATCCTGATGGTCGACGAAGCGCACTCCGCCGGCGTGCTCGGCCCGCATGGTCGCGGCATTGGCGAGCACTTCGATCTCAACACCCGCGACGTCGATCTCTGGATGGGTACGCTCAGCAAGTCGTTCGGCAGTTGCGGCGGTTACATTGCCGGCTGCCGAGCGGTCGTGGAGTATCTCAAGTTCACGGCGCCGGGCTTCGTGTACAGCGTCGGCATGTCGCCGCCGAATGCGGCGGCCGCGTTAGCCGCGCTGCAAATCATCGAATCCGAGCCGGAACGCGTGGCGCGGCTGCAGGATAATTCCCGGCTGTTCCTCACGCTCGCCAAGGGACGCGGGCTCAACACCGGCACCAGCAAAGATTCGCCGGTCGTGCCCGTGATTCTCGGCAACTCGATGCACTGCTTGCAGCTCTCGAAAGCGCTCAACCAGCGTGGCATCAACGTGCAGCCGATTCTCTACCCCGCGGTGGAAGAGCGCGCGGCGCGGTTGCGGTTCTTTATCACGTCTTGCCACAGCGAAAAGCAAATCCGCCACACGGTCGACGTAGTGGCGGAAGAGCTTGGCCAAATCAGCAAGCACTACCTCGCGCCAGTTGCGCCGGAACGGCATGCGACGGTGCGGGCGGAGGCTCAGACGGCGGAACGGTAAACTGCTACGGCTACGTATCTATCATTCTCCCCGCCGATTGATTTTCGGCGTGGCGATAGCTTCTCGCATTGGCGCTGGCAAATCCCATGCGCGCTCGTGGGATTGACTTGCCACGACCGCGCGGTATTTTCAACCGTACTTGCGGGAAACTCTTCTTTCGACCGCCCGTCGCTACGACGGCTCTGTCTCGTGGCAAGGAGTCATGACGATGTCTGCGATGCTCCGCACGGGTTCACGAGGGTTCGATGTTGCCGTAGTACAAGTTCAGTTGAATTCCAAAGGCGCTTCCAATCCGAAACTTCGGGTGGATGGCGCGTTTGGCCCACTAACGCATGCGGCCGTCGTTGCGTTTCAGCGTAAAGAGGGGCTTTCACCCGATGGCATCGTCGGCCCGTTAACCCACGCCGCGCTCGGAAAAGGTCTGATGCTGACCACGGCGAACCACAATGTTACGCATATCGCGCAGCCGACGGATACGCAGTGTTGGGCGGCGAGCACCGCGATGATGACGCGTTCCACCGTTCCCGCCGTCGTCGCGAAGACGCCGGCCGATATGATTGCCGCGGATGGAGGACTCCTGAACAGTTCGGAGAGCGATCAGGCCATCGTTACCGGCACGCGTTACGGCAACATCCACGGTCTGCAGTGCCACCCGCCGATGAGCTGGAGCGTCCCGGCGTTCCTGGGACTATTGCGCATGAGCCCTTTGATGCTGGACATGCTCTGGAACGCCACCGAATACGTGAAGGGGAACGGATCGCCCGGGCACATGATCGTTATTTCAGCCGTCGTCAGTGACAACCAGCCGTCGGGCACGGGCACCCATTTGCTGGTGCTTGATCCCTGGCCGCCCCGGGTCGGCAAACTCTACTGGGTCGAATACCAGGCATGGATCAATGAGGTGCCGACGCGCACTTATCGCGTCTTCAATCGCTGATCGCCGTTCCAGGGCGAACGTTACGACGGGAGTCGGCAGTGTCAGTGGAGCAACGCGAGCTAATCCATGAACAAGCTCGCCGTGATCGCCTGGAAGACGATACTGAGCTTTTCGTACTCGCGGTCTTCCGCCTGGCAGTGGATCAGGTAGCTGGCGTCCGGGGCGCGGAAGGCGCGGAGCGTCGCCGTGCTGGTCAGGTCGAGATAGAAGAAGTTCAGGTCGTAGCCGGCCAGCTCGTAGCCGCTGACTTCGTCGCTGGCCGCGCTTACATCGGAGTCGGGGTATTCTACGCGGAGGGCATCGACCGCGGACTTCGCGATGGCGCTGGGCTCGTCCGAGGTCGGATAGATCATGATCGTCCAGAACGCTCCGCCGGGGCTCATCACGCTGACCGTGTAGAGCCCTTCGGTCGTTTCATCCACGTCCAGGGCCCAGTTGTCCGGGTACTGGAAATGAACGCCCAGATCTTCAAATCGCTTCGGCATCGGTTCCGTGCCCTGTGATCGCGAGTCTCGGTTTCGCCACGATTTTAGGGAGCGGCGACAACGCCAGTAAGGGGCGCGAAGCGTCACCATGTGGCGCGGCGCACGCTACCACTTATTGTGGCTGACGCCGCCGGACCAATTGCCGTGGGCGACGCCGCCTCCGCCGACAGACCAATTGCCCTTTGCTGACTGGCTTGACGGCGGCGGGTTGGAACTGGTTCCGCCGCCGAAATTGAAGGTTGGCAAGTTCGGAATCACCACCGGCCCGACCCCGCCGCGTTCCGCTTCGCGCCGGCGGCGCTCTGCATCTTGTTGCATGCGGCGCATGTGCGCCGCCTGCTCGGCGGTCTGAATTGACTGCCGCGCCTGTTGTTCGGCGCTCGCGGCCGTAGCGACGGCCTGTTCGTACTGCTGCGCGCCATACTGCCGCTGCGCTTCGGCCAGCGCGCTGGTGGCGAGTCCGCTGTCGGCGGAGATGCCCATCGAGACAAACGACCGCGCCGCACCGACAGCCCGTTCGGCCGCGGTGATTGCCTGGGCTGCTTGCGCGGCGAGTTGAATATCCTGCGTGGCCCACTGCTCGGCGTTGGCCAGGTCTTGCTTCGCCTCATTCGCAGCAGTCAGGAGCGTCTTCCAGTTCGCCCGCTGGCCGCGCAGTTCTGTGAGCGCGGAGGCCGCGCGGCGGTACGCCTGGTTGGCGCGCGGCCGGTCCGCGGTGTTGCTTCGCAACAGGTTCGCTACCCGCGCGCTGAGTGTTTCCGATTCCTGCAATGTAGCCTGGAACGCCGCGCGATGGCGTACGTCCGCTTCCGCGGCTTCGCGCGCGGATGCGAGTGCGGCGGCCAACTGATCGAGCCGCTGCTTGACGGCGGGCCAGTGCGGTCGCGAGGAATCGAGCCCCGCCACGACCTGTTCTTCGAGTCGCGCGGCTTCGGCCAGATGCGAGCGCGCCTCCTGATCGATCGTGTCGGCATGCTGGCTGAGAAAGCTCTGCAATTGTCGCGCGGCATCCAGTAACTCGCCGCGCTGTTGAGCGCATTGCTCGCGGAGGGCGTTCAATTCTTGCAGCAGGTCGCCGATCGCCGTCAGTAACGATTGCGCCGCGGAGATATCGACGTTTGCTTGTTTCAGTCGCGCGGCGGCGCCGATGTACGCCTGACGATCATCCGTCGCAAGTTCGCGCGCTGCGCGCAGCGACGCGGAGGCGGATTCCAACTTCTCGGCGGCGGCGCCGGAGTTCGCCGCGACCTGGTTCCAAGATTCCGCCGCGAAGTCCCGTTCGAGCGCACGCAGACGTTGCTCCGCCTCCGGTTGCCGCGCACGGGTTTGTTCGAGCGCCGTCTCAATGATCGCGGTCTGCTGCTGGCAGAAGTCTCGCGCCGCGCGGACGTCAGCGACCATTTGGATCGCCGCGTCGAGCGCCTGCTGGGCCGCCGTCGTGCTCTGCGAGGTTTCATCGATTCGCTCGGCGAGGAGCGCGTCGCGGGCCTCGGCGAGCCGCTTTTCCGCGTCGGCGAGCGGCACATCCGGATTGGCGTTCGCTTCGTTGAGTTTCAATCCGGCCGCGCGCTCCGCCGTGACCATTCCCAAGGTTTCCTCGCGGCGCGCCCCGGTCTTGCGCCAGCCTTCGTCCAGCTCCAGCAAACGCGCGATGACGGCGTACACTTCTTGGAGGCGCTCTTGAATCTTTTGCACACCGGCGCTGGCGCCGATGGGATCGGCCGTCAGTTGCGCCTTGAGCGCCGCGAGCTGCTGCTCGATCGCCTCGCGTTGTTCGTGATACGTCCGGGTCGCTAAACCAGCAGCGCCGAGCGCCTCGATCCGCGCCGGCAATTCGCCAGTTGATTTGTTCGCCGCGTCCCAGGCCGCGAGCGCGTGCTCGTGAGCGTTCCCCAGCGTCTCCAGGTCGCGCTGGCATTGCTCGTAGAGCTTCTCGACTTCCGGCAGTTTGGCCTTTTCCGACAGTAGCTTCTCGGCCTGCTGGCGCTGATCGGAATCGAAAAAGCCTGCGGTCGCCGACAGTTTTTCGATCTGGTTCCTTACGTCCATCAATTGCAACCAAGTTTCGCGCAGGCTTGCCAGGCGTTCTTCGATTCCTGCGTACAGCGCCGCCGTGGCGCCGGCCATTGGCTCGGTGAAGTCCTTGTCGCTGTACGGCAGCAGTTGGTGCTGCTGCTTGATGGCGTCGCAGCGCTCCATGAGCTCCACGAGCTTGGCGTTAAACGCCGCGAACGCGCTGGCGAATTGCGTCGCGCGATGCCGCAGCCGCAATAAGTACACGCCCGCGCCGGCTAGCAACACGAGCACGACTGTGACGCCGATGCCGATCGGCAAGTTGCGTGACACGAGCCGCTGATGCGCCGCGGCGGCCGCCTGCTGCTCCGCGGTCTTGGCATCGGTCGTTGCGATGCGTTTCTCAATCCCTTGCACGAGTTTCACGAGGCCGCCTGGCAGGTCGCCGTCGCGGGCTGAGGGCAAGAAATCATTTACGACGACGTCATCTTGCAGCTTCGTCGGAGTTAAGCCGTACTCGCGTTGCAGCGTCTGCCCCGTGCGGACGATGATGTCGCGTTGTTCGATCGCCAAGAGCACCAGCGTGCCGTTCGCGATTTCCAGCGGTTTTCCGGCCTTCCGCGCGTCGGCCTGCCATTGATCGAGCAACGTCTGAATGAGGCGATCCGGTGACTGATTCCACTCCCCCGTCGAACCGAGGACGACGACATAATAGCGGCGTGCGGATTTCTTTTCCGCCGAGGCGATCGCCGCGCGCACGGGCGCGAAGACGTCTTCGGTCCCCTGGACGTAAACGGAATCTCCCGTGAACGCTGGCAATGGAGCTTGCGCGGCGGCCTGCCTGGGGAGCAGCGCGAGGAGCGTCACAATGCAACTGTACGACAACGCTTTCATGTCGAACGAAGTCCCTCGTGGTAGGCGGCAGGTGAAGCGACTTGGATGGCGTCGGCGAGCTTGGCCAGGCTTTGTTCGTGCGCCGCGCCGTGCGCCGCGAATTGGAATCGCCGCGCGTGTTCGCCGTCGATTTCAATCGCGACATCCAAGCGTTCTGTTGGAAGACACTCCGCCACGCGGCTGGCCCATTCGATGATCACCAGTCCGCCGGCGCGATAATAATCATCGATCCCCAAATCCCAGAACTCGGCAGCGCTTTTCGCGCGGTAGGCGTCGAAGTGATATAGCGGCAGCCGGCCCTGGTACTCGTGGCAGAGCACAAACGTCGGGCTGGAGATTTCGCGAGGGTCGATTCCGAGCGCCGTGCCCCAGGCCTGTACGAGTCGCGTTTTGCCAGCGCCGAGCGGTCCTTCGAGCGCGATCACGCTACCCGGACCGACGCATTGCGCAAGCGCAGCCCCGAGCCGGGCGCTCTCCGCTTCGTTCGTTGCCAGAAATGTAAACGCGCGCATTCGCAAAGCCCGCCGGGTTGGTATTCCGCCTTATTTTGGCCCTCGCGCCGGGCGATGAATAGAGGCCCCAAACGACGGCCCATGGGGCGCGCATTAACACGAGAGCCAGAAGCGTGAGCACCCAGAGGGAATGCAATTGTGGCGAGGTTCCTCGACCACGCCACGGTGCGCGGCTTTCTTGAAGCGGAGACCTGCGGTCGGATCGGTGACACGGTCGGGAGACCGTGCCACGACGGGACGCAGCCCGGGTTCAATCGACCGGGCTGTTTTTCGGCGCGGTGGGCCAGAGGATTGCCGCGCCGTCGCGACCGGCGGTGAGGACATCGAGGCGGTCCCCGTTTTGGGTGAACGCGGCGCTCGTGACTTCGGCCGTATGGCCGCGGAGGGTCAGCAGTTCCTTCCCTTCGAGGTCCCAGATTTTGACCAAATTGTCGCGCCCCGCGGTGAGGATACGCGAACTATCGGGCGAGAACGCCACGGCGGTCAACTCCGCCGTGTGTCCGGCGAGCGACATTCTCAGTTCGCGGGTTTCGGCGTCCCAGACCTGGGCGTTGTTGTCGGCGTCCCCGGCGATGATGAGCGAGCCGTCGGGGGAGAGCGACGCGCAGTTGAGCGCGGTTTCGCCCGCGCTGAATTCGCGCTCCGGGACGCCGGTCGCCACGTTCCAGATCGTCGCCACGCCATTCGCGGCGGCCGTAACGACGCGAGTTCCATCCGCGGTGAACTCCGCCCAGCGGAATTTTCCGCCTTGCGTTTCAAACTGCCTCAGCACCGCTCCGGTCGTTGCATCCCAAAGAATGAGTTTCCCGTCGTCGCCAGCGGTGAGCACTAGCGCATCTCCCGGGGCGAACACGGCGGCGTACAAGCGGCCGGCGTGTTCGCCTTCCAGCTTCTGCATGACGCGGCGTTCGTTGAGATCCCAGATCTTGGCGCTGCCGTCCGCGCCAGCCGTGACGAACCGTTGCGGGTTGCCCGGCGCGAACGAAACGTGATACACCGCGCCCTGCGGGCCGAAGCTGCGCTCCTGGCGATGCGTCGCCAGATTGAACAGCCGCGCGTAGCGCCCGCCGACCGCAAGCAGGCGGTCCCCTTCCGGAGAAAACGTCGCCTGCCAAACATTACTTCGCCGCGAGCGATCCTCCAGCCAACCTTGCGGGCGATCGCCGGGCCGGATCTCCTCGAGCGTGTTTAAGTCCCAAAGGCGAATCTGATAAGCGGCCTCCAGGCCGGCCCCTTCGTCGTGACTTACGGTCGCCGCGCGCGTGCCGTCGGGCGAAACGGTCACGCTGGAAACCGCCTGGCCGTCGTGACGCAGTTCGCCCACGACTTCGTGCGCGTCGCGGTTCCAGACTCGCACGCGGTTATCCGCGCATGCCGTGATCGCCAGCCGATCGTCCGGCGTCAGCGCGAGCGCCGTCACCGGCCGCGGATGATACAGTTCGTGACCGCGCCGCCGTTCGCCGGTCGAGGGATCCCATTCCAGCACCGTGTGGTCATCGCTCGCCGTGAGCAGGCTTTGGTCGTCGCTCGTGAAGCGTGCCGCGTTGATGCGGCGGACGTGTCCGCGCAGTTCGTGTACAGGGCGATCGGCGTCCAACTCCCACAATTCGCCCTGGCCGTCGTCGCGCCCGGTGAAGAGCAATTTTTCGCGTGCGGCGAA
>CAZUBB010000114.1:0-3227 GCA_964618485.1 uncultured Pirellulales bacterium
ACCCTGGTGGTCAGCGACGAATCTTGTTTGTGGCGCCCGGCGGTAATCGCAAAACCATCCGCCTGGGCAAGGTGTCCCAGCGCGACGCCGAGGCCGTCAAGCTGCGCATCGAGCAATTGCTGGTCGCCAAGCTGACTGGGAACGCCATCGCCGCGGACACGGCGCGCTGGATTGCGGAACTCGACGAACGCCTCGCGGAAAAGTTGGCGCGGGTGGGATTGATGTCCCTTCCTGAGGCGAACGAGTCAGTCAATCTCGCCGGTCATCTGGAAAACTACTTTGCGAAGCGCACGGATGTAAAGGGAAGCACGCTCACCAACTGGCGGCACACCGAACGGTCGTTGATCGCGTTTTTCGGCGCTAAACGGCCTCTGTCTGCGATCACGCCCGGGGACGCCAAAGATTGGGAGCGTTGGCTAAAGACTGGCGAGGCCCGGGAGAACCGCTACGCAGTCCGCGAGGCCGAGACTGGACTTTCCTTCAACACGGTCCGCAAGCGCGTTAGCAATGCCAAGCAGTTCTTTCAGGACGCAGTACAACGCGATTTGTTGCCGAAGAACCCGTTCGATGGCCTCAAGGGGGCCGTGGGCAATAACCGGGATCGGGATCATTTCATTACGCGCGACGATGCATCGAAGGTGTTGGAAGCCTGCCCTGATTCACAATGGCGGCTGCTGTTCGCGCTGAGCCGATACGGCGGGCTCCGTTGTCCAAGCGAGCATCTCGCTTTGAAATGGGCCGACGTGAATTGGGCAGACGGGCGATTCTTAGTGCGAAGTGCCAAAACGGCCCACCACGAAGGCAAGGGAACGCGCTGGGTGCCCCTCTTCCCAGAACTTCGCCCGTACCTTGAGTTGGCGTGGGACGAGGCCGAGCCCGGCACGGAGTACGTCATCTCTCGCTATCGCGGCGGGAACGCAAATCTGCGCACCCAGTTGGAGCGGATCATCGAACGGGCCGGATTGAAGCCCTGGCCGAAGCTGTTTCAGAATCTGCGGGCCAGCCGGGCCACCGAACTGGCCAATGAGCATCCCGGACACGTTGCCGCGGCATGGCTGGGCCATTCCACCGCCGTCGCCAGCAAGCATTACTGGCAGGTGACGGATGCCGACTTTGAGCGAGCGGCGGGGGCAAGTGCGCCGTTGGCGCATAATGCGGCGCAGCAGGCGCACGCAACGGGGCGCAGCGAATCGCACGACCGAGGCCTCGCGCATGAAAAAACCCCGGTCCTGCTGGGGATTGCGCCAGACTGCGAAACCCTGCAAAACGGGGGTATGGGCGATACAGGACTCGAACCTGTGACCCCTAGCTTGTCGAGCTAGTGCTCTAACCAACTGAGCTAATCGCCCGGGTGGAAATCGATATCCGCAAGCCAAATGGCTTTGGCGTGGCCGGTTACTTCCCAGGAACCAGACACTTTGACGGAGGCGGAGTTCGGCGTCAAGGGAGCGATTTGCGACCGTCGACCACAGGGACCACGTCAGCCTTTGTGGCGGGGGGGTGGGTGTTGGAAACGTCAATAGGAGACTTGTGGGTTTGTGGGTTAGGATGGGGGAGTTGGCGGGGGCGTGGCAACTGGTTTTTTCTGTGAGGGTTCAGGCATGGATGCCGTGGCGAAGGATCGGAAGGCGGCGAAGGAACGACTTTTCCAGCAGTTGGCGGAGTTGCTGGTGGAGGAGCAGCGCGAGCAAGGAGTGTTCGACAGCGTGCCGCATTTCAGTTCGCTGGAGCAGGCGGCGCACGCCTTGGGCCAGGAGTTGAGTTGCAGGGCTCAGTAGCGGGCGGCGGCCGAGGTGGTCGCCCAGGGGAAGCCCGTGGCGGAGTGTCCCGCGTGCGGCCGCGAGCATCCGGTGACGACCGCGAAGCGGACTATGACCAGTCTGGACGGTCCGCTGGAAGTGCTGGAAGCGAAGGCGCATTGCCCGGCTTGTCGCCGGGATTTTTTTCCCTCAGCGTGAAGCCTTGGGCTTCAGCAGTCGCGCCTGCACGCCGGAGTTGGTGCGCGTGGCGATGCACTTGACGGCCGAGATTCGCTCGTACGAGCGTACGGCCGTGACGCTCCAGCGCGTGCTCGGTCATGGTCTCTGCGCGAAGTCGCTCGAACGTCTGGCGGGCGAAGTGGGCGCGGAGTTAGCGGCGGAGCCGGCGCGTGGCGTGAGCGATCAACAAGTCGTCACGCCCGAGGTGGCGGTCGTGTCGTGCGACGGCGGCCGCATTCACACCCGCGCGCCGGGTCACGGCCCTGGCGTGCATCAAGCGCGGTGGCGCGAAACGAAGAACGCCTCGTTCGAACGGATGCACGCCCCCGCGGTGCGCGACGACGATCCTTGTCCCGCGCTGCCGGACACGTTTCGCCAGGTGGCGCACGTGGCGCAGATCGCGGAAAAAGCGGCGTTTGAGGCGGAAAATCCGCCGGAAAACCAAGCGCGGTATCGCGGCCCCGAGCGAATTCTCCGCACCTGCCTGAGCAGTCTCGTGTTGTCCCGCGAGTTCGGTTCGCCGATGCGCGCGGAGGCGGAGCGGCGAAAATTCTTCGCCGCCGCGCGGCGCGTGTTCATCGGCGACGGCCTGCCGTGGAACTGGTCGTTGTGGCGCGAACACTTCTCCACATTCACGCCGATCCTCGACTTCATCCACGCCGTGCAGTGGCTCTACTCCGCCGCCGACGCCTGAGAAACGAATGAGCTCGCGCGCTGGAATCGCATTTTTCTCCTGGTCCGAAGCGGTGTGGCAAGGATGTGTTCAGGAGGTCATTGCGGAATTGGAAGCGGAGTTAACGACGCGCGGCGCCGCGCTGGAGCACCAACGCGAGGACGACCACGCGCTCGATGAGGAGGAAGACGCGAAGGGCACAGAAGACGTCGTCGTGAACAGCGCAAGGGCCAACCACTCATCCGCCGAACCCACCGCGCCGCCGCCACATAAGCTGACGTGGACCAAATTGGGAAGCGGGCGATCTCACAAGCGGTCCGTTTCTCCGAAGAAGCTTGCGAACTCGATGGCACCCCCCGCCACGTACCGCCTAGCCACTCTTACTCAGGACCCCCTGCCATGCACTTCATCATCCAACTCACGCAGCCTGACCAGAACAGCAAGAATAACCCGCCCCGGCAGCTCGACCTCAAGCTGACTTCGCGGAGAGTCGTGCAGCCGGTGTTGCCCAACTCGCCGACGCGGTCGACGATCTGGGATCCGAAATACAACTGGCTCGCCACGAATGTTGAATA
>CAZUBB010000114.1:3237-14304 GCA_964618485.1 uncultured Pirellulales bacterium
TGGGGCCTATGGTGGCCCAGCTACAACAACGTCACGAATGGCAAAGACAAGTCGATCGGCCACGCTCCGCCCGAAGACACCGGCTGGCGGCTCTCGCTCACGAACATGCAGTTGGAGTTCGTCGAGCGCTGGCAGATGACCGGCGGTACCGAGGAAATCAAGGTCGTCGCTCGCCTCTACGAAGCGGTCCCCGCGCCTGGGGGTGGATTCGCCCCCCGTGGTAGCCGCCACGGCACAGGCAACGGCGTGCTCCTGATGGGGTCGAACATCTTCATGAACAATTCAATGCTCAACTGGGAATACAACCCGTGAGCAATCGCCGCGCGCGAGCCGGAAGCGCTAGCCCCAGGCGTAACGCAGCTTGTATCGCGAAACCGCGTATTTCGTTCGTCGCGTCGCTGTCGATAACAAAACCGAACAAAGCGCAGGATAGGCAAAACAATGGTGTTGTATTTTGCGTAAGAACCCTAGACACTGGTCAGCCATCAGCCAGCCTGGCTGAAAACCAACCCGTCGGATTGAAATTACGCTCGTTTCGGCGACGCTCCATAACCCTAGAACGGTAATCCTGTCGTGGCACAAGACGTGCGGATTGCGCGGACGGAACTCGCTTTCAGGAGACGGCCCATGCCTCACATTGACGCTCGCAAACAGCTTCGCGCAGTAGTCATGGATGATGGAACCATTGGCATGTTCTGCGGCGGCCAGTACGTCGGCCCCTACGATGAAGCGGCGCTCGACCTCGCGGAAAACCTGGAGCGATTGCGTACGCGGACCTCTTGGAAGCACCGCTTGAAGAGCGCCTTCCGCGCGCTCCTCTTCCTGCGGCAACCCGAGCCGGCGGTCAAGGAAGGCGGCAACTCCGAGACCCGCAAGCTACCTTGGGCGATCACCAAGTAATCTGGTAGCAGAACTCGCTTGAGTTCTGAGGCCCGCGCCGTAGGCGGATTAGTTCCGACTACAGCCCTTCGCCGGTGACGATCTTCACCGGGACCGAATAGATCGCGACGTCCGAATAATACGTCACGCGCACGGTAACCCTATCTACCTTCTGCCGCAGAGCGTATTCGGTCTCACTTCGAAAGCAGTTCTTGCCGCACGAAGTATTCAGGCCGCCGATCGTCTTGTGGACCAGCACCTTCCCGTCGGGCCCGCGGAAGGAGATCGACTTGATCGCGTTATCCACTTGGTTGCTGACGAGCTTGAACGCCTGCCGGTAACCATCGTAGTCGTAGTCCTTGACCGACTCGATTCGAAGCGGCACCGGCCCCACGGTGATCTTGCTCCCCTCCACCAGCGGAATGTCGCGCTGTTCCACCGTCTTCGTCGCCTGAGCGCAACGAATCGCCAACGTGGCCTCAAGCGTGATCTCCTTTGCATCCGCCGCCGGCACTCCCGGAACGGTCGCCATAACATGGCACTTCTCGCCGCCCTCGTAGACCGTGCCGTCCAACGGCCCATTGAACTCATAAAACAAGCTCAGCCGCGTCTCCGCCGTGAGGTCGGTCCCGCGGTCGTCGCTGCACGCGATAATCTGGCTGGCCTCGGGATCAAACCCGATGAAATGGCGATCGCCGGCCGGCACCTCGAACTCCATCGTCACGCCGCTGTGCGGCATCAAGTCCTTCTTGGCCAGTTTCTCTTCGTCATCCTGCGGCGGGTTGATCGTCACTTCGATTAACTCGATCGGCGGCGCGGCATCGGTAACTGTGGCTTCGCCCGCCTGCTGTCTTACGTATTCACGATCAATCTCGCTCAATCGCGCGAGCGGGACCACGATCGTCCGCTCGTCCGCTCTCCGCATAGTCACGTTCTCATCCGCCAGCGAAACAAACTCTGCCTCAACCTTGTACTTTCCGGTCACGTCGGTCCATTCTCGCGCGAAACCAGACGCGGCAACGACGAGCGTTATCGAGACAGCCAGTGTACGAGCGAGCCGCTGTGTTTTGCCCATGATGACAGACCTCCTGTCTCAACTTTCTGGTGTTACTCCATCAAGATGACGGAGCCGGAAGCGTAAGCGCCCGGAGTGACGGCCGCTTTCGCGATCAAGCCATTTACATCTCTCGACGCGCCCCAATCAAAGCCCCAGCCCGGCTTCGACATTCACCGGCAGCGTCAGCGTCTCCACATCGGTCAGATACGTGATCCGCACCGTGACTTTGTCGAGCTTCTCATGCAGCGCGTACGTGATCGAATAGCTCTGCTCGCCTTTGAAGCCGGTGCTATTGCTTCCCAGCTCATCGTATTCAACGACGTTGCCGTCGGAGTCGAAGAAGTCGATCCACTTGATCGCGTCGCGCGGCTGGTCGCTGTGCAACGTGATCATCCGCTCTTGCACCGAGTTGATCCGCATCGGCACCGGTCCGACCGTGATTTCGCTCCCGGACTTGAGCGGAACGTCCTTCTGTTCCTCAGACTTATCCTGGCTGCCGGCGTGAATCACGAGCGTGGCTTTGAATTGGATCTTTTGCGTGCCCTTGGCCGGAATCCCCGGCAGCGACACCGAAACAAAACATCGCTTCCCGTCGCGATCCAGGTGCGAGTCAAACGAACCAAATTGCTTGACGTTCAAGTCATCCGGCGGCGCGACGAGGCTGTTCCCTTGATCGTCCGTGCAGGAGTCGATCCGGCTTGCCTCCTTATCGAAATTGACAAACGTGCGATCGCCGGCCGGCACCAGCAACGTCAGCGTCACGCCGCCATTGACCTGCATGCCATGGCTGATCAACCCGCCGCCCGGACCGCTCGGCTTGCTGATGCCGATCCCCACGACTTCGATCTGCGGCGAAGTCGCCGCACCGGCGAGCTCCTCCGCGATCTTCTGATCGGCGGCGCTGAACTTCTCCAGCGGCACGACGACAATCTTCCCGTCGGGACGCTTCAACCGCACCTTGCCATCCGTGAGCGAAACAAACTCCGCCTCGATCGTCCGCTCGCCCGCGGCCTCTTTCCAAGGCCGACCTTGCATTGAAGGCCCTGCGCCAACGATCGCAACAACGAGTAGCGCAATCAGTATCCAACGGTCTCGCCGCATGTCGCTGACCCTCCCTTGGTACTGCGAATGGAACGCCGCCCTGCGCCCTGGCCCCTCAATCGGAAACGATTAGAATCCGCACCCTGCCGCCGATCAATGTCAGTCGCATTTTTCAACGAAACGCGGCGTAATCGCTACCGCCGGCGTGCGCTTTCCAGCATGGCGTAAATCGCCTCCCGCGGCGTGGCGAAAACGCCCTGCAAGCGGAGCGCCTCATGATCTTCCGGCGCGATTTCCACCATCTTTCCATGCCCCGTGCGAACCAGGTAAGTGCGGCAACCCACCGCCGCGCCGGCCTCGAGATCGGTGCGCATGTCGCCGACGAGGTACGACGCGGAAAGGTCGATCCCAAGTTCCTCCGCGGCCCGGAGCAACATCCCCGGCTTTGGCTTGCGGCAATCGCAATCGAGCAGGAACTCACCGATGCCCGCCGTGGCATGATGCGGGCAGCAATAGAAGCGATCGATCCGCGGCGCGTCCTTCTCTTCGCCGAGCAGCTCGACAATCCGCCGATGCACGGCGTCGACGTCAGCGAGCGTATAGAGCCCGCGCGCCACGCCCGATTGATTCGTCACGACGACCACCAGAAACCCAGCCTCGTTCGCCGCGCGAATCGCCGCGCCGACGCCTTCCGTGAGCACCACCTTTTCCGGTTCAAAGAGATAATGGCACTCCTCATTGACGACGCCATCGCGATCGAGGAAGAGAGCTTGCATGAGGAGAAAAGAAGAAGAGAAGAAAAGGAGAAAAGAAGCTTCGGCAGCAAAGTCCTCTCCTCACTTCGTGCTCCGTACTTCGTGCTCCGTGCTTCCCTCCTCGCCCCCCCCCGCCATCTCCCGCGCGTGATAGCTTGACCTTACGAACGGTCCGCTCGCTACCTGCGCGAAGCCCATAGATCGCGCGGCGCGGCCGAGTTCTTCGAACTCTTCCGGCGGAATGTAACGCGTGACCGGAATATGTTCCGGCGAGGGCTGGAGATACTGACCGAGCGTCAGCAGTTCGCAACCGACGGCCAGCAGATCGGCGAGCGTGTCGAACAACTCCTCGCGCGTCTCGCCAAGACCGAGCATCAACCCGCTCTTGGTTTTGATCGCCGGGTTCAACGCGCGCACGCGTTCGAGCAGGCCGAGGGTCCAACGATAGTCCGACTTGCGGCCGCGCACTTCGCGATACAGCCGCGGAACCGTTTCCGTATTGTGGTTGAACACCTCGGGGGCCGCCTCCACGACGCGATCGACCGCCGCGCGGCAATGAATGAAATCGGGCGTCAACACCTCGACCGCCGCGCCGGTCCGCTCGCGGACCGCCAGGACGCAGCGATAAAAATGTTCCGCGCCGCCGTCCGGCAGGTCGTCGCGCGTCACGGAGGTAATCACCACGTGCTTCAGCCTCAGCCGATAGGCCGCCTCGGCCACGCGCTCCGGCTCGTCAGCCTCGGGAGCGGTCGTCTTCCCTTTCGCCACGGCGCAGAAGCCGCACGGCCGCGTGCAGACATTCCCCAGGATCATAAACGTCGCCGTCTTCTGGCTATAGCACTCCATCCGGTTCGGGCACCGGGCATTATCGCAGACCGTCTCCAGTCGCAGCTCTTCCAGCAGATTCGCGGTGAAGTGATTGGCGTTCCCCAAGGGCACGTTCCGCTTCAACCACCGCGGCAACCGCGGCTCCGGCACGGCAGGCAACGGAGCAATCGGCAGATTTTCCAAAACCGGAAGGAATTCCATGCGAACCAAGGCTCTTCGGTGCGAATTCAGAAGGACCGCCCCTCAATTGTAGCTGACAACCCCGGAGAGCCGGAAGCGTCAGCGCCCGGAGTCACGGCCGCTGCCTCGACACCGTGTATTCCTTTCATCAGACGCATCTAATCCTGCAAATCCGTCTCTGACTGTTGCGACGCTCCGGTGGACCAGAGTTTCGAGCCAATGAAACGCATGCAGCGCACGGTGAAATAGCCCAATAAACCAAGGAGTCCGCCAAGAATCGCGGATTCGTTGACGCGGTTACCGAAAGGCGGAGCTCGCATCGCCCCACCGAACATGACGCCAACGATCGTCGCCAATACGGCCCAGCCAATGTGCGGCGCACCAGGTTGAGGCCGCCGCGGTCGCGCGCGCGGCTCCCCAGGCAGCGGCGCCTGGTAGGGGTTCTCATCGGTCGCCATGCGCTGTTTCCTACGGCGCGATCCAGTGCAGCACGGTCCGAACCGCAACCACGACGAACGCGACAGCCACTGGCCCGAGGGTAAACCACAGGTACCAACTCACGCTCGGTGGCGGAGGCATCGGGCGATCCGCCGGTGGCGAGGCGGCCGATCGAGGCGATGCATACGGGTTCGAGTCCGCTGGGCGTACCATGTCCCTATTCTAACGCGGCCCGGCCGAATAAGCTCAACGAAGTCCCTACAAGAAGGGCCGTAACTCCGGGCGCTGACGCTTCCGGCTCGCTGCATCTGTTGGTCGCTGGAACCCGTCGTCGCTATGGCTTTGATTTCGGTGAATTCTCTCAGCGTGGGCTTTCGTGGCCCATTGCTGCTGAACGGCGTTTCCTGCCAGATCGACGCCGGCCAGCGGATCGGGCTCCTCGGGCGCAACGGGGCCGGCAAAACGACCTTCATGCGGATCCTTAGCGGCGAGGTGGAATCCGACTCCGGCGACGTCACGTTTGCACCGGGGGTCACCGTCGCGATGCTCCCCCAAGAGGTCCCCGCCGGCCTGGCGGGGCGGGCGATCGACGTCGTCACCGCCGGTGCCGCCCACGTGGAGCATGCCGAGGCGTGGCAAATCGAGCAGCGCGCCACGCAGTTGCTCGCGCGGATGGAACTGCCGCTGGAGGCCGAAGTCTCTTCGCTCTCCACCGGCATGAAACGCCGCGTGTTGCTGGCCCGCGCGCTGGCGTCCGATCCCGACGTCCTCTTGCTCGACGAACCGACCAACCACCTCGACGTCGACGCCATCACCTGGCTGGAATCATTCCTGTCAGGCTGCCGCGCGACGCTGATCTTCGTCACGCACGATCGCCGGTTCTTGCAGGAATTGGCGACGCGAATTCTCGAAATCGATCGCGGCAAGCTCTTCGACTGGACCTGCGATTACGACACGTTCCTCGTCCGCAAGGCCGACGCGCTCGCCGCCGAGGAGCGCCAGGCCGCGCTCTTCGACAAGAAGCTGGCCGAGGAAGAGGTCTGGATTCGGCAAGGCATCAAGGCCCGCCGCACGCGCAACGAGGGCCGCGTCCGCGCGCTGGAACAAATGCGCCGCATCCGTAGCGAGCGCCAGGCGCCCGTCGCCAACGTGCAACTCGATATCCAGGAAGGATCGCGCAGCGGCACGCTGGTCGTCGCCGCGAACGCGCTCAGCTTCGCGTACGGTTCGCGCACGCTCTTCCGCGATTTCTCCATCAACATCATGCGCGGCGACAAGATCGGCGTCATCGGCCCCAACGGCACCGGCAAGACCACGCTCCTCTGCGTCCTCCTCGGCCAGTTAGCGCCGCAGTCAGGTTCCGTGCGGCTGGGCACGAATCTGCAGATCGCCTACTTCGACCAACTCCGCCATCAACTACACGAAGAACGCTCCGTCCAAGAAAACGTCGGCGACGGCTACGAAACGGTGCAGATCAACGGCCGCTCGCGCCACGTGATCGGCTACCTGCAGGATTTTCTGTTCAGTCCGGAGCGCGCCCGGACCCCGGTGCGGTTCCTCTCCGGTGGCGAGCGTAACCGCGTGTTGCTCGCCAAACTCTTCGCCAAACCGGCGAACGTGCTGGTGCTCGACGAACCCACCAACGATCTCGACGCCGAGACGCTGGAACTGCTCGAAGAGCAAGTCGTGCGCTTCGAGGGGACCGTGCTCGTCGTCAGCCACGATCGCACCTTCCTCAACAACGTCGTCACCAGCACCATCGTCTTTGAAGCGGACGGCGTCAACGAATACGTCGGCGGTTACGACGACTGGGTCCGCCAGCGCACGGCCCGCGCCGCCGCTTCTGCTCCGTCGAAGCCAACGAATTCCGGAAAACCCTCCGTCCCGGACGTCGCGCCGGCGCCGGAAGTAAGCCGTAAACGCAAGCTGTCGTTCAAGGAACGACAGGAGCGCGATGCGCTTCCGGCGCTCATCGAAAAAATCGAAGCCGATATCGCCGCACTCCACGCGGAAATGGCGCTACCCGATTACTACCGCCGCTCCAGCGACCAAATCGCCGACGGCGCCGCGCGACTCAAGCAATGGGAAGGCCAACTCGCCACAGCCTACGAGCGCTGGGAAGAACTGGAACAGCTCGCCGATTAAGGTCAACTCGCTGACCGCTAACCCATAAACAACCCCAACTGCCGTTCCCCAGTCTTTTTTCGCGCCTTTTTGCGTTTTTCGCGGTAAATTCTCAACCATGAACGCGCGGCCGTTCATCCCCGCGGTCGATAATCGCCGCCTCCAGCGCCGCCAGTTCCCGCAACCGCTCGTGGATCGTCCGTTCATCGCCGAACAGCATTGCCATCTGCACGTACGTGGCGTGATGCCGCGCCTCGGACTCGAACAGCCCGCCGTAGAACTCCGCCAGCCCGCGGTCTTGCAGGCGGTCGCGCAGCAAGGCGAAACGTTCGCACGATCGGGCTTCAATCAATGCGGCGACGAGCAACTTGTCGATCGCCCGCCCCGGCTCCAGTTTGCGAACCAATTCGCCCAGCTGCTGCCCATAGTTGCTCGGCGTCAGCCGCCGGAAGCGCATTCCGCGCGCCTCGATCAGGTCGATCACCATCTGGAAGTGCTCCAGCTCTTCCGTGACGATCGGCGCGAGCTGCTTCACGAGTTCGACGCGATCGACATAGGCGAAAATCAAGTTCATCGCCGTCCCGGCGGCCTTTTTTTCGCAATGCGCATGGTCGAGCAGAATCTCCTCGAGATTCTCCTCAACGCGCTCAAGCCACCAAGGGGCGGTGCTGGTATGAAGGCTTAGCATAGGGGCGGTGAGTGCGTTCCTGGTGGCAGTCGAGAATACTTTCGGCGAACGCCAGTATCCCTTGAAGCCCGCGGCGAGTTCAACTCGGGCGCCGGCCGACGCAACAGCCGGGCCCCGGAAACGTTAATGTGCGCATAATCCCTCAAGACCCCCGTCCAACCGTCGCCGATAAGGAAGAGGTGAACCCGTATCTCTAGTGGGGGCCCTGCGATATCGCCGCGGCCGCAACAAAGGGAGACCTGGGGGATGTAGTCAATTTCCGCGAGCGTGACCGCCGGCCTCCCGGCGATCTTGCAGCCGGCCTGGGATGGCCCGGCGTAAGCGGATCCACCGGAACCGACCCGGCGCGACAAGGATGTGGCGATGTTAGTGATTATTAGCGACTTGCATCTGACCGACGGTACGAGCGGCGCGACGATCGCGCCCGGCGCGTTTCAGATTTTTGCCGAGCGCCTGCAAGACCTGGCCGTCGGCGCCTCGTGCCGCGCGGACGGAACTTATCGCCCCATCGAAAGGCTCGACCTGGTCCTGCTGGGCGACGTGCTGGACGTCATCCGCTCGTCGCGCTGGGCCGCCGGTTCGGCCCGCCCCTGGGATGATCCTTGGGATCCCCGGTTCATCGACACCGTCAACCGCATCACGGCCGACATCCTGCGGCAAAACGACGAAGCGTTTCAAATTCTCCGCGGTCTCGCCTTACAGGGTGGGATCGCCGTGCCGCCGGCCGACAGCATGGGCCGGCCCGTCCCCACGGCGGCCCCGCAGCCGGTCGACGTGCGGATTCACTACATGATTGGCAACCACGATTGGTTCTTCCACCTTCAGAGCGGGAACTACGATACGCTCCGCCAGGCCGTCGTCCGCGCAATGGGGCTTGCGAACGCGCCGTCGCAACCCTTCCCGCACGACCCCGCCGAACACGACGACCTGCTGGCGACGATGCGCCGGCACCGAGTGTTCGCCCGACATGGCGATGTCTACGATCCGTTCAACTTCGAGGGAGATCGCAACGCCAGCAGCCTGGGGGACGCGATCGTCATCGACCTGTTGAACCGTTTCGCCTACGTGGTCGAAACCGAGCTGGCGAACGACCTGCCGATGAGCACGCTCGCAGGTCTGCGCGAGCTCGACAACGTGCGGCCGATCCTGCTGATCCCCGTCTGGCTCGACGGCCTGCTGGAACGCACCTGCCCGTTGCCGTCGATGCGCAAGCAGGTCAAGCGCGTCTGGGACCGGCTGGTCGATGAGTTCCTGGCCATTTCCTTTGTCCGCCAGCGGGACGGCTGGTCGCCGGTCGACTTGGTCGACGGGCTGGAGCGCGCGTTAAAATTCAGCAAGCAGGTCTCGGTCGGCTGGGCGAGCTCGATCGTGAGCTGGCTCAACTCGGTCCGCGGCCGCGCGGAGGATTCGTTCTTCGCCCATGCCCTGGCGGAGCAGGATTTCCGCAATCGCCGCGCGAAACATATCGTCTACGGCCACACGCACCACGCGGAAACGGTGCCGCTCGACGCCAGCTATGCGGAAGGGTACGTGCTCAATCAGTTGTATTTCAATTCCGGCACCTGGCGGCGCGTGCATCAACAAACGCGACTCGCGCCCAGCGAACACGAGTTCATCCCCAGCGACGTGATGACCTACCTGGCCTTCTTCCAAGGGGACGAGCGTAAAGGACGGCCCTATGAAACCTGGACGGGCAACCTCGGCCATCAACCGTCGGACACGGCGATCCATCGCGTCGACAGCGGATCGGCGTCCCATGTCACCCAGCAAACGACCAGCCGGCAACCGATTCCGACATCAAGAACACCGGGACACGCCCCCCACTTCACCACACAGCCTGCTCGCGCCGGGATCGTACCCAGCCGCCGGAGAAGCTGAGTTTCAAGTGCGGATGCGCCTGGCCGGCGACGCCATGCGCGCCGCCGACGTGGGGGCGATCTTCCTGGTCCACGGCACTTTCGCCGGCACCGACGGCCTCGGCCTCGTCACCGCGCTTGGTCGATTCATTCCCGGTGTGGCTCGGGCGTTTCATGGACTCATGAAGTCGATCGTCGACGGCCTGGCCGGCGAGAACGGCAACTATACGCCCGAATACGGTCGCTTGCTGGAGAACTCGCTCTGCCACGGCGGCGCGGCGCGAATTCCGGTACGGATGTTCAACTGGTCGAGCGAAAATCACCACCTCGGCCGCGCCGACGGCGCGGTGCGGTTGCTCGATACGTTGCGTGCCCTGGAACTGCCGTCGCACAAGCGCGTGATCCTGTGGGGACACAGCCACGCCGGCAACGTCTTCGCGCTGCTGACGAATCTGCTCGGCGAAGACCAAGAGGCCCGCGAGAAGTTCTTCGCGGCCGCCGAAGTGTATTACCGTTGGCCGCTGTTGGGCTGGGTCGACATCCTGGTCTGGGAACAGATGCGCAAGCTGCTCGCCCGCGAACGAAAGCCGCTCGGCGAGCGTCCGCTCGACATCGTCAACTTCGGCACGCCGATCCGTTACGGCTGGGATCGCGCCGGCTACGCAAAGCTGTTGCACTTTGTGCATCACCGCCCCGCGCCGGGACATCCGCCGTACCGCGCGAAATTCCCCGAAACGGTCGATGAAATCCTGGAAGCCAAGTACGGCGACTACATCCAACACCTCGGCATCGCCGGGACGAACGCGATGCCGCCGATCCTCGCGTTCCGCGCCTGGCTGGCCGATCGCAATCTCCACGCCCTCCTGCAACCGCATCTGCCAGCGCACGGACTCCTCTCGCGGCTGAAATTCGGCACGCGCGTCGCCGACGCCGGAGAAACACTCCTCGTCGATTACGGCCACGAGCGCGAATCGCTCTTCACGCACATGGCCGGCCACGCGGTCTACACCCGCCGCAAATGGATGCTCTTCCACACCGAAGAAATCGTCCGCCGCTGGTACAGCCAGCCGTAGCGACGCACCGATCAGAAAACCTGGAGCCGGAAGCGTAAGCGCCCGGAGTAAAGCGACATCCCGGCGTCGACTGCGGACCGCGCTTAACTCCGGGCGCTAACGCTCAATGGCACTTACTTTGTGAAAAGGGCGTGGAATTCAAAGATCT
>CAZUBB010000115.1:0-2932 GCA_964618485.1 uncultured Pirellulales bacterium
TAGCGGCCAGGGCATTGCAAACGATGGGCGCCCGCAACGTTCATCTGCGCGTCGGCGACGGCACGCTCGCCTGGCCGGAAGCAGCGCCGTTTGACCGCATTATTGTGACCGCCGCGACGGCGGACGTTCCGCCGGCGCTGTGGGAACAGCTTCGCGAGGACGGCATTCTCGTTGCGCCGCTTGGCGGCGAAGATTCGCAAATGCTCCAGGCCTGGCGCAAACGGGATGGCAAATCGGAGCGCCGCGCGCTCTGCGGGTGCCGATTTGTGCCGCTGGTGAGCGACGCGAAGGCGACGTAAGCGCTCGGCCGCTGCAACTATTTCAGCGTGGACAGGAACTCTACCAGGTCGCGCAGCTCCGATTTGTTGAGATACTTCATCGTCGTATCGGGCATCGCCGAGAGGCCGCCGCCGCGATCGGCGATCTCGGCCTTTTCGATCGTGAGCAGCTTCCCTTCCGTAGTGACGAGTTGCACCTGGTGATCATTCTCACTGCGCAGCACGCCGGTCACGACGCGCCCGTCTTCGAGTTCCAGCGCGATCGGTTCGAAGCCCTTGGCGATTTGCGCCGAGGGTTGCAGGATCGATTCCAACAGATAATCGCGGCTCTTGGTTTCCGCGATGCGCGACAGGTCGGGGCCGACATCGCCGCCGCGCCCGGCGATCTTGTGGCAACGCTGGCAGGAGACTTCGCTGCGAGTAAAGAAGATCTGCTGCCCGCGCTCCGCGTTGCCGCCGGCGGCCGCGACGCGATAGGGCGCCAACGGGTCGTCCGCGGCGAAGGAGGCCTCGTACGCTTTCACCTTGGCCAGCAACTCGTCGGTGTGCCGTGCCTCGGCGGCAGTCAGCACATCGAGGCGCACTTCCGGCGGCGTCTCGCCGGCGATCAACTGCTTCATGGCCGCTTCCAGGATGGCGTCGACGCGCGGGTTATCGATCGACGCGAGCGCCGCAATCGCCGCCTGGCGTTCGATGACTTCACCGCCGGAGAGCGCCCGTTCCAACTCGTCGAGTGCACGCGAGGCGTCGAACCGCACGAGCGCTGTGCGCGCTGCGGCGCGGACTTCGCCGGCGGGATCCTTCAGGCCCGCCTCGATGGCCGGGTTCAATTCTTTTGCGTTCAGCGCGGCGAGCGCCTCCAAGGCTTCGGCCCGCGAGCCGGGGGTCGCCGCCGCATCGTTGACGAGCGTCAAGAGCGTGGGGCCGACTTCCTTGATTTCTAAACGCGAGGCGGCTCGCGTCGCTGCGCGACGGACGCGGTCGGAGCCTTTGAACACGCCCGCCAGCACTTGCTGGAGAGCGGCCGGGGCGATGCCGCCGCCGCGCGGGCCGAGCGGTCGCCAGGCGCCGAGAAAACGGTCGCGTCCCGCCGGTTCGGCCCACTCCTGAAGCGCTTTCAGTGCATCGATGCGCAGCTCTTCCGGCGTTGTTGGGCTGGCGGCGATACGGGCGACGCGCTCGGCGTGCTCCGCGCCGCCGAGACGGTAGTTGGCATGAATGACACGACGCAAGACCGGATCGCTCAGCCCGGGGTGATCGCCGAGCGCGGCGAGTTCGGACATGGCGCCGTCGATCGGCAGGTCGTAAGTCGCGCGGGCCGCTTCGGCGACGATGAACGGATCGGAGTCGTGCAGAAATCGCGCCACCGCTGGCGATGCTTTGCGACGCAGCGCGAGCGCGATTCCCATCCGGGCCGAGGAGGAGGGCTGATCCGCCAGCCCGATCAACTCTTCCGGCGTTGCGGAGCCAACAAGCCCCATCACGCCAGCGTGGCGCAGCACGGAATCTTGATCGGCGTTTTCAGCGAGCATCGACAGCAGCGCGGGGACAGCTTCCGGCTTGCCGATCTTGCCGAGGGCCATCGCGGCGTACGCACGCACACGCAGGCTTTCGTCGCTGAGGGCTTTCACAAGCGCATCGAAGGACTTCGGGCTGCCGGCAGCGCCGAGGACCTTGGCCGCTTGTGCGCGAAGTTCGGCGTTGTCGGACTGGGATAGTACGCCAAGCACAAACTCCGCGGCGCGGTCGTCCTCGGGGAGCAACATTCCGGCGCCCCAAACGGCGTGGATTTGCTGGAGTTCGGTCGCCGCCGACGTGAAGGCTTGTTCGAACCATTGCATCGCGTGCGGGCGCGAGGCCAATTCCATCTGCGCTTCCAGACGTACGCGCATGTCGGGGTGCGCGAGAAGGTCTTTGAGGTTTTGTTCGCCTAACGCAGTCATTCCACTGGCGATGAGCCGGGCCGCCTGGTCGCGCGCATCACGGTCGATGTCATCGACGGTCGGAAAGCGATAAATGCGTCCTTTGCCGGGGCCGTTCCAGCCTTCGACCCAGTCCGTGGCGTAGAGCACGCCGTGGGGGCTGAACTCGACGTCGGTCGAGAGGAGCGACCAGATGAATTCCTGCGAATCGGCGATTTCAAACGTCGCGCCGTGGGGCTTCACTGAGATGGCGCGGATGCCGCTCTGCGGAGCGCCGCCGCGGAAATCAACCAGGAAGAAATGATTCCTCCACCGCTCCGGAAGGCCGACGCCGGGATCGTACGCGAGGCCCGAGGGGCCGTCGGCGATGTTGGCGATCGGCGGGACAATGTACGCCGCCTGCCCGTCGTGCCGCGGATGCCAGAGCTGTTCCTGATTCCAGGGGCCGCGATCGCCCAGGTACTGGTAATACATCCGCCAGCCAGCGTCCATGCCTTCGACGACTTGCACCCAGCGGGCGCGATCGCCGCCGTCAGAATTGTTGTCGCCGGTGAAGAGATTGCCGAACTGATCGAACGCCAACTCCTGGGGATTGCGCAGTCCGGTGGCGACGACTTCCAGGTTGTAGCCGTCCAGGTCGCAACGGAAAACCGCGCCGGAGTCAGGATTCACGAAGCGGTTCTCGCCTTGTACGACGTTGTAACCGCGGTCCCCCACGCTGAAGTAGAGTTT
>CAZUBB010000115.1:2942-14242 GCA_964618485.1 uncultured Pirellulales bacterium
GACGTTGCCGCGATGTGCCAGTACGCCGGCGCCGGTGCCGTCGAGGATGCCGTTGAAGCGATTGGCGAACACGGTCGCATGATCGGCCACTCCGTCGCCATCGCGATCTTCGAGGAACCGCAGCCGATCGTCGTGTTTCGTGTAATTGACGACTTTGTCGCCCAGCCGTTTTTTCAGGTACGCGAGGCGGTCTTCGACGGTTTGTGCGGCCAAGTCGTCGTCGAGCCAGTCCATGTGCGAACGGTTATCTTCCACTCCTTTTCCTTGGCGGAATGTTTCGCATACGAACACGCGGCCTTGCTCATCGAAGCAGAACGCCACGGGGTTGGCGACCATCGGTTCGGCGGCGAAGAGTTCGACGCGGAAGCCCTCCGGGAGGCGAACCGATTGCATCGACGCACGGTATTCGTCGCTGGCCTCGACGACGACCGGCTCCTCGGGCGCGGGAACCTCTTCGGCCAGGGCGCGGGGTACCGCCAGCAGGGCGCACAGCGTCGCCGGAAAAAATGATCGCACGTCGTGATCCTAGAGGCCGGGTGAAACAGGCAGAGAATCCGGGCAGGACCTCTAGTTTCGCATCGCGCCGCGGAGATTTCCAGAGTTGGAATGAGCGAAGCGGGGCGAATTTGCGGCCGACTGTAGGAGGCGACTCCGTCGCCGAAAAGAGAACGAAATGGCTGTCAGACAGCGGTTCTACGGCGGAAATCGTTCGCGCCATCGGCGTCGGAGACGTCTCCTACAGCCGGTCGCAGCGCGGAGTCCGGCGGTGTTATTCGGCCGGGGACCAGAAGTCCGCGAGATCTTCCGCCTTGCGGAGGACGATCATCAGTTCGTCGCGCGTGCCTTCAAAATATTGGTCGGCGAGCGAGACGCGAATCGTGCGTTCTTTGGCTTCGACTTTCAGGTCCTTCAGATCGTGTTTGCGCCCGAATTTCTGTTGGATCGCGGTGAGGACCGCTTGGGCGGCGTAGTCAATGTCTTTCATGGTCAGCATGTTGCGTTGGTACTCGGTGAGGTTTGCTTGCGACGTCGTAGTCGTTGATTGGCCTGGCGGAACGTGACGAGTTCCTGGGTGGTTTCGTCCCAAAGCTTGAAGCGCGAGCAGCGCAGCGCGTCGATGAGCGTCAAGCGTTCGGCCGTTTGCAGTTCTTCGTTTGCGCTATGGCAATCCGCCAGCAGGTAGTTGGGGATCCGGCTGTCGAGGTGATGCACGTGGTGGTAACCGATGCTCGCGGTCAGCCAGCGGAGCGGCGCCGGGAGGTCGAGGAAGGAGCTGCCTTCGAGCGCCGCTCGATGATAGTCCCAGTCTTCGTCGCGGCTATAGTACGTCGGATTAAACTGATGCTGCACATAGAACAACCAGCTTCCGGCCGACGCGGCCAGTGCGAGGACCGGCAGGTGGAGCTTGAAAAACGTCGATGGCCCGAAGGCCCAGGCCCCCAGACAAAACACGACGGCGAGCAACAGGTTCGTGAGATGAATGCTCAGGCGCTCACGTTTCCAGGATTCCGGCACGCGGCCTGGAAACCGCTGCAGCACGCCGAAGTAGATAATCGGACCGATGCCGAACAGGATGAGCGGATGTCGATAGACGCGATAGAGCCAGCGATCCCAGGCGCTCAGCGCGGCGTATTCCGCGATGGTGTGCATGGTCACGTCGCCCATGCCGCGGTGATCGAGTTGACCGTTCGTGGCGTGGTGGAGGGCGTGCTGTCTTCGCCAACATTGAAACGGCGTCAGCGTGAGCGCGCTGAGCGGCGCTCCCGCCAGCCAGTTCGCTCGCTGAGAATTGAACATCGCGCCGTGCCCGCAGTCGTGTTGCAGGATAAACAGTCGCATCAACAAGCCCGCGGTGGGGATGGCGATGAGCAGGGCGAGCCAATAGCCGATCGCCAGACTGAACCACATCGCAGCCCAACCGATGCCAAAGAGGCCGGCCGTGACCGCAAGCTGAAGCATGCTTGTCGCCGCGCGGCCCTCGCGAAAGGTCGCCAGGGAGCGGCGCAATTCTCTTGATGCCTCGCCGTCCTCCGGCGCGCCGGCCTCGTCCTTCGTAGAATGTTCCGCCGTCGAAACCTGAACCGCGGATTGTCCGTGCGTCACGAAATCATCCATGAAGCGGGTGAGCGATGGCGGCAATCAACGAGACGCCGCGGGCGAGGTAAGCGTGGCAGGGGTGCAGGCCTTGAGGTAGGAATCAGGAGAGCGGCAAGCGCACTTCGTAGCGCGTCATCTTGTTGATCTTTTGCGGCAGCTCCTTGGCTTCGCCTTCTTCCCGGAGTTGGGCGATGGTGCGCCCAAAGGGGACCCAGGCCCCGCTGCGATATTCGAACGTCACTTTACTTTCGTCTTCCAGGATTACAAAGGCCTTGCCGAGTGCGACGGGGGGCTTTTTGGCGGGGATTTCAAAGGCCGGCGCATCCGCGACGGCGGAACGGGCCGGACGCGAAGGACGTTTGCGGTTGTGATTGAAGCGATTCTGATGGGCCATCGATCGTCTCCGGGGACGCGGAATTCAAACGGTGAGGCACGAAAAGGGAGGCGGAACTCTCGAGCTTAATGCTTGACGACGGGTTTGACCAGCATGCGATCGGTCACGCGGTGGACGCCGTTCACACCGCTCGCGGCCTGCATCGCTCCCTTGCGCTGATGCTCGTACTGGATGGTGCCGGTGAGCGTTACATCGCCATTCTTGACCGTCGCCTCGACGCGACAGGGATTGCGGATGCCTCGCGTACCAAGTTGAGACGTCACACGTTGTAAAATGAGGCGGTCTGCGCCGCGTTCCATGGACATAGTGCGCTGCTTTCTGCCGTCGATTGACGACGGCGTGCCGTTGAGGCGAATGGTGAGTCAGCCCACGACGCGCCCGGTTGGGCCGTCGGCGTTGACTGCTCCCACGGCCCACGTGATGCCGCCGTTGCCGACGACGATCATGCGAAACCGGTTCGCCGGCAGTTCGGCGGCGAACTTGCGTTTGGCCTTGCGACTGTGATCTTCCATCAAAGCGGCGGCCTGCAACGACGGCGCGTACGCAATCAGGATCGGCGCTGTGTGGTCACGTTCGGCCGCGGCGACGACGTTCCGGACCGTTTCGAGGTCGGCGACGTCCGCGGCCATCTTCTGGGCGCGCTCGTCGCGGAGGTCGAGTAACAGCATCGTGGACCCGCCGGCGCCGGTCTTCGCCGCGTCGCGTAGGGCCTGTTGGACCGGCTCGTGAAAATCAGCGAGCAATTGACGTCGTGCGGCGCCTGGGATCATGGCGAATTTCCTTGTAAGACAATGATTCGAAACGGCGCGCATCAATCGAGGCCGGCCGGCCCTGATTGCATCGACATCTCGGCGTCGTCGCCAGGCAGCGGCAGCGGCCCGGCGAAGTCGCGATTCAATGGCGGCCATTGCTTACGCAGCCCCTCGCGTTCGATGAGCAGCACCAGCGACACATCGACGTGAAAGATCGCCGCGACTTGCTCCCGCGAGTCGCGGACCGCGCAGCCATGATCTTGCAGTCGCACCAGCGACAAAAATGCTTCCCTGCGGGTCGGTTCACCGAGCACTTTGCTCATGGACTGCTCACCGCTTCAGCGATTCCCACGGGACGCGATTGGTTTATACCGTCAAAACGACCGCCGCGACGGTCAGCGTCGCCTGCTGCTTGGCGAGCAGCTCGTTGCTCCGCTGCAGGCACTGTGGGTGCGCGCCGCTGGCGGAGAACGAAGGCTGCTTGCAAACAGGACACAGGCGCCGCTGGCGAGCCTGGGGCGCCGGAACTGGTTTCTTGATCGACATCGCCGCGTCTCCCGTGGTGACAGGTTCGACCGCGTCGCGATGATGCGACGGAAGGGTACCGCTTCTCGTTCCGTTCAGTAGCGGCGGGTTAGCGGCGGCTGCGGAATCCGCCGCGGCTTCCGGACGAACGATCGCCGCGTTCTTCGCGCGGGCGGGCCTCGTTGACGACCAAGCGCCGGCCGTCCATTTCTTTGTCGTTCAAGGCGGTGATCGCGCTGTTGGCGGCCTGGTCGTCGGCCATTTCGACGAAACCAAAGCCCTTGCTGCCGCCGGTGTCGCGGTCGGTGACGACCTGCGCGGTGCGGACCGAGCCGAACTCGGCGAACATGTCTTCCAAGCTGGCGCTGGTGACGTTGTAGTTCAAATTACCGACGTAGAGCTTTTTGCTCATGCTTCCATCCACTACGGAAAAGGCGGCGACCCTGGCTAGGATTCCGGGCCGCAGAGAAATGGACCAAAGGATGGTGGTCCACCAAGCCGGGATGGCGAGAGAAAAACAGCGCTACGGATTCATCATGGAACCGCAAGCCGCAATTGAAATCGGCAAACCAGGTAGGGGAAGTATAACGTTCCGGGCCCCAATTGGTAGGGCAAAAGCCGATTGGAGGGCGAAAGAGGCGCGCTGGGAGGGGGTTTTTCGCGCAATCCATTGCCTGGCGCGCGAAACTACCCGAAATTGCACGCTGATTTCGGTTGTTATGCCAAGTGGCGCGGTTTTTCGTGTTGCACGTAACCGATTATCGCGGTGATGTTTCAGGGAGATCACGCGCGGGCATTTCGGTCGATCTTGCGTTTGGCGCGAATTCTTGGGGGGGGTGGCGGAAGGCAACGGTTCGGTGTGGAGTTGAACCCGAAGTCTTCAATGGTGGCCTTCGGTCGCTCCGGTGTTCTCCTTTGAAGGGGTCGCGCCTTCTCAGGCAGTCCCGACTCCGCGCGACGATGGAGGTTGATTGGTACTCTTGCGGTGGTGCATACTCATCGGTGATGGACTTTGCCTGACCTGCTTGGCTGATTTATTTCGATGACGCGACGCGCCGACGGCTTTGCGAGCAGTTTCACGCGTTTCTGGGCGTCGACGGCTGGCTGCTCCTCGGCGCGGCCGAAAATCTTTACGGCATCTCCGACCGCTTCGAGTCGACCAAGCTTGGCGAAGCGGTCGCGTACCGCAAACTATGAACTCTCCGACATTTAAGCCCAGGGGTGGCCACCACGGACCTACTGCGCTCGAACAACCAGGTGCGGCCTCCCCTGGGATGGCGTTGTGCGTGATCCCAGGGAAGGCCCCGCCGAGTCTTGGGACGGTCGCCGGGTCCGTGGGGGCCATCCCTGGGCTTGGGGACTGGGGGCTTGGGGCGGGGCGATCCGTGTGGCGTTAGCGAGTGCGGCGCCAGCGTTGAAAGAAGAGGCCAAAGCCGGCCACGCCGATCATCGACGCGGCGAGGTAATTGGTGCACGGCTCGGGGACGGCTTGGAAGAAGCGAAACTGCGCGGCACCGCCGCCGGTAGGCGTGTAGTAGACGCCAATTTCGCCTTTAGCGTCCGGGAACGCGCTGGCGTCAGCTACCACCTGGGGGACGACGGGCTTGGCTTCGCCGACTGCCCAAGCCGACAACGCAAGAGAGTTGCCATCGAGCTTAAACTCCAGATTCACATCATTCGTCACGGGGTTCAAGTCGGTATCCAAACTGGCGAGTTCCTGTCCGGAGCCGCCGACAAACAATGTGATCCGCAAGAGACCGTCCGGGCGGATCGATGCTAGAATCGCGTCGTTGACGGGTGATCGCGCGAAGACCCCGACGGATTCCGATCCCCCATTCTCAACCCGAACGCGAGTTCGAAGGATGCCGTCCTGGAATTCTTTGGACTCGATAACATAAGCGGAAATGGGTCGGTCGCCGACGACTAAAGGGTCGAGAACAAAGCTTCCATCGTCGACTCGAAGCTCGCCGTTCGTAAAGCCGCCGAACGCCCAGGTGGCGGGGCTTCCATCGGCGTAATTTCCATCCTCAAAGTCATCCAAAAAATACGGCCCAGCAACGGCTGGGCTCGTCGCCAACGGCGACCAACTTGGTGCCATCGCGCCGCCGAGCATGGAGGCGGTCAAGATCGCGACGAAACAAACGACGACTTTCCACTGGGCGAGCAACATGGCGTGCAGGGCTCCTTCGGCGAGGGTGACGATCTGGGTACTTAACGTGGCGCGGGCCGCCGCCGTTCCCCAGACGAAGGCGTCCGCATTGCGAACCGTTTCGCGCACCAAATCCGCCGCAACAGCGGGCGCCGCCGGCCCGCACCACACGAGGCCGACCGCCGCGCCCCCCGCCGCGACGGTAAGGCCTTTTCGAACGAGTCGTTTGCGCATCAACTCCCGGCCGCGCTGCAGGCGATTCGTGACCGTGCTGGCCGGAATGGAGAGCAATTGCGCGACCTCGCCGCGCGTCCGCCCTTCCAGATCGCACAAGACGACCACCTCGCGCAACCGCTCGGGGAGCGCCGCGAGTTCTTCGTCGATGAATTGTTTCAGTGCTTCGAGCCGTTCGGATTGATCGATCTCGGGCCTCACTTCGGCCGCCTCCTGCACTTGCCGGTGACGGCGGCGGTTCCCGCGCAACACGTTCAGACTGATGCGCACCGCCACGTTGTGCAGCCAGCCGGCGAGAGACGTGTAACGCCGTAACGCGCTGGCCCGCTGCGCCGCCACCAGGAACACCGCCTGGAATGCGTCGTCGGCGTCGGCGCGGTTACGGAGCATTCGCGCGCAGACTCCCAGCACGAGCGCTCCGCGGCGCTCCACCAGCAGGGCAAAGGCCCGTTCGTCGCGCTCCTCGGCGAAGCGGCGAAGCAACTGGCCGTCCGATTCCTCGTCCAGCGTGTGCGATGTCGCAAGTCGGCCTACTCGTTCGCGAGCCGTCGCCCGGCCACCGGCGGCCACGGGCGATCGCTCACTCCATGAGAAATATGTCCGACCGCGGCGAGAATCGCCAAGAAAATCCGAAAAAAAAGCACAACCGTCGCGTCGCAATTGCTATGCGATTAGCGGCGATTCGCGTCGCTGGAATTACGGCATCGAATAGAAACCGATGCTGGAGCGCTTCAGACGACCCTGCTTCACGAGCTCGTCGTAGGCCTCGATGGGAAACTGATCCGGCGGGCGGATGCCAGCGAGGGATGATTTTTGCCCCGAGCTCAACGGACTGCGGCCGATGCGCGATTCCTGGTCAAGCGCCGTCAGCTTCCACCGCTTTTTAAACGCGTTGTAGGCTGACTTGAGCAGCTCCTTCGTCAACTCCGGCGCCCCCTCCGCCGCCGGCTGGGCATTGGCTTCTTCGCTCATCGTGCTTTCCCCCCCACACTCTTACCGTGTGCAACGCGACTCTCACCGAGTTTACCGTACACACCACGCGAAGTCAGCCGCCAGGTCCCGAGCAGTCGTGCCGGTTTCGGAGTCGCACTGCAGCCAGTTACACTAACAAGGTGTCACTGTCTTACCCTGCCGACCGAACGACTGTTCCTTGATGTCGCTTCTCGATTTACTGATCATCCTGCTGCTCACCGCGCATCTGCTCGCGGTGAATCTCGCCACGGCCGCACCGTTTGTCTGTCTGTGGCTGGCTTGGCGCGCGCGGCGACGCGAGGATGTGCTTGCCAAGTCCGCCGGCAAGTGGCTGGCGATGCAGTCGATGGTGGGGCTGACCGGCGGCGTCGTCCTTGGCGGGCTGGTCCTCGGCGCGGTGTGGCTGCATCGGCCGGAACCGTTCCTGCGCGCGGCGGAGTTGATCCCGCGCTCGCGATTCTGGTTCGGTATCGGCGAGCTGGCGTTTTCTTACGTGTTGCTGCTCGTCTACTTGCTGACTTGGGACCGATCGGCAGGGCGGCGGTGGCACGCGGCGCTGGCGTTTCTGGCCGGCACGAACATCATCTATCATTTTCCGGCGCTGTTCGCGGCAATCGGCGTCCTTAGCACGCGGCCCGAGTTGTGGAACAAGCCTCCGCTCGATCGCGGCGCGTTTCTGGCGCTGTTGGGCGATCCGGAAACACTGGCGCGGACGCTGCACTTTATCCTGGCGTCGTTCGCGGTAACCGGAGTGATGCTGCTGGCCCATGCCGGTCGCTATGCCAGGCGCGAGGCGACCGAGGTCGAAGCGGCGCGCCTCAGCGTTTGGGGAGGCTGGCTGGCGCTCGTGCCGACGGTGCTGCAACTCCTCGGCGGGCTCTGGCTGTTGTTCGTCAGTCCCACGGCGATGCAAACGGCGCTCACCGGCGGCGAGATAGGAACCACGCTGCTCTTCGGAATATCGCTGTTGGCGGCCTTCGGCCTCTTGCCGGCGCTGGCCGCCGCGGCGTTCGGCGCGGCGGGTCGCAAGGAACGCCTGCGGGCGATGATCTTCCTGGGCGTGACGATTTTCGCCATGGTCGCAGCGCGCCATCTGGCGCATCAGCGGATGTTTGACAGCTACGCGCCGATCGCTAACGCGGCTTCGCCGGAATAAGCTCCAGGCAGACCAGGCGATCGCGGCCGCGCACGTACAGCAGGCCGTGGGAGAGGATCGGCGCGGCCCACGCAGGGTATTTCAGCAGCGACGGCGGACGCACGCCGGCGGGAACCTTGACCGCCCGATCGGGAATGTCCGCGCGGGAGACTTCCTCGAATCTCTGCGGGTTCACCTTCAGCAGCAGCATCGTCCCTTGCTCCGCGAGGCAAATGAAGTGGCCGTCGACGTGCAGGAGCGAACAGCGCGTCAAACCAGGCTGGCTCCACATCACTTTGCCCGTGGCGAGTTCGACGCAACGCAGTTCGGCATTGTCCGGATGCCGGCCGCTGGAGCCGTAGACGTAGCCGTCGACTTGAATCGCGGTATTCCAATGCGTCTGCAATCGCTTGTTGCGGGCGTTGCGATCGGCGTCGCTCCAGACGACGTCATAACCGCCGGGTTTCACTTTGAGAAGCGCAGCGCCGGGGCCGTACGTTTCAGAAATAAGCACCTGGTCTTCGACAACCACGGGGTTGCTGGCGTTGACGCTTTCCAAAATCTTCGCGCGCCACGGGAAATGAAAATCCTGCCTGCCGCTCGCCGGATCGAAGCCGAGGAGCCCTCCGCGGGCGAAGACGAAACACCACGGTCGGCCGCCGATCTCGACCAGCGTGGGGCCGGCGTAACTGGCGAGCTCGTCGCTCAATTGGTAACGGACTTTGCCGGTGTAATTATCAAACGCGACGACTCCTGAGCCGTTGCCGGAGACGCGATCGAGTTGCCCCGGCGGCAGGGCGAGGTCCTCCTTCAAGCTCCCGCCGACCTGGGCGATCACCACGTCCTGGAACACGACCGGCGTGCCGCCGACGCCGAAAAAATTCTGCACCACGTTAAACTGCGCGACGGTGTCGACCTTCCAGACTGGTTTGCCGTCGGCGACGCGGACGCAATACAGCATCCCTTCAGCGCCGTAGATATAGACACGGCCGCCGTCGACGACCGGCGAGCAACGCGGGCCGTTGTCGTAGCCGTATTGGTCCTCGTAGTCGGTCGGGTATGCGAACCTCCACAGCTCCTCGCCAGTCTCGCTACGGAGGCAGACGAGCGTCGCCAGGTCGCCGTCGCGCTCGAACTGGAACAGCCGTCCCCGGCTGATGGTCGGCATCCCGTACCCGCTGGGGACGGGGCGTTCCCAGACGAGCGGCGGTCCGTTGGCTGGCCACGGGCTCAAGATGCCGCGTTCCTTGGATTTGCTGTCGGCGGTCGGGCCGAGGAAGCAGGGCCAGTCCTCGCCATCGGTCCGGGTACGCAAGTCGCTGGGGGAATCGTCCCGGGCCCGATCGAAGGCGACGAAATCCTCGCCCCAGGCCGATGAAACAACCGACATCGTTGCGAACAGCGCGAGCAGCAAATTGAGGGGATTCACGGCGGGTCCTCGGATCCAATGCGGCGAGCCGGTGTGAGTATAATGGACCGAAATCGAGACGACGACCATGAACGACGCTGAACCATCCGCCGCATTGCTCGTGGTGAACTCCCGGGTGCGCATCCCGCATAGTGAGTTCGCGTTCACCTTTGCGCGCAGCTCCGGCCCGGGCGGGCAAAATGTCAACAAGGTCAACAGCAAGGCGACACTCCGCTGGCCGGTGGCGTCGAGCCCTAGCCTACCGGAGGAAATCCGCATTCGGCTGGAATCGCAACAGCGCCGCCGGATGACGCGCGATGGGGATCTGCTGGTCGTCAGCCAGCGCTACCGCGACCAGGGGCGCAACATTGAAGATTGCCTGGAAAAACTGCGCGAGATGCTCGTCGAAGCCGCCGCGCGGCCGGTCGTGCGGAAAAAAGTCAAACCGACGCGCGGGATGATCGAACGGCGATTGAAGCAGAAGCGCGAGCACTCCAGCAAAAAGCGTGAACGGCGGACCGGGAGTTTTTCTCCGGAGGAGTGACGAATGCTGTAGCCGGAGGAGCGATCCGAGGCGCTAGCTGAACATCGAAGCCTGGCCGGTCGCCGTGAAGGCGTTTTGGAAGTGCTCCAACCGCGGCTGCTTTGCATTCTCCGGCCAGGTAATGGCGATCACGTCGAATCGCGTCGCCTGATTCAACAAACCATGCCGGCGCAAGTAACTGAGCGCTAGCCGCGTCAGGCGGCGCTGTTTCTCCGCGTCGACCGCTTCGGCCGGATGCCCCGCGTCGTGCGTGGCGCGGGTCTTCACTTCAACAAACACGACGGTGCGGCCGTCGACGGCGACGATATCCAATTCGCCGAGAAAATCGCGCTCGCCGCCGCCGACGAGCTTGTAACCGAGCCGCTTGAGATGCCGCCGCGCGAGAGTTTCGCCGCGCTGGCCGAGTGTCTGCGGCGCGAAATGGGCGCGCAGTCGCTCGCGGAACGGTTGCAGCCATGATCGGAGCATGGCTACTAGACTAAACCGTAGCGCCGGCGAGGGGGAGAGGGCGTTGACTCATGTTCGATGTTTTGCATGAATTCATCGTCCACTCTCCCTCGCTGGCGCTACGGGCTGGTATCGCACCGACTACGCTTCGACGACCTGCCCCTCAGCCAGGCGGACGATGCGGTCCGCTTCTTGGGCGATCGACAGGTCGTGCGTGACCATGCAGATCGTCAAGTGGCGCGTGCGGTTGAGGGAGCGGAGCAGGTGCAGGATTTCGCGGCCGGTTTGATGATCCAAGTTGCCGGTCGGCTCGTCGGCCAGCAGCACCTCGGGATCGGTCACCAGCGCCCGGGCGATCGCCGCGCGTTGCATTTCGCCGCCGGAGAGCTCGCGCGGCTTGTGATGCAGCCGGTGGCTGAGTCCGACTGACGCCAGCAGTTGCGCGGCATTTTCCTGCAGCGCTCGGCGCTGGCGGAGGTACTTCCAAACGCCAGCGGCGATCATCTGCGGCGCCAGGACGTTCTCCAGCATCGTCAGTTCCGGCAGCAGGTGATAGAACTGAAAAATCATTCCGAAGCGCTGGTTGCGCAACGCATCGCGCTCGCGCGGCGGCAGGTTGTCGATCCGCCGACCGTCGAAGTGA
>CAZUBB010000116.1:0-8705 GCA_964618485.1 uncultured Pirellulales bacterium
TACCAGCAAGCCAGGGCCAGGATGGCAACCTCGGAACCCATCGGCCGCCAGGCAAGTCCCGCGCCGCGCCAACCTTCGAGCGCCGTAAGGCCCGCAATGGCGATCCAGGCGATGGCAAAAAAAACGCCCGCCAGGTCGTCCACGGCTGACTCACTCGGCACGAGCACCCGCGCAACGAGGGAGGCCATAGCGGCCGCGAGCAGTCCATGACGCGGATTCCAAGCGAGCGCGAAGCCGGTCTTCGTGGCGGGCGCAGTTCGTGACGGGCGAGCGGTCATGCCGGCGCGGACAAAGCTTTGGTGGAGACGCCAAAAACGAGCGCCGTTAGCGCGTGGCGGGAACCACCGTGCGCAACTGGGCGATCATATCGAGCGTAGCCGCTTCGACCGCTTCAAGCCACCGGCCGGGGCCAAACCGGGCGGCATATTCCCTGCGAGCGTGGGCAAAGATGATTCCGCGCGAATTATTCACCACAACGCCCAGGCCGTTCTCGTCGAACGCCGCGGCCACGTCCTTCGCCGTGCCCCCCTGCGTGCCAAAGCCGGGGACGAGAATCCAGGCATGCGGCATCGCCTGCCGCAACTCCGCGAGTTGCTCCGGATACGTCGCTCCGACGACGGCGCCAATCGGACCATACCCGCACGGGCCGACGCGCGTCGCCGCGGTTTGCTCCACCAGTTCCGCGACGCGCTGGTAAACGGCCCGGCCATCGGCCGACACATCCTGCAGCATGCCGCCGCCCGGATTCGAGGTCTTCACCAGCACGAAGACCCCGCCGTGGCGCTCATCGACTGCTTTGACGAACGGTTCCAGGCTGTCGGCCCCGAGGTAAGGGCTGACGGTCAGAGCGTGGCTCTTCCAGGCGCTGTGAGGGCCGATGTAGGCGTCGGCGTACGCGACGGCGGTGTCGCCGATGTCGTTCCGCTTGCCATCCAGCACCACCAGTAATCCGCTCTCGCGGGCGTACGCGATGACATCCGCCAGGGCCGACATCCCCTGTGGCCCAAGTTGCTCGAAAAACGCCGCCTGGGGCTTCACCACCGGCACCAGCGGCGCCACCACGTCGATAATCCCACGGCAGAATTCGCGGTAGGCGGCCGCCACGCGTTCCGGGCTGCGGACCAGCGAACTGGGGAGCAGGTCGACCGGCAACTGCTCGGCGCGGGGATCGAGCCCCACCATGACGGCATTGCCGCGCGCGCGAATGGCGTCGGCCAAGAGCTCCGCAAACGGGGTCGCAGAGCGCGCATCACGAGCAGCCGCAGCAGCAGAAGCCATATCGGACCTGTCCTCCGTTTCTGCATCCATTCTGGCGAATTCCTCTTACTCGACAACCGCGTAACGCGCACGCCAATTGTATGAATTGCGCATCGTTCGTGTGCGAATTTCCGGGGGAAATTGACCAACTATGTCGCCTCAACTAGGCTGCGGCTCAGGCGGTCCACCGTCGCGGATCGCTCCCTTTTCTTGATTCGTTCGTTCGCTCGCCGCGTCCGGCCCTCATCGTATGGCTCTCCGTTTAGTTGGCAAGAATGCCTTCAAGGCGCGTCGGCGTGACGTCGTCGTTGCCGTCGCGGCACTGCTGGCGGCGGCCTGCAGGTTGCTTGCTCCGTTGCCGGCCGAGGAGCCGGCCGCGAAATCGGCCGTGGAAGCGCAGATCAAAGAACACGTGCCTCACCTGGAACGCGAGGGCGGATACGTTTCGTCCGCTCGGTGCGCGGGCTGCCATCCGGGCGAACATGCAAGCTGGTTCAAGTCGTACCACCGGTCAATGACGCAGCTCGCTCTTCCGGAAAATGTGCTGGGCAAATTCGAGGGCCAGACGATCCAATCCAAAGGAGTGAGCTACCGCGTGTTCCGCGAGGGAGACGCGTTCTGGGCCGAGATGCCGAATCCCGACGAAATGGAGGCCATCGTCCAGCGCGGGAAGAAAGGGCGGATCGAAGACATTCCGCTCGTCAAACGACGCGTGTTAATGACCACGGGGTCGCATCATTACCAAACCTACTGGGTGGAAAGTTCGCTGCCATTCCGGCCGCGCTTGATGCAAACGCTGCCGCTCATTTTTCTCAAGGAAGATCAGCGTTGGATTCCGCGCGAGGCGGCCTTCATGGACCCGCCCGACGATCGCCTGCGTTACGTCACGCAGTGGAATCACCATTGCATCACTTGCCACAGCACCGGGGCCGTACCGGGATTGAATCGCGAGACCGGGCAGCTCGATAGCCGCGTCGGCGAACTGGGGATTTCCTGCGAGGCCTGTCACGGACCGGCCGAGGAGCACGTTCGCTTTCAGGAAAGTCAGGCGGCATTGGCGTCCGACGCAAAGGCCGAGAATGACGCGACCATCGTCGACCTGCGAAAGCTCAGCCACGAGCGCTCCAGCGAAGCCTGCGGCCAATGTCACGGCGTCTTCGTGGCAAAAGACGAACAGCAAGCCATGCTCTACGCGGAACAAGGAATTCAGTTTCGGCCCGGCGGCGACCTCCACGCCTACCGCCATTACATCCGCCATCCGCGACACGACAGCAGCGCCGAGGAGTGGGCCGAGTATTACCGCAACGAAGGGTTTTATCGCAATCGCTGGTGGGAGGACGGAACGATTCTGGCCGGCGGGCGCGAGTATACCGCCATGCGCGAGTCGGGCTGCTTTCAACGCGGCGAAATGTCGTGCCTGTCGTGTCATTCGATGCACCACGCCGCGCCCGAAGATCAGGTCAAGGAAGGACTCTCGGGCAGCGCCGCTTGCACGCAATGCCACGACGGCGCGGAATACACAAGGAATGTCGAACAGCACACGCACCACGACGCATCATCCGCCGGCAGCGATTGCTTGAACTGCCACATGCCGTACAAGGCCTACGCGCTGCTCGGCGGTGTGCGCGCCCACGACATGGTCGGCCCGAACCTCGAAACCGCGCTGAGGACCAAGGTTCCGAACGCCTGCAATCTCTGTCACCTCGATCAAACGCTGGCCTGGACCCAGACGCACCTCGCGGAATGGTTCGGCCACAGGCCGGCGCCGCTCGATGAAGCGCAGCGAACCACTTCGGCCGCGGCGTTGTGGCTGCTGGAAGGGGACGCTCCGCGGCGCATCATCGCCGCCTGGCACCTCGGCTGGCAGCCAGCGCAGACGGCCTCCGGCGTGGACTGGATGGCGCCGTACTTGGCGCGCTTGCTCGACGATCCATACGGCGTCGTCCGCTATGTCGCGGCCCGCAGCTTGCGCAGCCTGCCAGGATATGAAGCGTTCAAGTTCGATTTCCTCGCCGCTCCGAAAGACTTGCAGGTCTCGGTCAAAGCGGCCACTTCGCAATGGCGGCATCCCGCGGCTGGCGGCGATCGCGCCGCGGTGTTGTTGGACGTCGAAGGGAAGCTCGACCAGAAGCGATTCGACGCCATGTACTCACGGCGCGATAACCGTCCGTCGAGCATCAACGAGTAGAAACCGCCCCCCTAAATTGCCCAGGCTTCGCCACCCTGCATTGCGCGCGTCGGTAGTTGATCTGGCACCGTCCCGACCTTTTTGACAATATCCCGCCCCGAATTGTCCAAAAAGCGAGATCGTGTTGACCTGCTCGTCGCCTCTCGTGATGCGAAGTCGACGGGCGCGCGAGATTCCAAGGAGCGGCCAGATGGCGCGCTGGATCGGTTGCTGCACCGCGTTGTGTTTCCTGGCTTGGCCTCGCGCCGTCTCGGCGGCGGAGCCCGTATTGCAAACGCTGGACGGGTGGAACGAACAACTTGGCGCCGGACTGAACTACCCGCTGCTGGGGAACGAACTCTACCGTTACGGAGCGTTCTTCGCGGCGCTGTTGGCGGCGAACATGCTGGGCGAAGCGCTACGTTCCGTTCTCGCTCGCATGGCGGTGCGACTGCGCGAAATGCAACGGGCGGTGGCCGCGACAGTGCTCGAAGCGGTGTTGAAGCACACGGCACGCGCAGCGATCATTCTCGGCGCTTACGTCGGCTTGCAGTTCCTGAAGCTCGACTACGTACTGCTCGAAAATCCGATCGGCGGTTACCTGCGACTCGCGTTCACCATTTACTTGGCCACGATCGCCGGCCAGGTGTTGCAATACGCGTTAGCTCGAATGGCCGCGGTCTTCCGCGGTCGGAATCAGTCGCTCGTGGGCGCGACGTGCGATTCCATCAGCCGCAGCGCTCGCTTCGGCACGATTGCCCTGGGGATTTTCCTCGGCACCCAGTTTCTTCGGATCAGCAAAGAATACCGCGATGATGCCCGCACGACATTCGTTGTCCTGGGAACGATTGTCGGCGGCTACATTGCCTGGAGGCTTGTCGATGTCGTCGAGCGTTGGTTGGCTGGATTTACTCGCAGAACCAACAGTCGGCTTGACGATATGTTGCTTCCCGTCGTGAAAACGATCCTGCGGACCGGCATTTGCTTCGCTGCGACCGTGAAAATCGCCCAGGACACCGATAATAGCGACCAACTCACCACGATTCTCGCTGGCGTCTCGGTCGGCGGTCTCGCCGTCGGCCTTGCCGCACAGGAATCGATCAAGAACTTCTTCGGCTCGGTGATGATCTTCAGCGATCGGCCGTTTGAACTCGGCGACATGATCCGCGTCGATTCTCAGGAAGGACGCGTCGAGGCGGTCGGCTTCCGCTCCACGCGTCTGCGGACCGTCGAGGGGCATCTGGTCACCATTCCCAACGGCGACTTGGCCGGCAAGACGATTCTCAACATCGCCAAGCGCCCGCATTTACGCCGACAGTTCAACCTGCGGCTGTTCCCCGGCACTCCGCCGGAAAAGGTCGAGCGCGCCGTCGAGATCGTCCGCGAGATCCTGTCCGATCACGAAGGCATGGATCCCAACAACCCGCCCACGGTCACGACGTATTACTTCCCGCCGCATGAGGGAGGCCGCTTCAGCGCCTTCAGCGAACGCGTGAACTTCGAAATCGTCCGCCGCTTCCACGCCGACGGAATCGAGCTCGCGACGCAACGCCAAGCGGCAGCGTAGGAACAGGCGGAAGGCGGGTGGCGGCAGGACGTAGGGCGGGTGGCGGCAGGACGTAGGGCGGGTCGCGCGGGCGAGAAGGCGCTATCCGCGTTAACGATCCGCGTTACCAAAACGGTTTCCGCAGCCACCAGGAAAGACCCGCCGCGGCGCGCAGGCCGGCCTTGGCGGATCGTGTTGCTTGCCGTGGCATTCTGCCGCGCTGCTATCGCGGAACACGGCCACACCGCCCCATCGGCCCGCCCTACGATCTACCGGCTCCTTACGCCGTGCGGCGCAGCCGCCAGTACGCCTGCGCCGATGGCAGCCACGTGCTCGGTTCCGCCAGCTTCCAGGGGTAGAGTTTGCGGAAGTGCATCCAGTCCGGCAGGATGCGGTGCATCGCGCCGCTGGGCACGTTGCGGCGGCAGTGGTGGCGGAATTCCCAAAGGCGGTCGAGCGTGACGTTGTTGTCGGGTTTCAGGAAGGGATAGCGTGTGCCGTCAGGGAGATAGGCGTCCATGTAGAGACGCCGGTCAAGCTGGTTGGCGAAGAACATGGGGTACATCCCCACGGCCTTGAACTGCGAGAGATACTCCGCCATCGTGTAGTGCGATTCGTAGCAGCCGTTCACCTTGGCGATCTTTTCCAGCGGACGCTCCGAAACCGGCATGTCGTCGGGATAAACCCCTTCGCCGGCGGCGATGAAGCGTCCCCCTTCGTCGTGCCGCTTCAGCACGCGTTTGACTTCCCGCAGCGTGTCAAACATGTTGCGGGGGTTGTACCACTCGAACTCCGCTTCGCAGTTCGGCGTGGCGTGGTGCAAGGCGGCACTGACGAACACCAGGTCGAACAGCCGATCGGGAAACGGCAGCCGGCTCATCAGCGCCACGACGCGCTCGAAGTGGATGCCGCTGCGATCGATGTACTGCCCGCCGTTTTCGCACAGCCGATACGGTGCGAAATCGAGCGCGAAGCAGCGGAAGCCGAGTTGCGCGAAGCGCAGCGTCAGCGAGGGGTCGCCGCAACCCAGGTCGAGCACATAGCGCTCGCTGGGGTCGTCGTAGTCGAAGGCCTGGAAAAGGAACTCCGTCCGGGCGACCTTTTCCTCTTCGTGGACCCGGATCGCCTCGTTGAGTTCCGGGGAGAGCGTCCCTTCGGCGATCCAACGCTCGATCTTGCGGTCCGAGTCGTCAATCTGCCGCTGATCGACCGCCCGGCGCGGCGTCATTTCCGCATCGAGGATCAGGCGCGGAGCCCCACCCTCGATGGGGAATTCCATCCCGGAGCGCCGTGAACGAAGGCGGCCGGTGATGACCTCGCCGCGACGCCACTCGGTCGCTTCCACCAGGTCCAAGGGACCGCTGCCGTCAGGGCTGCGATAATTCGGCAAAAAATCAGGATGCATCGTGGGGGTCGTTCCGTGACCGAGTGCGCAAGCTGGCTGTTCCCAACACGTTTTTCGGCCGGCGCCCTGGGGGTGAATTGGCCGTTGTGCTTCACCCGGTAATGACTGGCGCAACTGGCACATGCGGGGGAAAATGGAGCGGTCGCACCGCCGAAATCGGGGCCAAAAAAAATCGCGGGAACTTTCCTCCCGGTTGCTTCGTCTAACCGCGCCGAGGGGAAGCCCTGCGCGCAGGAAGCGATTGCTCCTCGCCCGCCGGCGGCGCAAGGCGAGCGAAACGCGCAGGAAATGGTTAAGATGAGGTTCACGCCGACGAACGATTGCTAAACCAACTTGCGCGGCCAGGACAGAGACGGCGACGGACGGACCATGCAATCCCAGCCCACCCCCCGCCTTCGCAGGCTGAATTCCCGACCGTCGGGGAGCGCGATACTCCGCGCCATTAGGCTTTCCATCGAGGCGCTGGAGCGGCGGGACCTGCTCAGCGGCGAACGGCTCGGCTTCGAAACGAGGGTCGCTCCGGCAGACCAGGCGGCGGCATTTGCGCAAAGCCTCGCCCCGCTAGCGGCCCCCACCGTGGCCGTCCATGACGATTCCAGTTTTGCCATCGCTTACACCAGCCACGGCGAAGCCGAGTTAGGGGACGAGGTCTACCTGCGGCGCTTCGACTCCGACCGCACTCCGGCGCTCACCAACGACCTCGTGGCCGTGGATGATGATGGCACGGGCGACCAGAATAGCGCAGTCGCCGCGACACTCCCGGACGGGGGGGTCGTTGTCGCCTGGTACGATCGCGGTTGCTCGACGAGTTTAGACGAGACCTGCGTCGCGCCCTTCGACGGCACCGATGCTGTTTTCGCCCGCCGCTTCGATGGCGACGGCGAGCCGCTGGATTCCACTCCCTGGCAGGTGAACGTCGACCTCGCCGGCGCACAAACACAGGTCACCGTGGCCACCGACGACCAGGGTAACATCGCCCTGGCCTGGGTCGGCAGCGATTCCGACGGCCAGGCCGGCGTCTGGCTGCGCCGCTACAATGCCGACGGGGAGGCAATTGACCCTGCCGATGTCCGCGTATTTGCGGGCGCGGGGGTCACCGAATCCCCGGCCGTGGCGATCGACGAAGACGGCGAACTGGCCATTGCCTGGAGCGTGGCGAATCCGAACGACGGCACCTACGAAATCCGTGGGCAGCACTATGCCGCCGGAAGCGACGAGGGATCTGCTTTAGTGATCGCGGCGGAGCCGGGGCTCAATTCGCGTTGGCCTTCGCTGACGATGAGCGCCGATGGTGGCTTTGTCGTCGCCTTCACGCAAGATGAGTTCGTCGCCGGTTCCGTGATTTCGAGCGACGTCTACGCCCGGCGCTTCGCACCCGGCGGTAATCCCCGCGATTCCGCGCCGTTCCGCGTCAATACAAGCGTGACGGGCGATCAGCACTTTGGTCGCGTCGCAGTGGCCCCGGATGGAAGCTTCGTCGTCGCCTGGAGCGGTAGCGGCGATCAACCGGGGCAAGAGGACGCCAGCGGCGTCTTTCTGCAGGCCTACGATCAGCTCGGTGAGCCGGTGGGCGGCGAAACGCTCGTGAACTCGACCTTGGCCGGCGATCAATTCGCGCCGAGCGTTGGGCTTTCGGCAATCGGCGACGCCGTCGTCACCTGGAGCGGATACGGCGATCAGCACGAAGACGAAAGTGGCGACCAGAGCGATGACGAGGGAGTGTTCTTCCAGCAAGTTGATTTCATCGCACCGCGCGGCGAGATTGACGTCCGCGGAAAAGGCGTTTCGATCGTCGACGGGGATGCCGACCCCTCGGAAGATGACGGCACCAGCCTGGGGAACGCCGTCATCAACGAAGGTACGCTGACGCAGACGTTTGTCGTCCACAACATCGGCATGGGCCGGTTGTGGTTTCTCGAGAACCCGGGGATTCAAGTCGTCGGCGGGGAGCCAGGAGAGTTCAGCGTCGAGTTCGACCCCGTGGCGAATATCGGCCCGCAGAGCAGCCTGACCTTCACGTTGAGTTTTTCGCCGGCCGCGACCGGTCTCCGCCAGGCGACCGTCGTGATCCGTACGGACGATGGCGACGAATCGCCATTCGAGTTCAACGTTCAGGGAATCGGCCTCGAAGCGGCGCGGCCTTGGCAGAACCCCAACAACCCGTACGACGTCAATGGCGACGGCGTGGTGACCGGTCTCGACGCGTTGATCATCATCAATCACCTCAATAAATTTGGCCCGCACGAGCTAGCGCCGCCAGCCGACGGGGATTCGCCGCCGCCCTATCTCGACGTCAACGGCGACAATCGCGTCACGCCGCTCGACGCGCT
>CAZUBB010000116.1:8715-14201 GCA_964618485.1 uncultured Pirellulales bacterium
CTGATGACGATCAATTTACTGAACTCGCGACGGCCGCCGCTCGCCTCGCCCCAGCAAGCGACGCCGCTGCAGAATCAGATCGCGCCGCCGCTTACCCCCGCACCGAGCAGCGCCGATCGGCGCCGGAGCGGCGATAGCAAACGCCCGCGTCAATCGGCCGCCCCCGCGGACGCGGTCTTCGCCAACTGGACCGATGCGAACCGCGATAACGCCTTCGCTCGCAAGAGCTCGCGGCGCTTGTTCGGCTAGTCAATCGCCGCGCGAGATTCACTCCGGGCGCTGTCGTTTCCGGCTCTCAGTAAGGCTGATTGCCCGCGGATTTTCGCGGTTTGCGCTGCCGTGCATGGCCAGTATTATCCGGGCATGCATGATCTTCCGCTGATTACGACGATTGCCTCTGCATTTACCGCGGCCTGGCTGCTAGGACTGCTAGCACATCGGCTCGGATTGTCGCCGATCGTCGGGTATCTGGCGGCCGGAATGCTCGTGGGTCCGCATACGCCTGGCTTTGAGGCAGACATCACGCTCGCCCAACAGTTGGCCGAGGTCGGCGTGATCCTGCTGATGTTCGACGTCGGCCTGCATTTCAGCCTCAAGGAATTGCTTGCTGTGAAAGGGGTCGCCATTCCGGGTGCGATCGTGCAGAGCCTGGTGGCCACGGCGCTCGGAATGCTGGTTTTTCATTGGTTCGGGTTTCCCCTGAAGACAGGCATGGTCGTCGGCATGGCGATGGCCGTCGCCAGCACCGTGGTCTTGATGCGCGTGCTGATGGACGCACGGGTCTTGGATACGCCACAGGGGCACGTCGCGGTCGGCTGGCTGCTCGTTGAAGATATCTTTACCGTCGTCGTTCTGGTGCTGATTCCCGTGTTGGGAGACAGCGATAAGGAACTCACCGGTGCGCAACTCGCCTCTTCCATTGGTGGAGCCCTCGCGAGGTTGGCGCTGCTCGTGGCGATCGTGCTCGTGGCCGGGGCCAGGGTGATCCCGTGGTTATTGTCGCGCGTGGCCCGATTGCGCTCGCGGGAATTATTTACGCTGACGGTGCTGGTGTTCTCGATCGCCATCGCCGCGGCCTCGTTCTATTTCTTCGGAGCGTCGATGGCGCTCGGTGCGTTTCTGGCCGGAATGGTCGTCGCGCAATCGCCGGTCAGCCACCAGGCCGCGGCCGACGCCTTGCCGATGCGCGACACCTTCGCCGCGCTCTTTTTCGTGTCGGTCGGCATGCTCTTCGATCCGTCCTTTATTGTGAAATCGCCAGGCATGGTCTTAGCGGCGCTGGCGATCGTCATGCTGGCCAAACCGCTGGCCGCGCTGGGCATCGTGGCCTTGCTGGGGCACTCCGCCCGCACGGCGCTCACCGTGGCGATCGGCCTGGCGCAGATCGGCGAGTTTTCCTTCGTGCTGGCCGAACTGGCGCGGCACCACAAGCTGATGCCAGCCGCGGGCCAAAACGCGATCATCGGCACGGCGATCTTGTCCATTTCCCTGAATCCGATGCTGTTCCGCAACGTGCCCGCGATGGAGCGGCGGCTGAGCCAGATTCCCTGGCTGTGGCGCATGCTGAACGCACGTTCCGAACGCCGAGCGCTGGCAGCGAACGAGCTGGCGGAAGAGCGCATTGAAAGCGCGATCGCTACGAAGAAACGACTCGCGATCGTCGTCGGTTATGGACCGGTAGGGCGCTCCGTCGATCAGCTCTTGCGCGACGCCGGCCTGGAAACGTCGATCATTGAACTGAACCTCGACACGGTCGACGAGCTCTCGCGCGCCGGGCGCGCCGCGATCTATGGCGACGCCTCGAGCCAGCAGATCTTGAAGCAGGCTGGCGTCGAGCGGGCGTCGCACCTGATCGTCACGTTGCCGCAAACGCAGGTGCGAACGGCGGTGGTCGCGTCGGCGCGGTACTTGAACTCCTCACTGCGCATCCTGGTGCGCGCGCATTACCTGGCGGAGCGCGATGAATTGGAACAGGCCGGCGCCACTTCGGCGGTCTTTGAAGAGGGCGAGGCGGCCGTATCGCTGGCGAGGCTCGTGCTCAGCGATACCGGCGCGAGCCGCGAAACGGTCGATCGCACCTTGCAGGATTTGCGCTTGCGGTTGATTCTGGAAAACGTCTCGCATCTCGATGCCCGGCGGGTGCGCGAGATCATGATCCCCTGGGCGCGGGTGAGCCGTTTGTCGCCGCAAGACTCGCTCGATGCCGTGCGGCGCAAAGTCGCCGAGCGGCGTTTTTCGCGCTGGCCGGTAGTGCCGCCACAATCGAACGAGCCGACCGGCTATCTGCTGGCGAAGGACTTGATCTGGGAAATCGCGGAGGGGGACGGCGATTGGTCGCGTCTCGTGCGCCCGTTGGAGACCGTGGGGCCCGACGACGATATCGACACCACGCTGCGGTTCATGCAACGCGAAGGCGCGACGATCTGCCTGGTACGCGACGCCGGCGCACCGCTCGGCGTCGTAACGCTCGAAGATATTCTCGAGCAGGTCGTCGGCAAGATTGAGGATGAGTACTCTCGAGAAACCGAGGAGGACTTTGCCTCGGTCTTCGACTCCGGTGCGATCATCGCCGAGTTATCGGCCAGCACGGCGGACGAGGCGATTGCCGAGCTTGCGGCTGCAATCCCGCGTCACCGACTGCCGAGCGATTTAGACGTCGAAGCCCTGCTAATCGCACAGGAACATCGCCTGTCGACGCACGTCGGATTCGGCGTCGCCATCCCACATGCCCGTTGCCCGAAACTCTCGGCGCCGGTGGCGGCCTTTGGTCGTTCCGGGCAGGGGATCGTCTTCAGCGGCGAGGCGAGCGAGCCGGTCTTTTTCGTGTTTCTGTTGGTGACGCCGACCGATCGCCCTGACCTACACTTGCATTGGCTGGGACGCATTGCGAACGCGATGCGCCAGTCGGAGACCCGCGACCTTCTGCGAACGGCGGCGACGTCGGAGGAAATCCTGGAAATCCTGTGCAAGGCCGATGCGTCGCGGGAGAATGCGGCGGCCGTTCGGTAGCATCATTCCTGCATCCCGTTGAGGCCGAGAGCTTCTATGGCGTTGAATATGAGATCTCGAAGTCGATTCGCTCGACTCGCGGCGTTTGTCGTGAGTTCAATGGTCGCACCCACGCTCATCGGGTGCGGCGCTAGCGCGCCACCGGCCGCTGCGCCGGCGCCGTCAACCGCGGAGAAGCCCCAGAAAGCAACCACCGCGCCTGATGCGCCCGCGCCGGTAGTTAACGAGCCTGCCGCTCATGCGCCCGCGGCGCAGGAGCCCGTCCCTACGCCAGCGACGGTCGCCGAGGCGAAGGCGGCGTTCGACTTAACAGCGTTTCCGCTGATGGAAGGCGCTGAAAATCCAGGACCGCGTCGCTTGGGCGATTTGACGTACCTCGCGCGCGGCGAGGTCGCCGACATCTACGCCTTTCAACGCGAGAAACTCCAGGACCTGGGTTTCAAAGAGCAGCCCGATAGTTCCGTGACGGCGGAGTATGCCAGCGGTTCCTTCGCGCGGGACGGTCAGCGGGTTTCGGTTTCGGTGTCCAAGTCCGGTGCAGCCGACGGCGACGAGCGCAGTAACGTCTATATCTTCAATCACGGCAACGTCGACACCAGCCGCTTGCCGGTTCCGGCCGATTGCAAGTTGTTCTACTCCGGCCCGGCGAATACGCTCTTCCTCACCGAAAAACCGGTCGATGAAACGGCCGAGGCTATCAGCAAACTGCTCCAGGAGCAGGGCTGGATCCCTTACGGCGCGGCGGGCGATACGCGTTACTTCCGGCAGAACGCCGTGCGGCTCCTGGCCACGATCGGCGCGGCGCCGGCGCAGGGAGGGAAGACGATGATCAGCTTCAGCTCCGAGCAATTGTCGGCCGAACTGCCGGGGCCGCCGGAGATGATCGACGCCCAGTATTCCGATTCGACAAAGACGCTGATGTTCGACATTAACCAGAGTGAGCAGGAACTCGGGCAGTACTATCGCGACACCTTGACGCCGCTCGGTTGGACGGCGACGACGGAGAACCCGGTCGAGATCGATTGGAAGAAGGTGCTCATCTTCCGCAACGAGTCGATGGACCTGATGGAACTCGAGACTTCGGTCGTCGACGGCAAAACCCGGGCGGAGCTCAAGTTTCAAACCGCCGCGGAGGTCGCCGAGATCGATCGCCAGGTCAAAGCGGAGCTAGAGCGCCGCCGGAAGGAGATGGAGGAGGAAGCGTCTCGCCCCAAGCCGACCGTGGCGATCACCATCCCGCGCGGCGCGGAAAACATTGAAGTCGAGACCAACGAGATTTCGTTCCAGGTGGGCGCGAAAAAGGCGAAGGAGGCGTTCGACGCGATTCGCAAGCAGCTCACGGACGCCGGCTGGGAAGAGGAACAGTTGACGCAGGACGCGAACCTGGGTCATGCCTCGCTGAAGAAAGACGATGCGACCTTGACCGTCACCTTTGTGGAAACCGGCATCCTCCCTTCGGAACTGACGATCACAGGCTTTGGCATCGAAGTGACCCGGGCCGAGTGAGGTTGGACGGGTGGAGCCGAAAGCGTTAGCGCCCGGAGTTACGGCCGCTTTCACAAGATGGCCGCTTGGTTCTTTCGGCGGTTCGGCCCGGTCGCAAATCGAGCATCGAGAAACGGAACAAAGTTAACGATGAACGTACTCGTCACCGGCGGCGCGGGTTACATCGGCAGTCACGCGGTGCGCCGCTTGCTGGCCGCGGGGCATGAAGTCACCGTCTACGACAACCTCTCGCAGGGGCACCGCGCTGCGGTTCCCGGCGAGCGGCTCGTCGTGGGGAACTTGCACGATACCGAACGCCTGGCGGGGCTGTTGCGCGAGCGGCGCATCGGTGCCGTGATGCACTTCGCCGCGTTTACCCTCGTGGGCGAAAGCGTCGTCGATCCGCGGAAGTATTACGCGAACAACGTCGGCGGTTCGCTGTCGCTGTTTTCCGCGATGCTCGAAGCCGGCGTGCGGCGCTGCGTGTTTTCCAGCACCGCCGCGGTGTATGGCGAGCCGGAGGTTGTGCCGATCTCCGAAGACGCGCCGCTCGCGCCGGTGAATCCGTACGGCTTCACCAAGCTCGCCATCGAACGCGCCCTGGCGGACTTTGCCCGGGCGTATGGCTGGGGCGTCGCGGCGCTACGTTATTTCAACGCCGCGGGGGCGAGCGAAAGCGGCGCGATCGGCGAGGATCACACGCCGGAGTCGCACCTGATTCCGCTCGTCCTGCAAGTGGCGCTCGGGCAGCGCGAAGCGATCCTGGTGTTCGGCGACGACTACCCCACCCCCGATGGCACTTGCGTGCGCGATTACATCCATGTGGAAGATCTCGCCGCGGCGCACGTACTGGCTTTAGAGCAACTCGCCGATCACCAGGCGCAGGCGATGAACCTCGGCGTGGGACGCGGCTATTCGGTGCGGGAAGTGATCGAGATGTGCCGCCGCGTCACCGGACGGAACATCGCCGAGCGCCAAGCGCCGCGCCGCCC
>CAZUBB010000117.1:0-14101 GCA_964618485.1 uncultured Pirellulales bacterium
ACACGGCGCTGCCCGCGGTGCAACTGGGCTTGGATGTGTACACGGACTATCTGAACTTCTTTGGGATGGACGTGACGCGGGACTTTATCATCGAGCTGCGGGATTTTGATAATCCCTCGGGCGGCTATCCGTGGACGAGCGTGTGGTACAAGCTGGGGACGCTCGACGCTAAGGACCCTGGTTGGCACAGCTGGAGCGTGACGATCGCGGACACTTCCGCTACGGAACTGCCGGCCGGGTGGGGTGGGTTCGGTGCGGAGGATCCGGAGACGTTCGAGCCGATGTTGCCGGAGGATCGCACGTTCGCGAGCGTGCTCGCGAGCGTGGACGAAGTGGCGTTCACCACATTGGTGCCGGGCTTCTTCTTTGGCTTCTCGGACCACGACGTGGCGGTGGACAATATTTTCATCCAGCCGGTGCCGGAACCGAGCACGTTGGCCTTGGCGGGATTGGGCCTCGCCGGCCTGGCGTTGGCGCGGTTTCGGAATCGCCGGGTTTCGGCGTAACTTGCGTAGGCATATTGCTTTCGGTTGACTCTCTTCGCAATCGCGCTTATGCTGGAATGAGCGGCGACGCCTCGCGGGATAGCGATATCCCGCGAGGGGCGCGGCGGATTCCCTTGATGTGCGCGTTTCTCCTCTCGCGCCTTCGCACGTCAGGCGTGACGTTCCGCCGTTGGCGGGACGTCGCTAACGACGTGGGTCTCGGCCAACAAGACCGTCTGCGCTGGCTCCCCGATGGGATCGCAGGTTGAATCCGCTGGGTCGTCCTTTTCGCGCCGGCAGCAACCGCCCGACGGGAATGAGCTGACCGTTGGCTCGAGCATTCGCCCGGTGCAGGGGCACTCCAGCGACGCCACGCATATTTCGGCGCGGCCTCCCCTTTCGACGACCGACGGCCTGGCGGAAAGCCCTGGGTATGCGATCGGTAAGTCGCTCGTCGGGGCGTCGCTCGATCATTTTGTGCTGGAGGAGTTCGTCGGTGGCGGCGGCATGGGGGCGGTTTTTCGGGCCCGGGACCAGGTGCTCGATCGCTCGGTGGCGATCAAGGTGCTCGCGCGGGACAAGTTCAGCGATCCCGAGACGTATCAGCGCTTTCAGAACGAGGGGCGGTCGGCGGCGCGGCTCGATCATCCGAATATCGCTCGCGTGTATTACTCGGGCGAGTCGAACGGGCTGGCATATATTGTGTTTGAGTTCGTGGAGGGGATCAACCTCCGCGACCTGGTGCTGGAATTCAAGCGGCTGCCGACGTCTGAGGCGGTCGGCTATGCGTTGCAGCTCGCGGAGGCCTTGGCACATGCCAGCGAGCGCGACGTAGTGCATCGCGACATCAAACCGTCGAACGTAATTATCGGTCCGCAGGGGCACGTGAAGCTGGTCGATATGGGGCTGGCGCGGGTGCGGCTCACCGATCAACCGCACGACGACTTGACGGCGAGCGGCGTGACGCTGGGGACGTTCGACTACATTTCGCCGGAGCAGGCCCGGGATCCGCGGTTCGCGGACGTGCGAAGCGACATTTATTCGCTCGGCTGCACGCTGTACTACATGCTGACGGGGCGGCCGCCTTATCCCGAAGGGACGGTGTTGCAGAAGCTGCTGCAGCACCAGGGGGATGCGGCGCCCGATCCGCGCGAGTTGAACCCGGAAGTGCCGGCGGAAGTGGCGGCGATCGTGGGAAAGATGATGGCGAAGGACCCGTTGTCGCGCTATCAGGACGCTCGCGAGGTGGTGGCGGACTTATTGCTCGTGGGAGAGCGGCTAGGGCTGCGGTCGGGGAGTCCTTCGGGGGTGATCTGGATCAACGGCCCGACGGCGACGTCGCGGTGGATCGATCGGCACGGGCCGTGGGTGGCGGCCGTGGCGGTGCTGGTGTTGACCGTGGTGGGGCTCGACTACGCATGGTCGGGACGCCGCAGCGAGGCGATTATCATCGAGCGCCCGGCGCCTGGGGCGGTCGAGGCGTCGACGCCCTCGGCGGAGCGCGAGACGTCTTCCGAAGTGGAGGTTGCCGAAGCGCCGCCAGACCCGGCTGGCACGCGACCCGACACGCGCGAGGACAATGGCGCCACGCGGGAGTCGGTGACGCCGGAACGGGGTCCACGGACCGCGACTGTGCCGCCGAACGACACAGGGGCGACCAGCGATGCGCCGCCGACTTCGCCGAATGCGAATCAGGGATCCGAAGTCGCCGCGATGCCGCGCGCCGGGGTGTTGGTCGTTGATCCGACCGGGGTCGCCGAGCAGAGTTTTCCGAGTCTGTTCGCGGCGTGCAGCATGGCGCGGTCGGGGGACGTGATTGAGTTGCACTTCAACGGCCGCAATGCCGAGCGCCCGGTGGTGATCGCGAATCAGAATTTGACGATCCGCGCACCGCGCGGGTACTCGCCGGCGTTGGTATTCCGGCCTTCGAGTGAGATTCCGGACGGCGAGCGTGGGATGATCTCGGTTTCCGGCGGGCGAGTAACGGTGGTAGACGTCGCGCTGGAGGTGGAGTTGGACGGGGATTCGCCGCGGACGGGGATTTCGCTGTTTGAGTTGCAGGCGGCGGAGGGGATCGTACTGCGGAATTGCTCGCTGACGGTGCGCGACCTGGCGTGGGATCGGAGCAGCGTGGTGCGGGCGGCGATGATGACGTTGGCGTCGCCCTTCGCCACGAGCGCGATGCCGCCGAGCGATGCGGATGAGGTGATCGACCCGACGGTGATTGAGTTAGAGAACTGCCTGGCGCGGGGCGAGGCGACGTTTCTGGCTTCGCCTGACCTGTGGCCGTTTTCGCTGTCGTGGGACAACGGGCTCGTGGCGCTGAGCGGGCGGCTGTTCGAGGCGCAGGGGGCGCTGATGCCGTTTTCCGCGGAGGCGGAGAATGAGATCGACCTGCGGCATCTGACGATGATCGTGCCGCGGGGGATGTGTCGATTCGCGGCGGCAGGGCCGTCGGTTTATTTCTTGCCGACCAACGTGCGTCTAGCGGACAGCCTAGTGCAGGTGAGCGGGAGCGGGGCGCTCATCGAGCACGTGGGGATCAATCCGTTGAGTCAGGCGCCGCCGATTTTCTTCTGGCGGGGGCAGCGGAACGTGTATGACGTGCTGAGCCTGTGGCGGACCGGCGCGGATGGAGATACGCCGCTTTCGGGGACGAACAAGGAATTCAACGACTGGCTGGCGATCTGGAAGGACCGGGAAAGCCAGGCCAGGCAACTGCCGATCGCGTGGCAGCGGATCGCGCCGGCGACGCGGCCGATGCATCTGCGGACGCTCGGCGACTATTTGCTTGATCCGACGCAGTTGGGGAATATCGTGGCGATCGCGTCGGCGAGCGACGGTCGCGACCTGGGGATGGACGCGACGCAGATGTCGGTGGCGCCGGGGGAGCCGTGAGGGGAGGAGAAAAGGAGGGGGAGTTTTCGGTGTTCAGTTTTCAGTGTTGAGTACGGAGCGTTTGTTGGCTGACGCACGGCTTCATACTCCATTCTCCGTGCTTCGAACCCCGTGCTCCGTTCTCCTGCGTCCCTCCTGCTCGCTTCTTTTCTGCTTTTCTTCTATTCTCCTTTTCTACTCGCGCCCTTGACCTGCCTTTATCCCCCCCCTGCCGAGTATCTCGCATGGCTGAGAAGAAGAAGTTTCTGACTGCGCCGATTGCTACGGACAAGATGCCGCCGGCGGTGCCGTATATCATCGGCAACGAGATCGCGGAGCGGTTCAGCTACTACGGCCTGGGGGCCATTCTCGTCCCGTTCTTGGTCGGGCACCTTCACGAAGGCGGCGTGTTGAAGGTGATGACCGACAACGAGGCGTCGGCCTGGTATCACCAATGGAAGGCTTGGGCGTACTTCTTTCCGCTGCTGGGCTCGTTTCTGGCCGACGTGTTGATCGGCCGTTACCGGACGATTCTCTATTTGTCGATCGTCTATTGCCTGGGACACCTCGCGTTGGCGGTCAATCAGGAGCGGATGGGGTTGCTGATCGGCATGGCGCTGATCTGCATCGGCGTCGGCGGCATTAAGCCGTGCGTTTCGTCGAACGTGGGCGACCAATTTGGCAAGACGAACGCCCACCTGATGACCAAGGTGTTCGCGTGGTTCTACTTTTCGATCAACATTGGGTCGGCCGTCTCCACGCTGTTGACTCCGCTGTTGCTGGAGGGGGCGGAGTTCACCTGGCCGGGGCAGAAGGAGCCGTTCCTTACGCTGCCGCCGAGCGCCGCTTGGGCGTTTGGCATTCCGGGCATTTTGATGGGGATCGCGACCGTTATTTTTTGGATGGGGCGCTACAAATACGTGCATGTGCCGCCGGGGGGCATGGATTCGGTTCGCGAGGCGGTCGAAGGGGAAGGGTTGCGGGCGATCGGGCGGCTGTCGGTGCTGTTTCTGCTGTTTATTGCGCCGTTCTGGAGCTTGTTCGATCAGATGTCTTCGCGGTGGGTGCTGCAGGCGGGGCACTTGGACTTGAATATCACGGAGACCATTGCGATTAAACCCGGGCAGACGCATTCGCTGAACCCGATTTTGATTCTCGTGTTCATTCCGCTGTTCTCGTACGTGATTTATCCATTGGTCGACCGGGTTTGGACGCTGACGCCGTTGCGCAAGATTGGGGTGGGCCTGTTTTTCGCGGCGGCGTCGTTCGCCGTGCCGGCGCTGCTGGAATACCGGATCGCCCAGGCCGCGGAATTGGGCGTCGCTGCGCCGAGCGTTCTTTGGCAGGCGCCGGCTTACATTCTGCTGACGGCCGCCGAAGTGATGGTTTCGATTACCGGGCTGGAATTCGCCTACACGCAGGCGCCGCGGCGGACCAAGTCGTTTGTGATGTCGATCTGGTATTTGTCGGTGTTCGTCGGAAATCAGTTTGCGTCGATGGTGAACGCGTTCAACACCGACGCCGATGGCAACAGCCGGCTGGAAGGGCCGAATTACTTTTGGTTCTTCGCGGGCGCGTCGCTGATCTCGGCGATCATCTTTGTCTTCTATGCGATGACGTATCGCGGGAAGACTTATTTGCAGGATGAGGCGGCGGCGTAGGGGCCGCTGCTGCGGTAGTGCGGTTGAGCGCGATTTGTGGGTCGCAGAATGCCCTGCGCGGTGCTGCGCTTCTACCCTCCCCCGGCCCCTCCCTGCAAGGGAGAGGAGCTTGTTTCGGGACGCTTCCGCGGTGGTTGGGGGATGGCTCGTGGGCGATTTTGAAAACTGCGAGAAACCGACATTGACCGGTCAATCGGTATGACCTATTCTCCCCCCGCACGGTTCGGGACGGCTGCAGACGAGCCCGAGTGCGATAACGAAACAAGTACGGAACAATCGTAATCCACGTGGACGGGCCCGCATCGGGGAGAGTCGCCTGGCGACGATCCTGCGGGCCACGAAGCGAGGCCGCCAGCATGGATGCAGGCGGTGCGCTTCGCACACTGCCAGAGGATGGCGCAGCGCAGGGACCGCGGGTGAATGGGATCATTCGCCGGGTCAGCAGCGGCATGAGCCACCTCGTCGCCTGAGCGAAGTCGGAACCAATCGCTCCCGGAAACGCATGGTGTCCTCCGCCCCCCTAGGACCCATTCGTTCCGGGGGCCTTTTTTTTGCGCGGGCGCTCTGGCCGCGCCGAGCCTCTGGGGCATCGTGACGGCTTGATGCAGCGAGCAGTTCGGGTTCGGCGCTTTCGAGTGACACTTCCTCGTGTTTCGTGCCCCTGCCCCAGGCACCCAACTCTGGCGTCCGAATCTGTTCGATGTCGTTTGAGCGCAGGATGTTCTCTCTCCCTCGCTAGCGCTACGGGCTAGTGTTGTGGGATCGTGCGCCGAATGCGGGCGATGAAATCCTTGCAGGTGTCACGGCGTGATTGTTCGTTGCTGAGCGGATATCAGCGAGGGACGGCATAGACGCTGTAGCTGGCAGGGGATTGGTTTGTTGGGCGTCGTTGCGCGGTGAGTCTGATGAAGTGCGTTGCGCGCGGTGATCGATATTGAACCGGGGCGGCCTGTCGAGACAGGTCGCGTCGGTCGGTCATCGGCGAGGGCCAAGGATTATGGAACTCAATCGGAATCACTACATCGTGATCGGCGTGGTGCTGATCTTGCTGGGGATTCAGGTGAAGATGGTGGAAAGCGTTGTGCTGAACGAGACGATCAGCCAGCGGCTTATTCCGAAGGGGCAGCGGACATTGACGTCGGACCTGACCTCGTTCGCGCAGATGGCGACGCCCGGCCCGACGCGCAAGACGATTACGCCGCCGCCGTGGGCCGGATGGCTCGTCATCTCGGCCGGCGCGGTGCTGACGCTGCATGCCGTAACGATGCCGAAGCCGGGCGGTTGATCTTCCCGCGGCGCGACTTGGGCCGGTTCGTAGTACGTTGTTGAATTGCCCCCTAAAACCGTAGATCTGCGATGGATATAAGCCGGCCGGTGGAGTGGATGCGCATTCTCCGGGCGCCGGCACGGCTACGGTTTCGTACGCCGGCGCTTTCGTTGCTGCTGGTTCTAGCAGCCGCTTTGCTGCTCAACGGTCAACACACGCGCGACACGAAAGGCGAAGCCGCCGTGGAGTCGCCGGAGTCCGGCGCGAGTAGTGCGCCGGGCGCGACGGAGGTCCGGCCGCGGAATGCCCGGCTTCGCGAAGGGACGGAGATTCGCGACGTGCCGGGGCGGATTCACCTGGTGGACAACCGGTTTGAGTTTGCCAGCCGGGACGGGCAATTGCGGCTGAAGTTGCTGGAGAACCTGGCGCTGGAGCGGGCGGCGCGGAAGTCCGGGGAAAGTACGCAGGTGATTGCCTGGAAGGTGAGCGGGGTGATCACGGAGTTTGAGAACGGGAATTACCTGTTGGTGCGGCGAATTGTGGTGGATGACGGGGGGGAATAGCCGCGAAGAACGCAAGAAATGCGCGAGGATTGGGGTTCGGCAGGAATTGCGCGATGAGGATAGCGGATTCGGCGCGTTGCATTGATGCGCGGCGTGGGGCGGTGAGTTGCGGATAGCGCAAAGCGAAAGTGGTAAGTCCTTATCTGGGTGCGTTCTGCACCGTGTCGCCGAGTGATTGAGGCTCGACGCGGCGGCGATTGGCATGGTGGTTGCTTAACGACGGGCGAACGCGGGTTTTACCTGTTCGCTTTCGTTGTGTCGCAGGCAAGGACGCCATGCCGTACGGGCTTTATATTTCCGCTGAAGGGGCTCTCGTGCAGAGCCGCCGATTGGAGACCGTGGCCAATAACCTGGCCAACGTGAATACCGTCGGCTTCAAGCGCGATCTGACGTTGTTTCAGGCGCGACAGGCGGAGGCGATCTCGCGCGGGCAGGCGGCGCCAGGTCAGCGGACGTTGAACGACATCGGCGGCGGCGTCGAGGTGCGCGAGACGCGGACCGACTTCGAGCAGGGGCCGTTCAAGAACACCGGAATCGACACCGACCTGGCGATCAAAGGGGACGGCTTCTTCGCGGTCCGTGCGCCGGACGGGGATTACCTTACGCGGGCGGGAAATTTCGCGCTGCTGCCGACCGGCGAACTGGTGACGCAGCAGGGTTACGCGGTGCTCGACGACGGCGGCGCGCCGGTGCGGATCGAATCGTTCCCGTGGACGCTGACGCACGACGGCGGGATTCAGCAGGCGGACGGAACGATCACGCCGCTTTCGATTCAACGGCCGGCGTCGCTGGGAGATCTCATCAAAGTCGGCGAGAACTTGTTCCGGCCGATGGGGCGCGTGCGGCAGATCGAGCCGGAAGAGCGGAATGTCATCCAAGGACACATCGAGCTCTCGGGCGTGAACGCGACTTCGGAAATGATGCACATGATCGAAGCGTCGCGGGCGTTCGAGGCGAACGTGAACCTGATTCGAAACCAGGACCAGATGCTGGGGACGATGATTGGGCGGTTGTTGAAGGCGTAGAGAGGAGGTGATGAGTGCAGAGTGAAGCTTCTCGCCACTCATCACTCATCACTCATCACTAAGACACATCATTCATCACTTCGAACACGGCCTTAAGTACCCATGAGCGTTCAGACTCTCTACACCGCCGCGACTGGTATGAGCGCGATGGAGACGAAGTTGGATGTGATTTCCAACAACCTCGCGAACTTGAATACGACCGGTTTTAAGGCGGAGCGGGCGAACTTCGAGGACTTGTTCTACCGGAACTACAAGTTGCCGGGGGCGCTCGATCAGCAAGGCAACCTGACCGCGGTCGGCACGGCGGTCGGCTTGGGAGCGCGGGTATCGAGCACGCAGACGAACTTTAATCAGGGCGCCTTTGCGACGACCAACAACCAGCTGGACTGGGCGATCAGCGGCGACGGCTTTTTTCAGGTGCAGAACACGGACGGGAACCTCGTGTTCACACGGGCCGGGAATTTTTCGCTCAACGCCAACGGGCAGATCGTGATGGGCTCGGCGAACGCGGGGCGATTGCTCGACCCGCCGATTCTCATTCCGCAAGACGCGACGAATATTGTGGTGAGTCCGGACGGCAACGTGTCGGTGAGCCAGGTGGGACAGTCGCAATTGCAGCAGGTGGGAACCATTCAGTTGGCGACGTTCATCAATCCTGAAGGGTTGTTGAAGCTGGGCGAGAACTTGTACCAGGCGACGGATGCTTCGGGCCCCGCGACGCTGGGGAACGCGAATCAGCAGGGCGTGGGCGCGATTCAGCAAGGCATGTTGGAAATGTCCAATGTGGAGCCGGTGCGGGAGTTGATCGACTTAATCACGACGCAACGGGCGTTCGAGTTGAACTCACAGGCGGTGCAAGCGGGAGATCAGATTCTGCAGTTGGTGGCGAATTTGAGGAGGTTTTAGGAAGGAGCCAGGAGTCAGGAGCCAGGAGTTTGAATTCTGCGGGTTCTTGATTCTTCATTCGTGCTCCGTACTTCGAGAGTCGTTCTTCGCGTTTGGGACTTTGTGACATGGAATCGCGCGTGTTTCAGGTTTATCGCAACTTCCTTTTGGCCTGGCTGTGGTTGTGCGCGGCGGGAATTGCTGGGGAAGTTGGTCTGCGCGAGGTGGCGGTGATCGATCATGCCGTCGTGCGGCTGGGCGATGTGGCCGAGTTGTATGGCGTGACTTCGGACTTGCGGGCGGAGTTGTTGGAGATGGAGTTGGTTCTGGCGCCGGCCGCGGGGGCGACGAAGACGATTGGTGCGCGGGAGATTCATGAGACGCTTGTGCGGTATTCGCCGGGGTTGTCGCAATGGACGATCAGCGGCGCGAGCCAGGTGGCGGTGACGCGACGAGCCGCGCCGCGGCCGACGGTCGAGCAGCCCAAGACGGTGAAGCCGGCGAAGGTTTCGCGCGTAACGGGGCAGAGGTCCCGCACACAAGTGGAAGAGGCGATTCTGGTTTACGTTCGCGAGCGGCTGGGGAATGACGCCTGGCAGATTGAGGCGGAGTTGAGTGAGGCGCAGCAAGCGGCGCTCGAGGAAGACAAGGCTGTGCTCGTGACGGGCGGACGCTATCTGGATGCCGAGCGGGTGCAGTTTCGCGTCGAGGTGGGCGAAGGAGAATCGCGCGAGACGTGGAAGGTCGACGCGGCGGTGACGTTGCCGCCGATGATTTTGGTCGCGGCGCGGAACCTGGAGCGCGGCGAGATCCTTACCGCTCAAGACGTGGAACTGGTCCGCGAGGAAAAGAAGCGGAGAACGCAGGAGCCGATCGGGTCGATCGAAGACGCGATCGGCAAGGAAGTGACGCGGTCGGTTGGGAAGGGGCAGCCGGTGGTTGCGAAGGGGCTGCGGGCGATGTTGATGGTCGAGCGCGGGCAGGTGGTGACGGTGTACTCGCGCTGCGGCGGGATTCAGATTCGCACGACGGGTCGCGCGAAGGAAGAAGGCGGGCTCGGCGATTTGGTGCCGGTCGAGGCGATCGGCACGAAGGAGACGTTTCACGCCCGGGTTTCGGGGCATCAGGAAGTGGAGATCGTGGCGTCGACGACGGAGACGCCGGCGGTGGACGACGTGCCGCGCGAGCCGTCGGCGTGGTTGGCGGAGCGGCGGCGCGAGGCGGATGCACGGACGGCGCCGCGACGGAGTGGGAGTGTGGTGAAGTAGGCGGAAACAGTTCAATCGTTTGCGCGGTAACTCCGGGTGCTCACGCTTCCGGCTCCAGGGAGGATTGAGATGAAAAAGAATCACTGGTGGATTGTGGTGCGGGTGGGCGTGACGGGGTTGGTGGTTTTGTCCGTGGATCGCCTGGCATCGGCGCAGAGTTCCAGCCTGTATGGCGCGCCGGGGCAGCGGACGCTGACGCTGGAGGACGCGTTCACCTTCGTGCCGACGCCGGAGCCGCCGACGATTGGGCTCAACGACCTGGTGACCGTGGTGGTGAAGGACGCATTCCAATACACGAGCGAAGGCGAATTGGTGCAGCGGAAGCTGGCCAATCTCGAGGCGACGCTCGAGGATTGGATTGAACTGAACGGCACCGACATTCAGGCCGCGCCGCAACGCCAGGGAGACCCGACGCTCTCCGGCGAGTTGAACAGCCAGTACCGCGCGATTTCGGAGACAGAGACGGTCGGCGGCGTGCAGTTTCGGATCACGGCGCGCGTGGTCGACATTCGCCCCAACGGCAACCTGGTGCTCGAGGCGCGGAAGGAAATCAACGACAACGAGGACACCTGGGAACAACGCCTGACCGGCGAAGTGCGTCCCGAAGATATCGCTCCGGACAACACCGTGTTCAGCGAGAAGCTGGCGGATCTGCGGGTGACGAAGAGCGAAGTGGGCGCGGTGCGGGATGGATATCGGCGCGGGTGGTTCAAGCGGGTGTATGAGCGGTTTAGTCCGTTTTGAGCAGACGGGAGGCGGGAGGGGGAGTACGGAGTTGGGAGTACGGAGCTTGCAGATGATGCGAACGATTTCTCCTGCGGTGATGATCGTCTCGGCGTTGATGTTGGCGTTGCCGACGTCGGCGGTTGCTGGGATGCGGTTGGAGGATATTTGCCGCATCAAGGGGCAGGAAGAGAATACGTTGCATGGGCTGGGGATTGTCGTGGGGCTGAAGGGGACCGGCGATGGCGGCGATTTTGCGCCGATGATTCGCAGCCTGGCGATGGCGATGCAGTTGATGGGGAACCCGATCGGTCAGGGCGAACTGCGGAACGCGAAGAATTGCGCCCTGGTGACCGTGACGGCGACGATTCCTGCGGAAGGGGCGCGACAGGGCGATCGGATCGATTGCCATGTGAGCTCGATCGGCAGCGCGAAGTCGCTGGCGGGCGGAAGATTGTTTAGCGCACCGCTGCAGGGGCCCGATGTGAACAGCGATCGCGTGTACGCGTTTGCCGAAGGGGCGTTGATTTTGGATGACCCGCTCAACCCGGTGAATGGCACGATTAAGAACGGCTGCCAGTTGGAAGAGGAGTTTTTCAACGTCTTTTCCAAGGGGGATAAGATCACGCTGGTGATCGATCGGAACCTGGCGGGGTTTCAGGTGGCGCAGGAGATCGCCTTCACGCTGCAGGATCAACTCAAGTTTCAGTTGCAGACCGAGCCGGGGAAGGAAGTGCTGGTCGCCCGGGCGATCAATCAGGGGAACGTCGAAGTGCTGATTCCGCCGGCGTATCGCGATGATCCGGTGGACTGGATCGCGCAGGTGCTGGCCGTGGAGATTCGCGACGCTCCGGTCGATGCGCGGGTGGTGATCAACGAGAAGACGGGCGCGATCGCCGTGGACGGCGACGTGGAGATTGGCGCGGCGCTCGTGGCGGTGGAGGGAATCACGGTGCAGGCGGGATTTCCGAACTTGCCGAGCCCGTTCGCCGCGGTCGGGCCGAAGACGGCGAAGCTGGATGATTTGATCAAGGCGCTCAACGCGGTGCGGGTGCCGCCGGCGGAGATCATTCAGATCATTCGCGTGCTGGACCGGAGTGGGAACATTAAAGGGCAAGTGATTTTCGAGTGACGCGACGCTTTGCGAAAGCGGCCGTTACTCCGGGCGCTAACGCTTCCGGCTCTCTCGAACGATCTGAGTGGGAACTTAGGAGTCGACGATGCAGATTTCGAACACCTATGCGGCGCCTTCGACCTTGTTGATGGATCAGGCGCAATCGACGAAGTCGATGCAGTCGGCGACGGCGATGCTGTCTTCGACGAAGGGGGAGACGGCGGAGCTCACGACGCGCGAGGCGTTCGATCAGTTCGTCGGCGAGGCGTTCTATGGGCAGTTGCTCAAGGCGATGCGGAGCACTCAGGAGAAACCGGCCTACTTTCATGGCGGCCGCGCGGAGGAGATTTTTCAGCAGCAGTTCGACCAGGTGCTGACGGAGGAGTTCACCGGGCCGATGTTTGAACTGTTTAATGCGGGGAGGCGGTAGGGAGCTCGGAGTTCGGAGCACGGAGCTTGGCGGCGGGGTTGGCGGCGCAATTCTGACTTCACAGGATGATGCGATGGATGATGTTTGGACGGATGAGCTGGCGGCTTATTTGACCGATCTTTCCGCGGTGCAGGGAGAGTTGCTCTCGGCGCTGGGGGAGAAGCGGGCGGCGCTGTTGAGCTCCGACACGGCGCGGCTGGAGGCCGTGAACGGCGTCGAGGCGCGGCTCGCGGAGCGGCTGTCGCATTGCCAGGAGCGGCGACAAGAGATGCTCTCGCGGGCGGAGGCTGAAGGCGCGCCGCATGCTAGCATTCGCGTGCTGGCATCGAGCCGGCCCGGCGCGAGGCGGCTGCGGATCGTGCGGGAGATTGACGCCGCGGAGCGCCAGACGCGGATTCTGCAGCAAGAATGCCTCACCAACTGGGTGGTCGTGCAACGGACGCTGCTGCATCTGTCACAGATGTTGGAGATTATCGCTACCGGCGGACGCCAACGTCCGACATATGGAAAGGATGACTGCGCCCAGGGACATGGGGTCTTGGTAGACCACGCAGTCTAGCGATGCGGCGTAAGGCCGCGAGACTGCGCGGAGCGCCTGATCGATGTCGCTATTCGGCTCCATTCAGTTGGCCAAGAACGCCCTGCGGGCCCAGCAAATTGGGCTGCAGGTGGTCGGTCAGAATATCGCCAACGCCAACACGCCTGGTTATATCCGGGAAGAGGTGATTCTTTCGCCCGCCCCCACGCAGCGCGTGGGGGGATTGCTGCTCGGTCTCGGCGTGCAGGTCGAAGCGGTCGTACAGAAGATCGACAAGTTCCTGGAGGAGCGACTCCGGAACGCGAAGAGCGATCGCGTCAGCAACGAAACGAAGGAGCAGGCGTACCTGGAGCTGGAGAGCATCCTGGGCGAGCTGGGGGACACCGATCTCAGCACGTCGCTGAATGACTTTTTCAGCAGCATTCACAACGTGCTGAGCCAGCCGGAGGACGTGGGCATCCGCAATCTGGCGGTGCTGCAAGGAAAGACGCTCACGCAGGACATCCGTAACCTGGCGGAACGGGTCCGCGAGGTGCGGAGCGATCTGAACGACAAGGTGAAGGACAACGTTCAGACGATCAATAACCTGGTCGAGGAGATTCGGACGCTCAACATCCGGATTACGTCGACCGAGGGTGGGGACACGACCGCGAGCGACGCGGTGGGCCTGCGCGATCAACGGAACATGGCGCTGAGCGAGTTGGCGGGCCTGATCGACATCAAGTCGATCGAGCAGCCGAACGGTTCGGTGAACGTGTTCGCCGGGGGCGACTATCTCGTGTTTGAGAACGCCGCGCGGTTTGTGAACGCGAAGCTGGATATCGATCGCGGCCTGGCCGTGGCGGAGATTCGGATTACGGAGACCGACTCCAAGTTGACTGCGAGCTCCGGCGAGATCGAGGGGCTGGTCACGGCGCGCGACGGCGTGATGGGGGGCTTCCTCGATAAGCTCGACGGCCTGGCGCGGTCGCTGGCGTTTGAGTTCAACAAGGTGTTTTCATCCGGCCAGGGATTGAAGGGGCATACCGACATCACCAGCGAGTTCGCCGTGGACGACGCGACGGTGGCGCTCGACGCCGCGGGATTGGAATACACGCCGGTGAACGACGGCTTCGACATCCTGGTGAAGAACAAGCAGACGGGGCTCACGGAGACGACGCACATTCGCGTGGACCTGAATGGGTTGGACGAGGATACGTCGCTCGAAGACCTGGCGGCGGAGAGCGAGATCGGCAGCGCAAGGTTGTTGACGATGTGCAGCACCG
>CAZUBB010000118.1:0-10046 GCA_964618485.1 uncultured Pirellulales bacterium
CGCCGGTTTTTCCACGTAGGGCTGTCCGGCCAGGTAGAGCTGGCGCCGCGTTTCGATCTGCTCGGCCAAAGCCCGGTCCCCCAAAGCATTTGCGGCGGCGATGGCTTCCTCGGCAGTCGCGGCGGCCGCGGCATAGTCGCCGGAAGCAGCCTGGGCCGCGGCGAGACTATCCAGGAGCAGCGGCACCTTCGCCTTCGCGGCGGCCACGGCCTTTGCGGCGAGCGCCTCCGCCTCTTCGGGACGGCGCTGCTCGGCGTCGGGCGCCGTGGCCAGCACCCAGGCGAGATTATTCTCCACCTCGGGCCAATCGGGGCGATGCTCGAGCGCATCGCGGTAGAGCGCCACGGCCTCGGAGTATTTTCCTTGCGCGGCGAGAATCATGCCGAGCTTGTAACTCGCCTCGGCGTAGTTCGGCCGCAGCCGCAGCGCCTCGCGAAACTGCGCCACCGCGACGGCGTTTTTGCCTTGCCGCAGGAGCGCGTCTCCCATGGCGTAACGCACGTGCGCCGCGCCGGGCGCGAGACGCAATGACTCCGTCAGGCGCGGAATCGCCTCTTTCATTTTTCCCTCAGCCAAGAGAATCTGCGCGACCTGAAAGTGCGCGTCGCTGTATCCGGGCTCTTGGCGCAGCGCTTCGTCGAACTGCGCGATCGCCTCTTGCCCGCGTCCTTCGCTAGCCAGCGTGCGCCCGAGTTGATAGTAGGCGTCGGCGTACGTGGGAAGGCACTTAATCGCGGCGCGCAGTTCTTCGATCGCCTGGGCGTTGTCTCCCTCGTGCGCCAGCGCCAGGCCGAGGTTGTAATGCGCGTCGGCATGCGCGGGGTTCAATCGAATCGCTTCGGTGAACTCCCGCTTCGCTTCCGGCGTGCTCCCCAATCGCGTCAGCACGACGCCCAGGTCGTTGTGCGCATCGGCATCGTCCGGAAAGAGTCTCACGCGTCCACTGTAAATCTCGGAGGCCTCCATCAACCGTCCGAGGTCGAGCAAGATGACGCCCAAATCGGTGCGTGCGGCATTGAAACGCGGATCGATCTCAAGCGCCTTGTACAGCGCCGCGATCGCGTCGTTCGTGTTTCCCTCGCGGTAATACGCCTTGCCTAACTCATGCCGCAGCGCGGCGTCCTTGGGAAGTCGCCTACAGCCGTCCTCGAGCAGCTTGATTGCGTCCGCGTATTCACGGCGCGCTACGAGTAAAGCTGCAAGCTCTTGAATGGCCTGCGCATGCGCCGGCTGCTTGTTCAGCAGTCGCCGCAGCGTTTGCTCTGCGGCCTCGCCCTGATTGGAGTCGCGCTCGGCGAGGGCCTTTTGCAGCAAGGCCTCGGTTTCGTCGGGACTCGCAGCGCATGCCGCAGGTTGTTGCGCGCGAGCGGGCTGCGCCGACACGATCAATAACATCGCGACGCCCCAGAGCAACAAACAATCATAAATGCAATGGCTGTTCAACCGCATGGCGCAATTCTCTCCTGAATGGTCATCCAATCATACGCCCACGGTGATCACATGCGACCAGGCGTTGCGCGAATGTGTGAATGTTCAAACAAAAAACTGTGAAAAACGCTTGCGTGATTTTTCCAGCGTGCGTACACTACCTTCACTTGACGCGAATGTTGCGCGCCATTCGTGCGTGCGGCGGTTCGCCAGGCGGAATTCTCGTTCGATTCGCGCTGCTTAGCCCACACCTGCTGACTTTCGATCGCCGAAAGGGAACTCATGACTGGTTCTCTGCGCTGCGCGCTGGTGCGCGCCGCTCGCGCTGTTTCTCTCTGCGCGCTCGCAGGCGCTTCGCTTTTTTCCGGACCGCTTCACGGCGCCGACGTTTTCTGGGAAGGAGATGACGCCACGGATCCCACGGATTGGGCCGTACCGCAGAATTGGCTCGGTGGCGTCGTTCCTGGCGGTGCTGATAGTGCGTATGTCAATAATGGCCGCACCGCCCAAGTCAAGTCCGACGTCGGGCTCATCAACGAGTTGCACGTCGCCGGTGGCAGTCGGCTCGAAATCGTCGGCGGCGGCAATCTGCTGCCCGACGGCGCGATCAACGTCGGCGACGTGGCCGGCGAATCCGCCGAACTCGTCGTCACCGGCGGAAGTCTTGATGGCTTTACCACGGCGAACTTCGCCACGAATGGCGGTCAGGCCACGGTGCGACAAACAGCGGGCGCCGTCGTTTATAGCAACGATACCGTCACGGGAACGACGAACGCGGGCATGCAATTAGGGGCCGGAGTCGGAGCCGTTGGGGTTTACAACCTCGAAGGCGGCGACCTCCGCCAGGTCACGTCCGGGAGTGTCGATGACGGGAATTCCTGGAACTATATCGGCCGCGGCGGCGGTGCGGGAACCTTCAACTTGAGCGGCGGCACGGCCTCGTTCAACGCGCGCACCCACCTGGGCATCGATGCCGGCAGCACCGGAACCGTCAATCAGTCCGGCGGATTATTCGAAGTGCGCGGCCATGAGTTGGTCATCGCCGACGGCAACGCCACGGGGATTTACAACCTGACGGGCGGCACCCTAAAGGTCACAGGCGATGGCCGGGACATTCAAGTCGGGCACTGGGAAAACTCCCACGGCGAACTCAACGTGAGCGGCGGCCGCGTCGAAACGCGCGACATCAATCTGGGGAACTATCGCGGCTCGCAAGGTTCGATGGAAATCAGCGGCGACGCCGATATCCAGGTCAATGGCTGGATGCGCGTCGGGGCGGGCGAGAACACGTTCGTCGGCCAGGCGGTTCCCCCCATTGCTCAGGGACACGTCGTCCAGACCGGCGGCCGAGTAAACATCAACGGGCAATTGCTCGTCGGGGACAAGGCCACGTCGGAAGGCGTGTATGACTTGTCCGGCGGAGAAGTTCACGCCGGAGATTGGAGCTTCATCGGCGGTCGCGGTGAAGGCTATGGCGACAATGGCACGCCGGACGACCTCACCGACGACCGGCTGGCCGGCGCCGGCAAAGGGACTTTCAATCTATCGGGAACGGGCTTGCTCAATGTCCGCAGCCGCCTGCACGTCGGCGGCGAGTTTGGCGGACAAGGCGTTCTGAATCAGACCGGCGGTACGCTACACGTTGAGAAGATTGTTGACGGCGGCGGCGCCATTACCAATGTACCGGACATGCTTGTGGGCGATGGCCGTAAAGCCAAGGGAGAATACAATCTCAGCGGCGGTGAGGCGACGGTCGATCGCGACATGTTGATCGGCAATTGGGCGAACACCGAAGGGCACGTGAATGTCAGCGGCGGCGCTCTGAACGTCGGCCAGCATCTGATCGTCGGCGGGGGCACCGATACGGACGCGAACGATATCGGTAACGACCGCATCCCTGGCACTGCCGACGACGACTTCCGCGCGCCGAACCACGGTTTCCTGAAGATCACGGACGGAACCGTCCGCGTGAACAACGATCTGGTGCTCGGCGACGGCTTCACCGCCAACGGGCAGGTCGACATGGAAGGGGGCGAATTGACCATCGGACAATGGACGTACATTGGCCGCGGCTACCTGGACGACGCCGGAACGATCTACGAATCGAACGGCACGTTCAATATGACAGGCGGCCACGCCACTTTCGAGGCGCGCGTAGGCATTGGCGTTAACGGCAACGGCACGCTCAATCAAACCGGCGGCCGCATCGACTACACCGACGCCAAGGGAAGCGGCATCGCGTTCCACATTGGCGACCAGGCGACCGGCCACGGCGAATACAACCTTTCGGGCGGCGAGGCCATCGTAAGCGGCGGTCGCGTGCAGATTGGTCACTGGCGCGGCCAGGATGCCAAGATGAATGTCAGCGGCACAGGTCTTCTGCGGACCTCAACCGACGTGCATGTCGGCTCCGAAGTCGACGTCCAGGAACAATTGACCGCGGTGAACCACGGCATCCTGAATCAATCGGGGGGCGTGATCGATATCGGCGGCAATCTCATCGTCGGCGTTTTCGACCGCTCCAACGGCGAGGTGAATCTCTCCGGCGGCGAGATGCATAACCGCAACAACGTTACCGTCGCCGACGCCGGCCTCGGTACGTTTACGCACACCGGCGGTACGCACACCATCGACGGCGATCTCACGATCGGCGCACAGGCCATCGCCGACGGGCTCTATACGCTCGACGACGACGGCGTGCTCGACATGACCGGCGGTGCGATGAACTACGGCGCCGGTTTGGCACAGTTCGCCTTCGAAGGTGGTACCCTCAAGGACGCCGGTACGATCAACTTCACTCTGGTGAACAACGGGGGCACGCTGGCCCCGGGAGCTTCGCCAGGCGTGACGTCGATCGTCGGCGATTACAGCGTCACGAGCTCCAGTGCGACGTATCAAGTGGAGATCGCCGGCCTGCTGCAGGGCAGCGAATACGATTTCCTCAATGTCTCCGGGGCAACATCGCTGGGCGGCCGCTTGCAGGTGCTGCTCACCGGAGGCGATCCGGTACTGGGTGATACCAACGGAGACAACGTCGTCGATCTCGACGACTTGAATAACGTTCGCAATAACTTCGGCACGAACGGCAACGGCGATACCAACGGCGACGGCATCGTCGATCTGGACGATTTGAACAACGTCCGCAACAACTTCGGCGCTGAAGGTACGCCAGGCTTCGTACCGGAAATTGGCGACTCGTTTACGATTCTGGCCTCGGCGGGCGGAATCACCGGCACGTTCTCAAACACGCTGCTGCCGGCGTTGCCGGCTGGGCGTATTTGGAACGTGTCTTATCAACCGAACGATGTGCGTTTGGATGTCCTCGGCGCTCCGGCCGCTGTCCCGGAACCGGCAACGTTCAGCCTCCTCGGCTGCATGTTCGCCGTCGGCGCCGGCTGGTGGCTTCGCCGCCGTCGCCTGTAAACGCTTTGTCCATGCTCGTTCGTCTGTAGCCGAGGTCTGTGACCTCGGTGGTTACGATTCAATTGCGCGGTACCGCCGTCGGCCGGGTGAGAATCCGCGTCCAACGACGCAAGCGATTTCAATCGCCGGCGAGCACCCAATCCTCGTCGAACGCGGCGTGCTTCATACTCTTGCCGTCGGCGACGAAGTAGCTGTAAACGACGTGAATCAGGCCGTCTTTCGTTTGAATAATGGCCGGGTAATGGAACGAGCCCGCCGGCTGTTTTTCTAAGTGCCGCGTGTGCGACCACGTCTTGCCTTCGTCCTCGGAAATGGAGACGGCGAGGCTATGGCGGCCTTCTTTCGTGTCGTTATAGATCATCGCCCAGTGACCATTGGCGAGGCGAACGGCGTCGAGGCCGGAGCCCGGGTTCGGCAGGTCGATCACGCCGACCGGTCCCCACGACATACCTTCGTCTTTCGACTCCGCGACGCGAATCTTGCCCAGCGGGCCGTTCTCGCGCATGTACGCGACCAGCGTACCGTCGTCGCGGCGCAACACCGCGGGCTGAATGTTGCCGAACCCCGCGAGTGGCTCGCTGGCGAACCAGGTCTCGCCGCCGTCATCGCTGATCGCCATCAGCGAGACCGAGTAAAGATCGGTGTAGAGCGGCAACAGGATACGTCCGCTCGGCAGTCGTGTCGGCTTGCAGCGCGTCTGCCAGCCGAGGCGCGCGGATAGTTTGTCATCGAGATGCGAGCGGAGGTGCGCCGCGACCTGGTCAATCTCTGCGTCAGTGGCGCCGAGTTTGACACGCTCAGCGAGCCCCGCCTGCATGCGCTCGGCAAAGCGTTCCGGTTTCAAAAAGATCGAGCCGCGCCATTGCCACTTGGGACAGCCCTCGCCGGCGTAGTCCTCGGAGACGAGATACTGCGTGAGGCACGACTCCCAGGTGTTGGCGATGACGACCGGCCAGAACAAAATCAGCCGGCCCCGATCGTCGACCCACAGCGCGGTATTGCCGTCCGGAAAGCCGGGCGTATCGACCATCAGAAAGGCGTCGCTCCAAGCGCTCTCGCCCGCCTTCAATCGCGCGCCGTAAACAGCCACGTCGTCGGCCTTCCGCTCGCCGGAACCGCGATACCAGGAGACTAACATATCTCCGTTCGGGCACTCGGCGATGCCCGGCGCGTGGTTGTGCTGAGGATGGAGCGGAAAGACCAACTCGGACCGAAAAACCGGCTCCGCGGCATGGCATGGGACCGCGACCGATGCCAACCACGCGATGGCCGCGGCCAGCTGTACATGAGAACGCAACATGCGAGGACCTCCTGCAGAGGATGGGCGGTGCGACTGATGGCGAGTGTAGTTCGCCTTCCGCCGCGTCGCCAGCCATCGCCCGGCGGGACCGCAAGGCGGTACAATTTGCGGCCCTTGGCAAGCTGCTAACTTGAGGACTTCGATGCGCGTCCTTCCTGTGATCGATCTCATGCGCGGACACGTCGTGCGCGGCATCGCGGGCGAACGCGAGAACTACCGCCCGATCCAATCGCGATTGGCGAGCGACGCGAGGCCGGAATCGATCGCCCGTGCGTTCGCCGAACTCGGCTTCCGGGAATGCTACGTCGCCGACCTGGACGCCATCGCTGGCGGCGAACCGCATTGGGATGCGTACGGCGCGATGATGCATCGCGGCCTGGAACTGTGGATCGACGCCGGCTGCGCGGAGCAAGCCTTGGCGAAGCGACTCGCGGCGTTCGGCGTGGCCGGCCGTGGCTTCAAAAAAATCCTGGTCGGCTTGGAGTCGTTGGAATCGCCCGAGGATCTATCGGAAATGGTCGAGAGTATCGGGTCGGACCGCATGGCTTTCAGCCTCGACCTCAAGCGCGGGCATCCGCTAACGCGCATGGCCGCCTGGCGTGAGCTCGAACCGATGGAAATCGCTCAGCGCGTTTACGCGAATGGCGTGCGGAGTCTTGTGATCCTAGACCTCGCGGCGGTCGGCACGCACGGCGGTCCGGCGACGGCTTCGCTTTGCGAGAAACTGCGCAAGACCGCACCGGACATCGAACTGATCTCGGGCGGCGGCGTGCGGAATGCTGTCGACTTACGCACGTTCGCCGCGGCCGGTTGCGACTACGCACTCGTGGCCTCGGCGTTACATGACGGACGGGTCAACCGTCAAGAATTGGGCGAGTTTCTATAGCGAGCCGCCCTGCGCGTAGTTGATGCGCCCGGAGACGTAGAGGTCGCCGTCGAGCGATTGCCAACGCGGCTGCATGAGTTTTAAAGCAGAGGCCATGGTGGCGACGCCGGCCCCCGCGATCGCCGCCGGCGCAGCGGCGCCACCACAAAGTTTCGGCGCGACAAACACGTGGGCCTCATCCATCAATTGCGCGTCGAACGCGGCGCCGAGAAGTCTTCCGCCACCCTCGATCATCACATTCGTCAAGCGGCGCCGGCCGAGTTCCGCGAGGAGCGAGCGTAAGCGCGCCGCGTGATCGGCGCCGGCGCACGCGAAAACCTCGCAGCCAAGCTGCTGCAACGCGTCGCGGCGAGCCGGCGGCGCGGCCTCGCTGACCGCCACGAGCACCGGCCAATCGCGGGCGGTGCGGGCGAGTTGCGACGTCGTGCTTAATGCCGCGGCTGAGTCGAGCACCACGCGCAACGCGCGGCGCGGGCCTTCCGGGCGCGCGGTCAGTAGTGGATCGTCGCGCTCCGCCGTCCCGCGCCCAACCAGGATCGCATCGACTCGCCCGCGCAGGGCGTGGACTAAGGCTCGCGAAGCCGGATTCGAAATCCAGCGGCTATCGCCCGACGCCGTCGCAATCCTGCCGTCGAGCGTCATTGCCCATTTGGCGATCACCCACGGCAGCCCGGTCCGCAGCAACTTGAGGTACGGCGCGTTGAGCGCCGCGGCCTCCTCCGCGAGCACCCCGGATTCGACGTCAATGCCTGCCTCTTGGAGCCGCGCAAAGCCGCCGCCAGCCACCGACGGAAACGGATCGCGCATCGCCGCCACGACGCGCGCGACGCCTGCCGCAATCAGCGCGTCGGTGCACGGCGGTGTCTTGCCGTGATGGCAGCAAGGCTCGAGCGTGACATAAGCCGTGGCGCCGCGTGCCCGCTCCCGCGCGAGTGCGAGTGCCTCGACCTCGGCATGCGCCCCGCCAAAGCGGCGATGCCAGCCTTCCCCCAGCAACTCGGCGCCGCGGGCAATAATGCAACCCACCAGCGGATTCGGCTCCACCAACCCCCGTCCCCGCTCAGCCAGCTCCATGGCCCGAGCCATATGCCAGCGGTCGAGAGCGGGAGAAAGCATGGGAAGTTAGAAGTTAGAAGTTAGAAGTTAGAAGTTAGAAGTTAGAAGTTAGAAGTTAGGAGTTAGGAGTTAGGAGTTAGGAGTTAGAAGTTAGAAGTTAGGAGTTAGGAAGGACGCTCTCTCCCCACTTCTTTTCTCCTTTTCTCCTCCCCAAACTATTCCATCCCAGGGACCCAGAGCGCGCTCTTTCCTGACGGCGTTGCATCCGTCTCAGGGGTCCAGAGTTTTCCACTCGATTCTTCTTCGCCGGGAATGACCAGTCCGGGTTGTTCCACGGGAGGCGCGACCGGGCGTCCGTCGGGGCCGATGAGGCCGATCTCAGCGAGGAATGAGGCCAGCGCCTGCATCACGCCGGGTTCGCGCTGGTGCTTCGTCGTGATCGTTTTCATCAAGCGTTCAATCTCACGCGCCTCGCGGCGCTGGAACCGCAGGCGGAGTTCCAGCAACATCAGGTAAGCAGGCGATTGCTTCGCTTGCACAAGGCATCGCTGCGCTTCCTGGATGTATTTGACTGCGGTCGACGTGTTGTACGTCGATTGCGCCAAGACGGTGAAGAAATTAGCGCGATCTTCTGGCGTGAATTTCTCTCGGCGCAACCCTTCCTCACCAAGGTGCGTCACCGCCGAAACCATGCGATGCGCCGCGGCGCGATTTAACAGATAGATCACCTGCTGGTCGCTCAGCTTCGACGCCTCGACGCGCGGCAATCGCACCAGCGGAATCTGTTCGACCGGCTTGCCCGGCGTGAGCGTCGTCGGGTCGATACCGGTCGACGCCGGCAGCCCTAATTGCGCTCGCAGCGGAGCGAATTCCGCATGGGAAAAGACCCCGTCCAGCTCGCCTTCCAGGATGAGCACAGCGGCGGCGAGCGTGCGGCGGCGCGACGGATCGGCGGCCGCTTCGGCGGGCGTGGCGCCATTCAGAAAGTGATTCTTCGCCTGCGGCCAGGCGTTCATCAAGGCGTGGAGATGCCAGCCGCGATTCAGTTCGTACACCTGATCGGCCGAGAGATCCGTGGAAAGCTGCGGCGACCAGGTGAGCGCCAGACGCTCCGTCAGCATCGACCCGGCAATCTCACGTTCGCCGAGCGCCGGCAAAGGCTCGCCCGTCGTGCTGCGGAGCGCCGCGACCGTATCGTCGAAGCGCTCGGCGCCCAAGGCATTGACCATAAAGCGCGCCGGACGATCGGTCTCGCGACCATAGAGCTGAATCTCACCCACGATGGTCGGCACGTCGGCGTAAGTCTGCGTGGCGCTCGCGACGACCTCGGGTTTGTCGAGCCAGCGGAACACGGCGCGCGGGGGCGGTCCGTCCTCGTCGTCGCGCGGAATCAATGCATCGGGCACGCGAACGAATCGGCGATTCGACGCCAGCGTCTCCAACGCGCGATCAACGTCTTGCAGTTCGAACTCGCCCGCCAGCTGCTCGACCACTTCGCCCGAGAGGTCGTCGCGATAAAGTAGGCTCAAAGCCAGGGCTTCGACGGCGTCGTCCTCGTCAACAGCGCAATCGGCGAGCTTCGCGTAGGCCTGGGCCGCGCCGGGCAGGTCGGCGAGCGCCGCGCGGAGCGTGGCCAAATTGGACCAGATCGCCGGATCGCGCGGCGCTTTCTCCGCCAGCGCCGCAAATTGAACTTCGGCCTTGGGCAGGTTCGCGCCGCGAGCTGAGTTGAGCGCCTCGGTGAACTCCGCAGCCCACTGAGGGTCGGCCGGAGCTTCCAGGAAATACGGCAGCTCCCGCACCAGCAGCGGTTGCGATTCGGCGCTGCGCCACGCGGCGATCAGGCGCTGGATGCTCTCGTCGGATTTGTCGATCGATCCCAGCACGTTGAGCAGCATGCGCCCCGCCACCGTGGCCTGATTCGCGAAAGCCGCCATCGCCAGCGTGCGGCCG
>CAZUBB010000118.1:10056-10868 GCA_964618485.1 uncultured Pirellulales bacterium
CCAACCAGGCCGTTGCTGGCCGTTTCCGCCAATGCGGTATACCAGCCGCGAATGCCGTCGCTGAGTTCCCCGTCACGCGCCAAGCGCAGCGTGGCCAGGAAACGGGCGTGCGCATTTTCCGGATGCTTCGCGATCAGCTCGTCGCAGACGGCTTCGGCCTCGTCCTGTCGGCCGAGCGCCATCAGCAATTCGCTTTTCAACTGCATCAAGTGCGGATGGTTCGGCAGCTTGGCCTCGAGCCGCACCAGTGCATCGAACGCCGCGTGCTCCTGACCGGACTCGTAAAGCTTCTCGATCCGCTCGATCTCCGGCCAATCCGCGCCGCAGCAAAACTTGAGTTTCTTGCCGCTCCCACAGGGACAAGGAGCATAGGAATCGACGGCCATGAGCGGAATTGACCTGAAAGGAGTGGTAGGTGTGAGAAGGATGGACGGAGGAAGGAAGGTGAGAAGGCAAGAATATGAGAAGGTAAGAATGGGAGAATGGAAGAAGATTAGAAGCAACGCATCTCGTGATGCTTCGCCACTTCTTACCTTCTCAGCTCCTCACATTCTCACCTTCTTCCTCCTCACTTTTTCGCGCCGAGCGCCGCGCGTTTATCCGCGATCAGCTTCAAGAGCGCCTTTTGCGGATCGGCGAATTTCTGGATGCCTTCGCGCATCAGCGTCTCTTCGAGCTTCTCTGTCCCGAGCCCTTCGAGGAGGAGCTCACGGCTGCCGCATTTCTCGCAGCGATCGGGGACGGCGTCTTCGTAGCTGCAGTAATGGCACCGCACCCGGCCGCCGGCGAGGGTCGGCTCCTCACCCGGGATG
>CAZUBB010000118.1:10878-14088 GCA_964618485.1 uncultured Pirellulales bacterium
TCGAGCTTCTGCATGTCGACCAGGCGATCGATCTCGCCAAGGACCGCGGCGTCGGGGAGATTGTCAATTTGCCGCGTGAACGTGCGACCGCTTTTTTCGACGGCCTCGTTCGTGGCGGGGGGATTCGTCTCGATGTCGCTGCCGGCGAACGCCTCGACGTACTTCCACGGCGGATCGCTCTTCTTCTTCGTGCCGGTGCTGGCGAAGATCATCTCTTGCTGCAGCGGGAGATTCTTGCCGGCCCAATACGCACGGTTCTGCGCCCAGATCCGTTTGGCGTTGACGATGCCGACCATCCCCTGCGCCGCCGGAGAGAGCTCCGGAATCGCCTGCTCCGTGTAGACATCGAGCCGCGAAACAAAAATGCTGTAAACCGATTTGAAACCGGCGAGCCCTCCGGGCCGGCGCTGCGCGCCGCGCCACACCGCTTCGCGAGCGACTTCGTATTGCCGCGCCGAGAAAATGAGCGTGACATTCAGAATGGCGCCGGCGGCGGCCAACGATTCCAGGGCGTCGAGTCCGGCCGGCGTCGCGGGAACCTTGATCATCCGGTTCTTGTGACCGGCGGCCCATTTCTTGCCGAGCTCAACATATTTGGCGACCCGCTCCGCGTGCGGCGGCCCCGCGTGCGGATCTTCCAGCAGGGGGTCGAGTTCGAAGCTCACGTAGCCGTCGTTGCCGCCGGTCTCCTGCCAGGCCGGCAGGAACACCTCTTGCGCCTGACGGACCAGCCGATCGGTCATTTCCCAGGCGATCGCCTCGTCGCTATGCCCTTCCGACAGCAGCGACTCAATCGCGCCGTCGAAGCGGCCGGTCTTGAGAAGGTCGGCGATAATGATCGGGTTCGACGTCGCGCCGGAAGCGCCCAGCGCGCGATTCGATTTGACCAGGTCCGGGTCGATCGAATCGAGCCAGAGCTTGGTTCCAGAGGCAATCAAAGAACGCAGCGGCGAAGTCATAGGGAGCACCCTCCGTGCGACGGTGGCAAGGTCAAGTCCGCCCTTGCGAGAATAGCAAACGCGGCGGGCATTGACCACCGGCCGCAGATTTCGCGAGCGGCTCGACCGGCCCGGCGCGGCGGCTTATGATGGCGCGCGGAGGCGCTCGCCCATGATCCGTTTTTGCTTATCGACATTCGTCTGGTTGGCAGTCCTGGCAGCCGCGGGCCGGTCGCAAGAAGTGGAGCCGCGCGCTCCCCGCGACGACGCCGATCTCCGGTACTGGCTGGCGAATATGCGAGTCCATCATCGCTTCAGCGACGAGGAAATCGCGTCGGCCACGGGACTCTCCGTCGACGGGGTTCGCGACGCGGTAGCGCGAATGAAACTCGAACCGCTCGAACGGCGCGCCGGGACGCTGGTGCTTCCCTATCCTGGCGGAAGGCATCCGCGGATTGGCTTCCTCGACGGCGCCGTGCGGCCGCAGCGCGAAACGAAGGTCAGCGTCTTCGCCCCGTGGGACGAGCACGGATACGTAGTCGTCGATGTGCCGGAGGCGATCTGGTGCCAGCACGGTTTATTGTATTTGGCGCACACGCACATTCCCACGATGTGGCAGGAGCCGCTCGAGAAACTCGAATGGACGCGGCGCGACGAGGGTGGGCTCGAAATCGAGCGCACTTTGCCGAACCAGGCCGTATTTCAAGCGCGCGTCACGCCGCGGGAGCGCGGCGCCAGCATGGAACTCTCGCTCACCAATGGCAGCAACGAAACACTGACCGACCTGCGCGTACAAATGTGCGCGATGCTCAAAGGATTGCCTGGGTTCGAAGAGCAGACGAATGACAACAAGATTTTTCGCGGCGAGTACGCCTGTTGCCGCTCCGGCGACCGCTGGGTGATCATGGCCTGGTCGCCGCTCGATCGCACCTGGGGGAACGCGCCGTGCCCCTGCCTGCACAGCGATCCGCGGTTGCCCGATTGCGAACCCGGAAAAACGGTGCGCGCCGTGGGAGAGGTATGTTTCTATGAAGGGCCGTCGATCGACGATGAACTCGCGCGATTAGAGGCCACGAACTGGCGAGAGCCGAACGATCGCCCTGCAAAATGACGCACGGCCGTTACGCCCATGTAAGGCGCAACGACCGTGCGTTGCCTCTGCCCTGTTCCTCGATCGATTAGCGGCGGCGGAGCGGATTCGAGCGTCGGCCGTCGTTGCCGCTGGAAGCACGCAAGGGATTGCCGTCCTTCACATCGGCGACCACTTCGGGCGCCTCTTCCCAATTGGCGGCGGGTGTGACTTCGGCGTCGATCGCGCCTTCATTCACCGGCTTCCACAACGCGCTGGAATCTCCCGCGTCGTCCGGCGTCGCCTGCAACACAGGTCCGTCATCCGGCGCGCTCATTAAGTTCGGTTCGCCGAGCGACGGGCCTTCCGGCGCCGACTTTTCACCGGTCACCTTGCGGACCGGCGCCGCCTTCCAAGGGTCGGCCGGCGTGGTTGACTTATGATTCACTCGGCCGCCGTTCAATCCTGCCGAGAGCGCATCGAGCGTACGATTCGAATCGCGCGGCGCTTTGCCCGATCGCTTCGAATCAAACGGCGGAGGAATTTCGTTGTCGCTCGGCGCCGGCTCCGGAGCCGTTCGCGGTTGCGCCGGGGCGTCATCGCGCAGGATGTCCTCCAGGTCGATCGGCGGAAGCGAATCCTCCCCGCGCGGAACGCCGCTCTCCGTGGTCGCTTCGGCCGGCGGCGCGGGGCGCGACACCGCCGGAGTCGGCCGCGGCGCGCGAATCCCGGCTCCCTGCACGCGCGGCCCGGCGGGGGTCGTGCGGGCGCTCGGCGCCGGCATGTCAAACGTTGCCTTCGGCGGTACGGATTCTGCGCGATCGCCACGTCCAGGCGACGGCAAAACGTTCGGCGTCCCCGGCCAACGTCGCCACTGCGTCGTATGCCAGGCGTAGGAAGCCGTGTTCACGGCGCACCCTTGGCCTTGGCAAACATTCTGCGGAGGAACCGTGACCGTTTGAAATTGGTGCGTTAACTCATTGGACCACGCCATGCTGGTAGCGCTGCCCAAGCCGATGGCGGCGATGCAGCGTGAGGCGTGTACCAGGGAATATCGGAGCCATGTCGTCATGCTTGTTTCCTTCGTGGATGGACTTTAACAATCCATTGCGGCGTGACGGTCGTTGAATTTGGATGATGCCTTCCCGCTCACCCTAGAACTGGTTCCCTTGGCGGAAGCCCTTCGGGAAGCGGTTGATGTTT
>CAZUBB010000119.1:0-705 GCA_964618485.1 uncultured Pirellulales bacterium
GGCGAATATCGCGCTCTATTTGGGACGCCAGGTGAAGTACGACCTGGCCACGAACGAATTCATCGACGACGCGCCGGCCAATCGCCTGCGATCCGAAGCGCTGCGGGAACCGTGGCGGCTATAGCGCCCTCGGTTCGTTCACAGCACCGCGATGCTTCATGTCGCGTCGCGTCTCGCCCCACCAAGTCACTTCCCAGGACTCACCTTCGATGAATATGACGCTCCGCCTTCCACGCGTTGCCGCGCTCGCTGCGGCGCTGTTGCTCATCACCGCCGTAACGCTCCGTGCCGACGTCCAGGCCGTCTCACCTGATAAAGAAGCCCGGCTGGTCGCCGTGCTGCAATCGGAAGCGCCGAAGGCCGACAAGGCACTCGCCTGCAAGCTGCTGGCCATCGACGGCTCGAGCGTCGCCGTGCCGGAGCTCGCAAAGTTACTGCCCGACGAACAACTGTCGTCCTGGGCGCGGATCGCGCTGGAGGCGATTCCCGGCCCCGAGGCGGACGAGGCGCTCCGCCAGGCGACGGAATCGGTGCAAGGAAGGCTCCTGGTAGGCGTGATCAATTCGATCGGCGTGCGCCGCGACGCGAAGGCCGTCGAATTATTGGCGAAGCGGTTGCACGACTCCGATCCTGACGTCGGCGCGGCCTCGGCTGTCGCCCTGGGGCGCATTGGCGGCCCGGACGCGACGAAAACGTTGCGCAACG
>CAZUBB010000119.1:715-1006 GCA_964618485.1 uncultured Pirellulales bacterium
GAAGGCGATGAAGGCGACCGTGATGAGGCTGCGGGTGCGCTCGGCCGTCGCCGAAGGCTGCATCTTGTGCGCGGAGCAACTCAACAGCGCAGGAAATGCCGCCGCGGCGATCGAGTTGTACGACGCGGTCCGCCAGGGCGAGCTGCCGCAGCCGAGAATTCTCGAAGCCACGCGCGGGGCGATCCTGGCTCGCGGCGACGACGGCATTTCGCTGTTGATCGACACGCTCCATTCGACGGACAAACACGTAATGCGGCTGGGTCTCACGACGGCCCGCGAAGTTCGCGGCGG
>CAZUBB010000119.1:1016-5456 GCA_964618485.1 uncultured Pirellulales bacterium
CAAAGTGGATCAAGCCCTGGCCGGCGAACTCGCCAAAGCCTCGCCGGAGCGCGCAGCGCTGATCGTGATCGCCATGGCGGACCGTCCCGGGACGGTCGTCCTGCCGGCGATCGTGAAGGCGGCAGCTTCGGGGGAGAACGAAGTGCGTATTGCGGCGATCGATGCGCTCGGTCGCGTGGGGGACGCCTCGTGCGTGGAAGTGCTGCTGAAGTCGGCGGTTGATGCCAACGCGGAACTCGCGCAAGCGGCGAAGGAATCGCTCGCGGAACTTCCCGGCGAGAAGGTCGACGCCCAGATCGTGGCGTCGCTCGCCAAGGCCCAAGGTAACGAGTATCCGCTCCTGATCGGCCTGGTAGGTCAGCGCCGACTGCAAGCGACGCCGGCGCTGTTGAAGGCGCTTGGGCACAAGGAGCAGGCGGTCCGTGCCGCGGCGCTGGCAGCGCTGGGCGAAACGGTGTCGCAAGGCGATTTGAACGTGCTCATCGCTCAGGCGATCACCCCCGCCCATGCGGACGACGCGGAAGTCGCTCGCAGCGCGCTCAAGGCCGCCAGCGTCCGAATGCCGGACCGTGAAGCGTGCGGCGCGGAACTGGCAGCGGCTTTCGACCAGGCGACATCGACGCCGACCAAGGTTTCGCTGCTGGAGATTCTCGGTGCGGTCGGCGGGGCCAACTCGCTCAAGTGCGTCGGCGCCGCGGCAAAGAGCGAGCAGGCCGAACTGCAAGACGTGAGCAGCCGGCTGCTCGGCGGCTGGACGACGGAGGACGCCGCGCCGGTGCTGCTCGATCTGGCCACGACCGGCCCGAACGACAAGCTGCGCACCCGGGCGCTACGCGGTTACTTGCGCATCGCGCGGCAGTTCGTGCTTCCACCAGAGCAAAAGTTGGAGATGTGCCGTCAGGCGTTTGCAGCGGCGCAGCAGAACGCGGAACGCAAGCTGGTGCTCGAAGTGTTGCAACGCAATCCAAGCCCGGAGGCGCTCCAGATGGCCATCAAGGCGATGGACGTCCCGGATCTCAAGAACGACGCCAGCACGTCGGTGCTGATGATCGCGCACGATCTCGGCGCGAAGGGGGTCGACGTCCGCGAGTTGCTCAGCGCGGCGGGCTTCAAGGCGGTGAAGCTGGAGATTGTGAAGGCCGAGTATGGCGTCGATTCGACGCAGAAGGATGTCACCGCGGTGCTGCGGAAGCTGATCACCGATCTGCCGCTGATTGATCTGCCGAGCGGCTACAACAAGAGCTTCGGCGGCGACCCCGCGCCGAGCAAGGTCAAGCAGCTTCGCGTCCAGTACCGCATCGACGGCAAGCCCGGCGAAGCGGCTTTTGCAGAGAACGCCCCGATTATCCTGCCGCTTCCGGAATAGTCGCCGTCAACGATTCGGCTAGCACTTCACCAGCGACGGCTTGGCGAGCGGCGGAACGCTGAAGGAGTTTTCCAGGTACACCGCCTCCTCGAGCGCGGCGAGGACGCGTGGGTCGTAGGCCTTGGCGCCTTCGGAGCGCAGTTTTTGCAGTACTTCGGCCGAGCTCATCGTCCGCTGACCGCCGGATCCCTCCAGTAGTCCGACGTACGCGCGCACGGCGCGGATAATCCGTGCGCCGAGCAGTGCGTGTTCCGCGGAGACCTCGCCGCAATCGCCGCGCCCTTCCTGCTGGCTGAGCAGCAGCGGCACGGCGCCGTTGAACACGGAGCCGAGCGACAACATCAGGTCGGCGCCTTGAATCGTGTGCGAATCGCCGGTGCTGGCGTCGAGCGTATCCATGGCGCGGCGGATGACGCGGGTGGTGATCTCGATATGCCCCACGTCAAACAACAGCGCGCCGACGCGGATGTCGTCGATTTCCGCCAGCGAAAGTTTCATCAGGCTGCCCACGCGCTGACTGAGCTCCGCTACGCGGACGGAACGCGCCTTCAGGCGCGGATGCGCTCCCTGCAAGTATTGCGTGAGGACCTCTACCACGCCGACGTAGGCATCGTGCAGTTCGCTGAGCTTGTGAAAGCGTTCATCGCTCAGCGTGCCGACCAGGAGCGCCATCAGTCCCAGCACCGCGCCCCAGACCGCGACGCCAAGCGCCGCCAGCAACGGCGAACCGCCGTTGAGCGGGTTGGACAGCGCGATGGCCGTGAGAATGGACACGCTGAGCACGCTCAAGAGCGCCATCACGCCGGCGCGGTAACGGCCCAGGAAGAAGCCGGCCAAAGCAATCGGCAGATAGTAAACGTTCAAAATTACGAAGCGATAATGCTGCATGCTATGCAGCAACACGCCGAGCGCCAGGATGACGACGATCAGCATCACCTCCAGCGACGCCTCGCGCGGCAGGGTGCGCTTCGCAGCGGTTCGCGTTGTCGGGGCGCTGGCCGCTTCTCGGGCCAACGGATTCAGCGACGTGATGCGCGTGGCGGTGTTCATCTTTGATTCCTATTTCAATGGGCCATCTTTTTCGAGTTAGTTCGCCAGGTGCGCCGGTGACCAGAGCTGCGAGTCGTCGACGGCCCCGGCCGCAACGAGCTCTTCGTTTTCCCGGGCTAGGCTCCAGCGCGGGAGCGGCGCCGGAGGAGGCGAGGGAACGGGAAGTTGCGAATGATAGCGCTCCGACAACTCCTGGATTTCATCGGCGAGTTCCAGGAAGGCCGTCACGATCGCGGGATCGAAATGCCGGCCCGCTTCGCTGCGGATGACTTCCAGGCAGTCTTCGTGCGGCAAGGGCGGCTTGTAGACGCGGCGGCTGGAGAGCGCGTCGTAGACGTCGACGATCGCCACGATCCGCGCCGCCAGCGGGATTTCCGCGCCGCGCAACCCGCACGGGTATCCGGTCCCGTCCCAGCGTTCGTGATGCGACTCGGCGATCTCGCCCGCCATCCGCAGGAAATTGGAGTTGCCCAAGCGGCGCTCGATTTGCGCGATGCAATTAGCGCCAATCACGGTGTGCTGCTCCATCACGGCGCGCTCGTCCGGCGTCAGCGGCCCCGGCTTGAGCAGAATGGCGTCCGGAATGGCGACTTTGCCGATGTCGTGCAGCACGGCGCTGATGCCGATCAGATGCACGAAGTCGCGGCTCACGGCAAGGCCGACGCCGGGATGCCGCTGCAACTCGATCGCCAGCCGCGTGGCAAACGCCGAAATGCGTTCCAGGTGCGCGCCGGTATCTTCGTCGCGGAACTCCGCGAGTTTCGCCAGGCCGAGAATGATGGCGTCGCGCGTGCGCTGGAGGGTTTCAATCTGGCTGAGCGCTTGCGATTCGGTCGACGTTCGCTGCCGTTGTACGTGGTCGTGCGCCTTGCCGACGACCAGGTACGAGAGCAGTCCTAACAGGCCGCTCACCAGTAAGAGCGTGATGACCAGCGATAGCTGCATGTTTCGCGACGAGGCGATCGCCGATGCCGGCGCGACATCGGCGCGCAGATAGCGCACCTCGAGGCCGCCATCCGCGCGCCGCGTGGCGATGCCGCCGTATTGCCGCCCGTTCAGCGCCAGGACCCCTCGCACCGACGGCAATCCTGACTCTTCATCGCAGGCGAACCACTTCGCGGCGGAAGCGTGCGGCGCGGGCAATCCGGTCGCACAGTCGCACAATCGTCCGTGTTCGTCGAAGCACGCCGTGACCGCTGCAGCGGCATCCGACTTTTCGGCGAGGACCTGCCAATCGGCCTCCAACGCGTCGCGGCGCTCGAACGAGCGATATAGCTGGGAATGCCACCACAAACCGAGTGCGAGCAAGGCGGTTTGCAGCAACCACCACCCGAAGAGGAATTTCCATCGCGCGCGAAAGCTGAACATCGCAATCATCCTTCGCGCAGGCGGCTTCGGGAGGCGCTCGACGGAACAGGTTAAAGGTGTTCCAAGCCTAGCACGGCGACTGGCGCACGTACCGCCTGGGGGGGCGCCGTGAGAGCCGGCAAAGAAGCGTCGGCGGCGCTACACGATTGGCGCGATCGCAACGATCGTTGCGACCATTACGATAGCCGCTGCGCGGTCTGGTCAACGTACGCGAGAATTACCCGCATCGCGGCAGATTGTTCGATCGCCCCAGTTGTGCCTGAGGCGATCGAACCGCAATCAGAATAATGACGCCCCGCGGCTATTTGCGGCGGAAGTAGCCCAGCGCCGCGAGGGAAGCGAGTGCCAGGATCGCCGTCGACGGTTCAGGAACCGCGCTGCCGACGGTGGCGCCGAAGTTGTTGCGGACCAGGTTCAGGTCGTCCAGGTCGACCACGCCGTCCGGCGGATACGCGTCGCCGGGGGTCGAGCCGATCTCGCCCGTGCCGCCGAAGTTGTTGCGCACGGCATTCAGGTCATCGAGGTCGACGTCGCCGTCGTCATCGGTGTCGCCGTCCTGACCAACTGGCGGGTCAACTGGAAACACGAAGGCGATGCTGGAAAGGTTGACGTCCATGCGGCCCACGAGCGTCGTATTGCCGGTAAGAAGTCCGGTC
>CAZUBB010000119.1:5466-14048 GCA_964618485.1 uncultured Pirellulales bacterium
GCCCTTGGAAATCGCGTACACCTCGCCGGTCACCGGGTGTACCGTCATCCCGAGCACGCCCGGCACCTGGAGTTCCGGCACGACGGGATCCGACAACGTGATGACGTCGCCAAGTTGCAGGCCCGTGGTGACGTCAATCTTCATCAGTTGAGCATTGTCGCGATCGGTGATGTACAGGTGCTCCGAATCGCCCGCGTTGATGATGACGATTCCCTTCGGCTCGATTCCGTCCGGCTTCCCGAGAAACGTGGATTCGCCGTCCGCAGTGAGTTTAAAAATTCCCTCTTGATCTGCTCCGTAAAACGTGTTGTCTGTCGTGGACCAAGCCAGTCCGCGCAGCGCGTGGTATTCATTTTCACCGCGCTGTTTGAACTCGTCCGTGTTTTGCGTCGAAGTTCGCGGCTCCACGGGGAGCACCCAGGAAGGACGCGGCGCGGGAAGGCCAAATCGCACGATCGGGGGATCGGGGGGGAGATTCGGACCATTGGCGTTAAAAATCGCGATCGACGGAGGGACGTCGTCGCCCGGAACCAAGTCCGCCGGGTCGAACGTCTCCATATAGTGGTCGTCCATATATCCGCCGATCTCCCGCGCCGGATTATTGCTGAACGCGTTGCCGCCCCCGACGTGATGCAGCCGCCCCGTCGACGCGTTGAACCCGATCGCCTGCGTGTCCGGGCTGAACAGCACGCGGCCGACTTCGATCGACGATCCGTCCGTGAGGTCAACGTCCCAGAACGCTTCTTGATGCGGAGTGAAGTTGGGATCGTTGGATTGATTGCCTGAAATGCCGATGAGGCGGATTTGTGCGTTGGACGAACTCGCAATGCAAGCCACGGCGCCAACGAGCGCCGCGACGCGAATAGCGCGAAACATAGATGTGATCCCCCGTTGTGGTAGAGGTTCAGCGCAAAACCGCCCCCTCCCAATGTGCGAAGCAGCCCAGTTTTGCCGAGCTTGATTTTGCTCCCGGCACTGCGGCGTGTCAAGCGAAAGTTCCGCCACGCTGGCCAAAAAAACTGCCAGACATCGCTCATGCGAGGGGACGCGGCGAGTTCTGCCCGTTGAAACTTAAGGCGGAAATGAATCGAGGCCGCCCACGGCCCACCTGTTTGCCAGGTTGCCGCAGGCGGCCTCGCGCGAGCGGGGTAGTTCAATTTGTGCTACTGCGCGCTCGGCCGACGGCGGGCGGCCAGGCACAGCGCGCCCAGGGCGATCAGCCCCAGCGCCCAGGTCGCCGGTTCGGGAATGATCGTGTATTCGAGCCGCAGCGATGGCCGGAGTCCGACTTCGGGATTGGTCCGAGAATCAAATCGCTTGGCCGCGCCCAACTCGATCTCGTCGCCGGTCCGAATGAGCCAGCCAAAGTTGTTCGACGGGTCGCCCAGCCAATCCTGCACGTCGGCGATCATGCTGTCCGATTCCCAGAAATAGAGGCCGACGCCGCCGAGGTCAGTCGACGCACTGGCCACCGGGTTGAAGTCGCCCCCCGGAGCATCCCACGGGACATCGGGATGGAAACGACTCATCCATGTGGCATCGCCGGCCGTCGCCGCGGTACCGGAACCTTCCCCGCCCGAGGCATTCGACGTCCCTTCGCCCCAGTCCGCCAGTAAGCGATGCAGGGACGAGACTTCTAGCGTGCTCGGGTCGGTCGCCTGAGACAAATTCAGCGCCAGCCGCGCATGGGTAATCACTGCGTTCGCGGGCAGGTTGCCGGCGACATCGAAGGCGATCAGGCCGCGACGCAGACGTCCCTCGCGGGTGAAGCCCGTGTGAATGAAATCCCCGGCGCCGTTGCTCAGCGCCGTGTCGAGATCGTCATAAATCGTATTGTCTTTGATCGCTGACAGCGTAATCGTCTCCGCCCGCGACGTCGTGGCGAACGTGACCAGCGCCAATAGCAGGCAGTACCGATTCTTTGTCATGGGCGGATTCCTCAGGGATGCATTATTCAGGATGTGATGACCAGCGGAACGACAAATCCGTACATCGATCGTGTTCTTCCGCTGAGATAAAAGCAAGCGATTATTACGTTTGTCCCGCGCTCCGCCTACTCGGGGAGACCACGTGGCGCGATCGCGCCGGTTCTTCCGTCAAGAGACCCCGGGGGCTCAGCCGTCACTGCGGCGCCGCTGCGTCGCCGAGGTAACGCCCATATTCGCGATCGAGTTCCGAGTAATCGACGCCGGTCAATTCGTGGAGCGTCGAATCGCGGTCGCGGCCGGTGTAGACGGCGACGAGATATTGCGTCATTGCGGTGCGGTAGCGGCCGTCCGCCACGTGCAGCAAGAACTGCGTCAAGCCGGTGGATTGGCTATAAATGCTGCGAATCTGCGGATTCTGCTGGACCTCGACCATTCCGAGCGCGGTGAGTTCCCCCAGCGGGACGTAGAACTTGTCGTCCATCAACCGTTGTCGGGCCGCTTGCACTCGGTAGGCGTCGAGTCCCCCCACGCACCACTGGCCGGCCTCTTCGCGCAGCGACTCCATGTAGCAGGCGATTCCTTCGATGACCCAAAAGTTGGCGTCACGGCCGATCCCCTGGGCGGTCGGCCGGCTTTCGCCAAAAAGCTGATGTGTCGCCTCGTGATACTGCGTAGCGATATCCGGTTCGTCAGCGGCGTAGAAATACGCGACCTCCTTGTCGCCCAGATAGATGCCGGTGGTGATTTCAATCTGCGACGCCGCCGAGCGCAGTTCTCGTAGGTATTCCGCGCGATCGCGAAACAGCACCACTTGCCGGCGGCCCGAACCGGGCGCAGCGAGCGGTTTGCGTACAAACGCCTCGGCCATCTGGCGCGGCGTGGCATAGTAGCCGACGAATAACTGGCGCCACGCCATGTGCAGCCGTTCTAACCGTGTGGCCAAGTGGACGCCCGCCTCGAGGCTATGATTCGTCTTCACCAGGTAGTGCTCGGTCTGCACCTGCCAGCCGCGGGAGAGGTCGCTGCGCAGCTCCGCCTCTTTGGCAGCCGTGATCCAGCGGCCGAGATAGAGCCGTTCGCCGGCTTCGTAGCGCGCGACATTGGCCTTCGGCACCCAGCCGAAGTCAGGATGCCAGACCTGGCCGGCGCGGTGTTTTTCGGCCTCGAATTTCGTCAGCCATCGCCCGTCGACTTGCTGATAGCCGAGCGCCTTGCGTGCGGCGGCGTGGTCGGGGTTTTCACGGACCACGTTCCACAGCGATTGGTAGGCCAGTGAGACATCGCCGGCGCTGGCCGCCTGCTGGGCTTCCTTGAAGAGCGACTCGGCGCGCTCTCGGCGAAGCTCGAAAAAAGGCGCGAGGGCCGTCGAGCTTTTTTCAGCGTCGCCAAACGAATCGAGCGTTTCTGGCAGGACGGGATAGAAACACTCGGGATCGCGGTCCGCGTTCCAGGCCCGCACTACGCCGGCATCTGCGGGACGTTCGAGCGTCGCCGCCAACTCCCGTAAGCGCTCGGCATACAGGAGCGCAGCCCTTTCCGCCGCATTTGCAGGCCTTCCAGCAGTAAGGAGGCCCAGGAGCAACCAGGCGCCGATCGACGAGAAGTGGCAGGCGGCTCGAGGGTGGACTGGAATTCGTCGCATCTTGGCTGCCGCAGACGCAATAAGGAGACCGTCAGCCAATTATAGCAAGCGGCCGAAGCCGTCTGGCAGAAACGTTCTCACGGGCCGGTTATTGCCCGGCGAAGGGCCAGAAATTCCAGCGGGCCCGGGTCGGTTCCGGGTTCGATTCCGCGAACGACCGCGGCCGGGCGCCGTCCATGTCGCCCCCCATCTGCGACTCCGGGAAAATGTCCCAGCGATTAGCGCGGCGCTGCTGGTAGGCCGCGGGGCCGGGGTTGGTCCAGTTCGGCATCGAGAACGCCGGATTCGCGCAACCCGTGGCGAAGGCCACCAAGGCCACGAGGCTAAATCGGCAGTAAACGGAATGATTCATTGTACGGGCTCGCCGTGGGCGTCGTTTCGCCGCCGATATCGCGCGGATCATAGGGTCTCCGATGACTCACTCCAAGGCCAACCGTCCATTCACGCCGTTCGCCTTCCCAGCTTCACTTGTCGCCTGGGACAGCCCTCGCTATGGTTCGCCGCGGTTTTTTCTTCGCCGAACAGGCATCACAGGGGCCGGGTGCAATGCTGCTTGCAATTCGCGTGGCGCGTGGGTGGTCTTTGCGCGCGTTGATCGCCGGTAGCATGGCCTGTTTTCTGCTTGCCGCCGTGCGACCGCTCGCTGCGCAGCCGCCCGTTCCGGCCTTTGCCGGAGAGGACGAAGTCTACCGGTTGCCGCCAGTCACCGATTTGCCGCTGCCGGCGCCCATTGCGGACTCGCCCACCGTCGAGGTGGAAATCGTTCCCACGCCCGACGCGGAAACCGACAAGGCGTTGATCGTCGAAGAAGTGGCGCCGCCGCCCAAGATTTGGGAATCCAGCCTGGAACTGGGACTCAACGGCTCGACGGGCAACAGCGAGATCCTCACGATGCGCTTCGGCGCGCACGCCAAGCGTTGCGTACCGACCGGGAAGCTGACGCTCGATCTGGACTACTCGCGCGGCTCGAACAGCGGAACGCTGACAGAAAACCGCGGGTTCTTTAACGTGCGAAACGAGTGGCTATTTGAGGACAGCCGCTGGACGCCGTTCGTGAAAGGCACCGTGGAGTACGACGAGTTTCGCGCGTTCGACGTCCGCGTCGTGGCGAACTCCGGTCTTGGCTACCAGGTGATCAAGACCGACTTCACGACGTTTATGACTCGCTTGGGCGCCGGTTTTTCGCAGGAGATCGGCGGCCCGGATGATTCCGTCGTGCCGGAAGGTCTGGGCGGCATGGAATACGAGCACAAGCTCTCGGAGTTCCAGACGATCAGCGCCGCGACGGAGTATTTTCCGGACATCGGCGACATGCAGAACTTCCGCACGGTCAGCAGAGCCGCGTGGGAAATGCTGGTCGATCCCAAATGGAACACCAGCCTGAAACTCGGCGCCAACCACCGCTACGACAGCTCACCGCACGGCCGCAAGAAAAACGACCTCGACTATACGCTCATGGTGATGTGGAAGTATTGAGCTTTGGTCAATTGTTTCACCACGGAGGCACGGAGGGCACGGAGGAGAGAACGAGGACTTCGTTACGGCAAAAGACGTGCGTGTCATCTGCGAATTCCGACTTTAGAATTCCTCCATTTCCTCTCCGTGTCCTCCGTGCCTCCGTGGTGAACTCTGAATCTTACCCCGACGAAAGCAAGTCAAGCTCCGCGAGGTAGCCGCGGATTTTTTCGCGCTCCGGCGCTTCGAAGCGGCGGAAGGGCTCGGCCAGGAAGTCATCGCACAGGCCGAGGCAAGAGAGCGCGCACTTCAGCCCGCGCAGATAGCTGGAACTGTCTTTGGTAACGCTATAGATCGTGCTGCTAATGCGGATGACCTGCCGATGCAGCGCGCCGACGCGCTCCAGATCTTTGGCGCGGGCGGCTTCGTAGAGATCGACGTAAAGGCGTGGAAAGAAATTCGCCCCGCCGTTGATGCCGCCGTGGCCGCCGAGCATGAGCGTCTCCGCGAGCAACTCCTCGGGCCCGACGAGGAGCGAGAAGTCTTTGCGCCCCTCAAACAGGTGCAAGAGCTGGTGGAAGTAGATCATGTTGGCCGAACTGTCTTTCAGGCCGACGACGTTGGGCAACTCCGCCGCTTGCCGCACGAGCGCCGGCTGAAACACCAGCTTGGTGTGGCTCGGCATGTTGTAGAGAAACAGCGGCAGCGGCATCTCCGGCGCGAGCGCCGCGAGATAGGCGAGCAACTCGCTCTGCCCCGCGGTGAAGTAATACGGCGGCGCCAGCACCACGCCCTGCGCTCCTGACGCGGCGGCCGCGTGGGCGAGATGGACCGTCTCGATGAACGAAGTGTCCGTGATGCCAACCAGCACCGGCACGCGCCCGGCCACCTGGCGGCAGGCGCGGCGGATGACTTCATTGCGCAGGCGGTAGCTGAGACTGGGGGCCTCGCCCGTGGTGCCAAGGATGAACAACCCATGCACGCCGCCGGCGAGAATATGTTCGATCAGCCGCTCCAGTCCGGCGACGTCCAAGGCGTCGCGATCGACCAGTGGAGTGACCATGGGCGGGATAATTCCCCGCAACGGACGAGCAAATTCGGCAGTCATGTTTCAAAAGAGCGCGGATGAAATGGTGGCAGGCGTCAAGGCAGACCCGTTATGATATCGGGCGTCGCCCCCGCGTAGGAGGCGACTCCGTCGCCGAATCGCCGGACAGTCTGCGTGAGGAAGGATCGTCACGCAGAAAGCGTTGGTTACGATCGGCGACGGCGTCGCCTCCTACAGAAATTCCACGGAGAGCATCGCCTCATGCCCCGCACGCTTACCTTGTTGATCGCGGCGCTTGCCGCGCAGGCCGCGGTTGCCGCCGAGCCGATCAGGCTGCATCCCGACAACCCGCATTACTTCGAGTTTCGCGGCCGGCCCACGGTGCTGATCACCTCCGGCGAGCACTACGGCGCGGTCCTGAACGGCGCGTTTGACTATGTGCGTTACCTCGACACGCTGCAGAACGACGGCATGAATCTCACGCGGACGTTTTCCGGTACGTACCGCGAGATTCCGGGTTCCTTCAATATCGAGGAAAACACCCTCGCGCCGGAGGCGAAGGACTTCGTCTGCCCGTGGGCGCGGTCCGATCAACCTGGCTGCGCGGATGGCGGGAATAAGTTCGATCTCGATCGCTGGAACGAGGCGTATTTCACTCGGCTGAAAGACTTCGTCGCCAAAGCCGGCGAACGCGACGTCGTGGTGGAACTCGTGCTGTTCTGCGTGCTGTATGACGACGGGCTGCATCGGCACAGCCCCATGAACGCGGCGAACAACATTCAAGGCATCGGCCGCGTGAAGCGCGAGGACTTCCTGGCGATGCAGGAGCCGGCACTACACGACGCGCAGATGAAATTCGTTCGCAAGGTCGTCAGCGAACTGCGCGAGTACGACAACGTTTATTACGAAATCTGCAACGAACCGTACTTCAACAACGTCACGCGGGAATGGAACGAGGCGGTCTGCCGCGAGATTGCGGCCGCAGAAGCCGATTCCCCGGCCAAACATCTGATCGCCCAGAACATCGCCAACGGCGCGCAGGAAGTGAAAGACCCGTTACCCGCTGTGTCGATTCTCAACTTCCATTACGCCCATCCGCCCGACGCGGTGGCGCAGAACTACGCGCTCGACCGCGTGATCGCTGACGACGAGACCGGCTTCGACGGGACCGGCGACGATACGTATCGCCGCGAGGCGTGGGACTTCCTGATCGCCGGCGGCGCGGCGTTCAGCAATCTGGACTACTCGTTCAGCGCCTCACACCCCGACGGCACCAAGTCGTTCACCAAGTCCCCCGGGGGCGGCAGCCGGCAACTGCGATTTCAGCTCAAGAAACTTCACGACTTCATGGACAGCTTCGACTTCGTTCACATGAAGCCGGACCCGGGCGTCGTGCGGTCGCCGTTGCCGGAGGGGGTGACGGCCCGCGTCTTAGCAAACCCTGGGGCGACTTACGCCGTCTATATCAAAGGCGGGCGGCAACTCGGCTTGAAGTGCGCGCTGCCGAAGGGGAACTACCGGGTCACTTGGATTGAGCCTCGCGACGGCAACGTGATTCGCGAGGAAGCCGTAACCTCGGATGGCGAAGTGGAACTGAGCTCGCCGGAGTACCAAGAGGAATTGGCCGTTCGGATCGTCGCCAAAGTCAAGGAATAGGAATCATCGCATGTGGGCCTGTACTCGATGCTTCGCTTTGCTCATCGCCTGGGCAAGCGCGAGCGCGATCCTGGCAACCGCCGCCGAGCCGACTCTGGAAGAACAATGCGCCGCCACGGCGAAAAAGGTCCGGAAGTCGCTCGATGCGAACGCGCCGATCATCGTGCGGGCGCCGTTTGTGATTTCCGGCAATCTCTCCAGGAAGGAACTCGAGGACTGGCACGCGCGCACCTTGGCCCCCGCCACCGAGGCGATGCTCGCCAGCTATTTCGATCGCCATCCGGATCAGCCGATCACGGTGCTGCTTTACGACTCGGCAGACATCTATGATGCCGAGGCCAAGCGGCTCTTCGGTGACGAAAAGCTCTCCCCTTACGGTTACTACAAGCCTGCGCGGCGCACGCTGGTGATGAACATCAGCACGGGAGGCGGGACGCTCGTCCATGAGCTGACCCACGCGTTGATCGATTTCGATTTCCCCGACGTGCCGGATTGGTTCAACGAGGGCCTGGCCTCGCTGCATGAACAGTGCCGGTTTCGCGCCGACGGCTCGGGGATCGACGGCCTGGAGAATTGGCGGCTTCCGGCCTTGCAGGATGCGATTCGCGAAGGAAAACTCCGGTCGCTCGAATCGTTGATCCACGACGACGATTTCCGCGGCCGCCGCATGGGGCTCAACTATGCCCAGGCCCGATATTTTTGCCTCTACCTGCAACGGCTCGACCCGCTGGAAGACTACTACGAGGCCTTCCGCGACAACCAGGAGCAAGACCCGACCGGCGAACTGGCGGTGCGCAAGGTCCTCCCTGAAAAATCCTGGGCCGAACTCGACCGCGCCTTCCAGGCCTGGGTG
>CAZUBB010000120.1:0-6816 GCA_964618485.1 uncultured Pirellulales bacterium
GCCTCGAATGTGCCGTTCTGCAGTTTCTCCGTCGCGGCACCGGCGGGGAATTCGATCACATGCAAATCGTCGAGCAGAATCTCCCCGGCATCGAACAGGCCGAGCACGAATTCATTCCAACGGGCCGGCACCACCTCGGCCTGCGGAACGCCGCGGTAGACATAGGTGACCCATTCGGAGCGTCCCGATTCATCACTGGCCGCCCACGCGCCTCCCAGATTATTGTCCGCCCAGGGGTCGCGCAGCTCTAAGCTGGAGCCGCCGCCGTCCGCCATATTGTCCCATTTGCCGTCGTCGTAGTAACGCACCGTATCGGCCGGATTGCCGACCGCGTCCAGCAACGCAATCTGCTCGCCCGATCCGGCCAATGTGCGCGAGTATGGTCCCAGAACGCGAATACCATGGTGCGCCGCGCGCAATGCGTCGGGCTGTTCCGCCACGACGAGGTACTCGCCCGGCGCTAGCGTTGCATCGGCGGCGAAATCAAACGCAATGCCTTCGGCCAAACGCCAGCCGGCGAGGTTGATCGTCGATGCACCGCGGTTATATAGTTCGAGCCATCCTCCTTCGGTTTCCAGCCGCGGATGGTACATGATCTCGTTGATCACCACGTCCGGCTGGAAACTGAACTGGTTCGACGCCCCGAGGGTCGCCGCCGACGGCACATACCAGGGACCTCGCGCGAAGTCCTCGCGTGCGCGGCGCGTCGCGGCGACCGTCACGGCGTCGACGACGACTTCACCATTCGCCGCCGTAACGAATAACTTCTCACCCGCAGAAGGTTGAAACCCAAGCTGCGCAGCGCTCAGCGTGAGATACGCGTGCGACGCCAAATTCGACGCAGGGAATTGATAGACCTCCGGCCCGCCGGAACGCGTGATGGCGAACCCTTCGAGCGGCAACGTTGCCGAGGAGAGATTCATCAACTCCAGCGCGAACCCGCCGCCGGCAGCGGCCACTTCGCTGAACGCCAATGGCGGCAGTTCCGACGTCGGTTCGGGCAGCGCCACCTCGGCCACCAGTTCTGCGCCAAACACGACGTCATTGCTGCCGGCAGTGAACTGGTGCAACTCCACGGCCAACACGTTTTGCCCCACTTGCAAATGATCGCGCGGCACGACAATCGGTCCGACGTATACCGCGTTGCCGATCCCCGTGGAGGACGGCGTATCGGCGTCGATATCACCGTCCGGCATGTTGTACCGGTACAGCTCCTTGCCGTTCAGATAAAACACGGCGCCGTCGTCGATCACATGCCGCAGCTTGAGCGTCGTGCGCTCCAGGTCGTCGTGAAACTCGAACGTCGTCCGCAGATAATACGTCAAGATGCCCAACGTCAGCGCCGTGTTCTTCGGCGCGGGCAGGTCGGCCACTTCGTTGTATAGCAGCGCTTGGCCCGACGGCCAGGAAGTGTCGTCGTATTCGTCCTCTCGCCACTCGGTTCCGTAATCGGCCCCGGACTGGTTGTAGCGCCAGGCGGCGTCGATCGGCAGCAACTCCTGGGTTTCGAATTCCGGTCTACCCGTCGGAAAGTTGTGGCGGCCCGGCGTTCCGGACGCCTGCAGACTCGCGACCCAACTCGCGGGCTCGTCGCTGCCGGTCATCGCGTCGCGCTTGGCCAGCGTCGCGCCGGAGCCGTCGGCGGCCTCCGGCCAAGGCGCTTCGTCCGTGTATTCCACCTGGTCCATCAAGCGATCGCTGTTATCGCGTAATTCGAGCTGATCGCCCGCGTTGTTCAGCCGGCCAACCCACGGCCCGAGCGCATTGGCGAAGCCCGTGGCGGCCTCCAACGCTTCCGGGGCAGCCGCGACGACGAGAAAACCGCCGCCGGGAACGACCGTTCCTTCCGCGAAGCGATACGTAACGCCATTGGCCAGCGACCAACCGGAGACGTCCATATCGACCGCTTGCTGGTTGTACAGCTCGATCCACTCCAGCGCCGTCTCGTTGTCTCGGGCGTGATACATCACCTCGTTGAACACCACGGTGCTATCGAGGACGAGCCGCGCTTCCAGCGATTCCAGGCGCGGCGAGAATGTGCGCCGCGCTGCGCGGCGCTGGCGCGAACTTCGACGGCGGCTCAAGGACATGGGCGAACGATTCCTTGCCGATCGGGGGACCTGTGCAGCGACGGCGAGCAAGTGAGTGCCGGGTCGCCGAACTTCCAACGAGTTTAGGAAAACATAAAAAAAGCGACAAATCTAGTTGAAATCCGCATCAAGAATAAATAATCTGTGCTTTCGTTTGTGATGCCCACCATTTCCCCCCTTGCCTTCGTTGGCAACGCGTTTTCTCGGAACGATCGGCGCCGCCTTTCGCGCTGCGCTGACGCTCGCTTGTGATTTTCCGCACTTCCATCGGTCGCACGACATCGAACCCTTCTCGCGGAGTCCACTCATGCTCGCCCACCGCTTTTTCCAACCGAAGGTCGTGCGCTGCGCACGCAACGCCGCCTTACTTGCCGCCGCTTTCGGCGCTCCTTATCTCAGCGCGGCGCGCGGCGGCGTCGTCGTCGATGGCGGCGGACTTACGCTGATCGAAGAGCGGGGCACATTCGCGGGCAATAACGTGGCCGCGCAATCGGCCGGCGCGGTCGCCTTCGCCTACGACAGTCTCGAAGAAATGCTGGGCGCGGGCATTCACTCGACTTCTTACCTGAACGACACCTTCTACGGCAACTCGAATAGCTGGATCGGTAACGGCGCGATCGGCACGTCCGGTCCCATCGCCGGCGTCGCCTTCGACGGCAGTTTCAACATTTCCAGCTTCGCGTTTGGCCGCAGCAACGTCCTGTTTGGCGACCCCTGCGGCGGCGGAATTTGCACCGACCGCAGTCTCGGGTTGTACACGCTGCAATACACCTCCGCGCCGAATCCCACGGCGGCCACCGACGATTCGCAGTGGTCCACCATCGGCACCATCGACTACCAGCCGGGCATCGACGGCGGCATCGGACCACAACTCTTCGGCGCTTCGCACGCGCGTCACCGTTACAATTTCAACCCGGTCAACGCGACGGGCATTCGCTTGATCGTTCCCGCATCTGGCATCGACGGCGGGACCGCCATCGACGAAATCGAAGTCTACAGCGCGGCCGGCCCGGTCCCGCCGCCGCACACGCCGTTGATCGAATTGGCGGAAACGAGCGGCACGTTCGCTGAAAACAATCTCGCCACGGGCGGCACGGCGTTCGCGCTCGACGCCCTCGAAGATCAACTCGGGTTTGGCATCCACGCCACGCGCTTTCTGAATGACGGCATCTACGGCAACGCGAATAGCTGGATCGGCAATGGCGCCACGATTTTCGATCCCTCGTCGCCGACCGACGCGCGGGCCTTTGCCGGGATCAATCTCGGCGCCAACCCGCAGACGATTCGCAGCGTCGCCTGGGGGCGCGACAACGAAGGCACGTTCGGCGATCGCGCCGGCGGCCAATACCTCATTCAATACACGACCACGCCGAATCCCGACGCCGCGACGCCGGAAAGCGCCTGGGTCACGCTCGAAGAAGTGACCTACGGAACGGAGTTCCCGTCGCTGCCGGCGCTTCGCCACCGTTACAACTTCGCCGCGGTGAGCGCAACCGGCGTGCGCATCATTGTCCCCGGCACCGGTCTCGCCGGCGGCACGGCCATCGACGAGATCGAACTCTATCAGCAGGCCGGCGACATTGCCGGACCGGTCCCGCCGCTGAAGTTGACGCCCGCCCTCGGGTACAGGCTCACGTGGGACGGCAACAACGGCGACTTCAACGACCCCAACGATCCTGCAATTGTGCCGGACAACCTGGCGCTCGCCAACAAAGGCGTCGTCCCGTTCGGCAGCACGCAACTCGACTTCGGCGTGCACTACATCTCGAACGTCAACGACGGGTTTTACGGCAACTCGCGCAGTTGGATCGCCGACTTCGCGAACGGCGACGCCGATCCCTTCATCGGCGTGGCCTTCGACGGCGCAGTCGACTTCAACGCCATCGCCTTTGGCCGCGACAACGGCAACACCCTCACCGACGCCTGCGGCGGCACCTGCACGGACCGTTCGCTCGGCAGCTACACGATCCAGGTGACCCTCGTCGACAATCCCGACGCCTTCACGCTGGAAACGGGCGATACCTCAACCGGCTGGGCCACGGTCGGCGAGCTCAAATACAACTTTGACGACGAAACGTTCACCTCGTACTTGCGTCACGAATTCTCGCTCACGACCGCCGGCGGCGGCGCCTTGAGCGCCACCGGCTTGCGAATCAAGGTCTCGAATCCGAATCTCGCCATCGACGAGATCGAGGTTTACTTGCGCGAACTGGCCCTCGCCGGCGACACCAATGGCGACGGCATTGTCGACCTCGAAGACCTCAACAATGTCCGCAACAACTTCGGCGGATCGGGGCTGGGCGATACCGACGGCGACGACGACGTCGATCTCGACGACCTCAATAACGTCCGTAACAACTTCGGCAGCACTGCCGGAGCGCAAGCCGTGCCCGAGCCGTCCACCGCCATCCTGTTGACGCTCTTCGGCGTTTCCACTGCGGCGGTGGCCTATCGCCGCCGTAAATAGCGAGGCATCTCCTACCCCCTCTTCCACGGCAGGGAGAGGGCCGGGGTGAGAGAAGTGCGGTTGGTTCTGCTAACCACTCATTACCAATCCTCAACCGTCAGCGCGGCGAACCTCGCGTTCGCCGCGCTGATCGCTTTTTTACAGCCGTGCGAACTCGCGCGCTTTCGGCGGACGCTCGGGAAAAAGTAATTCCCGCCCGGCCTCGTTTCCGGTTACAATGTCGGACGTGACGATGCCCCTGCGTCGCCACGGTAGTTCGCCTGGATTGCCCCCGCCGCGGTTGGTTCCCAATCGCAACTTGCCCGCCTGTCGTGGTTCGTCGACGTCATTCGCCCCAAGCACGAGGCGCCCTCATGCGTCGTATTGTCTGGAATCGTCGCCTGGCGATTATCGTTTCCGTATGGGTGCTGACGGCTCAAAGCGCCTTCGCGCAATTGCCAGTGCCGAAGCTGACGGCGGTCTCGCCCCCCGGGGGTCAGGCCGGAACCACGGTCGATGTCACACTCTCGTCCGGCGCCGACCTCGACGAAGCCAGTGAATTACTTTTTTCGCATGCTGGAATCGTCGCCACGCAGAAATCGACCGACCCCGCGCCCTATCAGTCCGGACCGCAGCCCGTCCCCGGGCAGTTTCAGGTAACCATCGCGCCCGAGGTCCCCGCCGGCGTCTACGAAGTCCGCGCGCGCGGCGTTTTCGGCGTTTCTACGCCGCGGGCGTTCGTCGTCGGCGATCATCCGGAAGTGAACGAAATCGAGCCGAACAACGAACCATCGCAAGCGCAGTCGCTCGCGATCAACGCGGTCGTCAACGGCGTCAGCGATGGCGAACCGTCCGACTACTTTCAGTTCGAAGGCCAGGCGGGGCAAACGGCTGTCGTCGACTGCTGGGCGTCGCGCATCGATTCGCGGCTCGATGCCACGCTCGAAATCCTCGACGCCGCCGGCAAAGTGCTGGCCCGCAATCGCGACGCGGCCGGATTAGACCCGCGCATCGTTTTCCGCGTGCCGACCGACGGCCGATACGTCGTGAAGCTTTTCGACTTCACCTACCAAGGAAGCCCCGAACATTTCTATCGCCTTTCGGTCCGTGATGCGCCGCACATCGAGTTCGTCTTTCCGCCGGCTGGAGTTCCCGGTGCGACGCAATCGTTCACCTTGTACGGATTTAATCTGCCAGGCGGAATGCCGGTCAGCGACGCCCGCGGCGGCAACGAATCGCTCGAACAACTCCAAGTCGACATCGCCGTGCCGACCATTGACGCGCTCGCCGAGGAACGTGAACTCGGCGGCATTGTGGACTCCAAGTCCGCCACGATTGACCAATTCACGTATCGGCTCTCCGCGCCGCGCGGCGCATCGAACCCGGTTCGCATCGGGCTCGCGACGGCGCCGGTGGTCGTCGAGGAATTCAAGTCGAACGACGATCGCGAAACCGCGCAGCTTGTGAACGCGCCGTGCGAAATCGCCGGGCAGTTCTTTCCCGCGCGCGACGTCGATTGGTTTGCGATCGAAGCCAAGGCGGGGCAAACGTACTGGATTGAGGTCATTGCGTCGCGTTTAGGTCAAGCGATCGACGCCGACCTGACGATTGAAGGAGGCGGCGCACGCGGCGCGGATGCCGGCGCGGCCCAAGGAAGACGGCGCGGCCGCGGCGGACGTCGCCGGCAGCAACCGGCGGAGACGCAAGGCGAGGGCGTGCAGGTCTTCGACGACACGCAGCCCGAAATCGGCGGCCCGGCGTTTCGCACGGCGTCAAGCGATCCCATCGTCGCCTGGACCGCGCCGAAGGACGGCCTGCATCGCATCGCAGTCAGCAATCTGTTCGCCGCCGGGCAGGGCGATCCGCGACAAATCTACCGCCTGAGCATTCGCCCGGCTCAGCCCGACTTCCGCCTCGTCGCCGCGCTGCGTCAGCCTGCGAAAGACGATCAGCAACTCACTCCCTGGGCGATTTCCTTGCGTCGCGGCGGTCAGGAAGCGATCCGCGTGCTGGCCTTGCGACGCGATGGATTCAACGGCCCCATTCAACTCACGGTAGAAGGCCTGCCGGCCGGCGTTACGTCGCCCATGGTGACGATCGGCGCGGAGGAATCAACGACGTACTTGCCCATCCAAGCCGCGGAAGACGCCGCGCCTTGGGCCGGCGAAGTCCGGATCGTCGGCAGCGCGAAAATCGGCGATCAGGAAGTCAAGCGCGTCGCCGACGGCGGCGATCTGCTTTACACGACGCAGCAGAATCAGTTGCCCGCCCCGCGGCCCC
>CAZUBB010000120.1:6826-14025 GCA_964618485.1 uncultured Pirellulales bacterium
TCACTTCGAAGACGTTACTAAGCGTCGTGCCCGACACGCTCCCCGTCAGCGCCGGCCCGACAACAACGGCCGTACTGGAGACCGCGAAGAACGGCAAGCTATCGATCCCGCTCTCGATCGCGCGCCGCGCCGACTTCAAAGGAAACGTCGTCGTGCGCCCCCTGCAGTTGCCGCGCGAGATGCAACTCGGCGAGGTCACGATCGCGGGCGATCAAAGCGCCGGCGCGATGGAATTGACGCTCAATGCCAACACGCCGCTCGGCGAATTCACGATTCCTCTGCAAGCCGAAACGACGATTCCCTATCGCCGCAATCCAGAAGCCGCCGCGCGTGCCGAGGCGGAAAAAGTCGCCGCGGAAAAACTCGCCGCCGACGCAGCCGCCGCGGTCGCGGCGCTCGAACCCGCGCGCCAGGCGGCCGAGTCCAAGTTGGCGGAAGCTAGCGCCGCGCAGGAGCAGGCGGCGCAAGCACTCAAGAGCGCCGAGGAAACGCTCGCCGCCTCGAATGAAACCGACCGTTCGGCCGCGCAAGTCGCGCGTGATTCCGCCCAAGAGGCGATGGACACCGCCGCGGCGAATACCCAACAGGCGCTCCAGGCCCGCGACGCCGCGGCACAGGCGATCGTCGACGCCACAGCGAAATCGCAGGCCGCGGAACAAGCCAAGCAGGCCGCGACGCAACGCGCGACTGACGCCGCGAACGCCGCGCAGCCGAAAGATATCAATCTCCTCTGCTCGGCCGGCGCGATCACCATCCGCGTCGCCGCCGCGCCCGTCACGCTTGAAATCACGCCGCCGGGCGGTCCTTTGCGAAGCAGTCAAACCTTGGAATTGCCGGTGAAAATCGTGCGGCTCTATGGATTTGCCGACGCCGTCGAGCTGGAGCCGACGTTCCCCAGCAACCCCGCAGGCGTGAGCGCCGCAAACCTCTCCGTTCCTGCGGAGCAAAGCGAAGCGAAATTGACACTCACCGCGAGCGCCGAGCCAGCCGCCGGCGAACACGAACTGCTCCTCCGCGCCAAATTCAAGTTCAACGGGCAAGACGTGCAAATCGAGCAACCGGTCAAGTTCCGCGTAGAAACGGTGGCGCCATGAACCAACGGCAACGACGCAACTCCCTCGCGATTCGCCGGACTCACAGCGTAACGATGCTGCTGGCGTGCTTTGCATGCGCACCCGTGGCAAGCGCTGACGACGCGACGATCGAGATCGCCAAACTCGAGCGCACCACGCCTGTGCAGTTCCAGACCGAGATCCTGCCGATCCTCCGCCAAAACTGCCTGGCCTGCCACAGCAAGACCAAGCACGAAGGGGCGTTGGTCCTCGAAAGCGCCGCCGACATCGCCAAGGGAGGCGACACCGGCCCCGCCGCCGAGGCCGGCAATGGCGAAGAGAGCCTCCTCCTGCTCCGCGCTTCGGGCCAGTCCGACGACATCATGCCCCCGAAAGGAAACAGCGTCGCCGCGCGCAATCTCACGCCGGAGGAACTCGGGCTGATTCAACTCTGGATCGACCAAGGCGCGAAAGACGACTCGGCTTCGTCCGCCAGCAATATCGCCTGGCAGCCGCTTCCCCCCGGCATGAACAGCATCTATGCCGTGAGCCTCTCGCGCGACGGTCAATTCGCCGCCTGCGGCCGCGCGAACCAGGTCTTTCTCTATCACCTTCCCACGGGACGGATGGTCGGTCGCCTGACCGATCCCGCGATTCTGAGCTCCGGCGTCTACAGCCAACCCGGCGTGGCTCATCTCGACACCGTCAACGCCCTCGCGTTTTCGCCGCAAGGAGATCGGCTCGCCTCGGGCGGCTTTCAAGAGATCAAACTCTGGCGTCGACCGCAGAATGTCATCGCCCGCACGCAAGAACTCCCCTCCGGCGGCCGCGCCTTTGCGGTCTCGCCGGACGGATCGCACGTCACCGTCGCCCCGCGAGAAGTGAACGTGGTGCAAGTCTGGAATCGCGACGGCTCTCTGGAACGCACCCTGGAAGGCTTCACGCAACCAGTCACGGCAGTGCGTTTCACGCGCGATGGTACGCGCATCGTCGCCGGGGCGGCGGATAACACGGTACGCGTCTGGAACGTCGCCGATGGCGCTGCGCTCGGTCAATTGAACCTCCCGCAACCAGTCGCGGCACTCGCGCTCGTCGCGAACGACGCGCAGGTCGCCGTCGCGACGAATGACAACGCCATTCGCGTCTACGCGTTGCCGATGGCTCCCGAGTCAGTGACGCCGGAGCCGCTAGTCGCGTGGGAAGGACATTCGCAGCCAGTCGCCTCGCTGGAAACGGTCGGCGCGGAAGGAAATCAGATCCTCTCCGGCAGCGCCGATGGCACGGCCCGCCTCTGGAAAGTCGGCGGCAGCCAGCAGCGGCAGTTCGATCACGGCGGTCCCATCGCCGCGGTCGCGGTGCGCCCGGATGGCGCGCGCTTTGCCACCGCGGGCCCCAACGGCGTCGTAAAGCTCTGGAACGCGGCCGATGGCGCCCTGATCGCCGAGTTGAAAGGCGATCTGCACGCCGACCTTTACGTCAAGGCGATGGAACGCGCGCTCAACCTCGCGCGGGCGCGGAAAACCGATCGTGACAACGAGCTCAACGCCGCGAAAGAGCTGGTGAAGTCGGAAACCGAGGCGAGGAAGAAAGTCTCGGAAGAACTCACCAAGGCACAAGAAGCCAAGGAAAAGAAAACCGCCGAAACGAAAACCGCGATGGAAGCGAAAGCCGCCGCGGACAAGCTCGTCGCCGACGCCAACGTCTCGCTCGCTAAGGCCTTGGAAGCGAAGAGGGGCGTCGAAACGGCCTTGGCCGAAGCCCCGGCGACGATCGCCAAGGCCAACGAAGCGATCACGGTCGCCGAAGCGGCCCGCGCGGCCTCGCCGGACATTCCGGAGCTCCAAGCCGCGAAGCAGGCCGCCGAAAACGTCCTCGCGCAGACGCAACAGCTAGTCGCCACGCTCGAACAGGCGAAGTCCGCCGCGGACGCCGGCATCAACGCGGCGCAGGCGAAAGTGAATCAACTCGCCGAAGACGCCAAGGCGAAGGCCAAAGCCGCCGAAGAAGCGACCGCAGCGGAAAAAATCGCCGAGACGATGATCGCCTCGGCGATGAAGAGCCTCGAGGCGGCCGACGCCACGGTGAAGAAGGCCGAAGATGCGGTCCCGCTCGCGGAGCAGGCGATCATCGCCGCCGACGAACAATCGAAGGCCGCCGAGGCCACGCTCGCCACGGCTCAACAAGCCGCGGCGGCAAAGCAACACCCCTTCGCCACGGTCGCCTTCTCGCCTGACGGCGCCCTCGTCGCCGCGGCCGGCGCTGGCCAGACCATTCACACTTGGAGCGCTGAAACCGGCGCTCCTGGCGAAACCTTCTCAGGGCACACAGGTTCCATCGCCGCGATGCAATTCATCGCCGACGGCCAACTTGCGAGCGTCGCCGAGAATGATCGCCGCCTGCTGATCTGGGATCTCTTCCCGGCCTAATCGCTCGAGCGCACCATTGCCGGACCGGAGAACTTCGCCGATCGCGTCCTGGCGCTCGACTTCAGCCCCGACGGCACGTTGCTCGCTTCCGGCGGCGGCGAACCGTCGCGCGGGGGCGAACTGAAAATCTGGAGCGCGAGCGACGGCGCGCTCGTCCGCGCGATTCCCGACGCCCACAGCGACACGGTTTTCTGCGTCCGCTTCTCGCCGGACGGTCAGCTCCTGGCCTCCGGCGGCGCGGATAAGTTCGTCAAAGTCTTCCAAACGGCTGACGGCGTTCAGGTCCGCTCCTTCGAAGGGCACACGCATCACGTCCTCGGTCTCGCCTGGAAGGCCGACGCAAAGGTGATCGCCAGCGCCAGCGCAGATAACACCATCAAGGTCTGGGATGCCCGCAACGGAGACCAGCTCCGCACCATCTCCGGCTTCGGCAAGGAGGTCACGTCGATCGAATTCCTCGCCGATGGCCCCGAAGTGATCGCCTCGTCCGGCGACCGTACTGTGCGTCTCTATAACACGGCCGACGGCGGCAACCCTCGCAATTTCAGCGGCGGGGGCGATTTCATGTACGCCGCCGCGGCCGCCCCGGACGCTTCCGTCGTCATCGGCGGCGGCCAGGACAGCGTCCTGCGCCTCTGGAACGGCGCCAACGCCCAGGAAATCCGCCAATTCGCCCCGCCATGATCGCATCGGGAGCGCCCTAACCGACTTGTGACGCCACGCCCCGGAACCTAAAATCCTGGGCATTGCGGCGACCGTATGAGGCGGTCGGTTCCGGCGACCTCTCTCACTCGGATCGCGTGCGCACATGGCTAGGAAGGTGGTTCTCGATCTCGACCCCGGCATCGACGACGCCCTGGCGTTGATCATGGCGCTCTTCGACCCCCGGCTCGAAGTGCTGGCGGTCACCGCCGTGGCGGGAAATGTCCCGGCGGACCAGGCTACGCGCAACCTCCAGGCGTTGATCGAGGAGCTCGATCCTCCGCGCTGGCCGCGGATCGGGGCCGCATCGCAGGACGAATCCCCGGTCGTCGATCGTCGCGATATTCACGGCGCGAACGGCCTCGGCGATGCCGAATTCGCGGTCGCCGAGTTGCATCACGTCTCCCCGGCGGAAAAGATCATCGCCGATGCGCTCCGTTCCGCCCCGGAGGAAGTGACCGTCGTCTGTCTCGGGCCGCTCACGAACATCGCCCGCACGCTGCAGCGCGAGCCGGCGCTCGTCAACGTGTTGGGCCAACTCGTGATCAGCGGCGGCGCCATCAACACGCCGGGCAACGTCACCCCCGCGGCGGAGTTCAACTTCTACGCCGACCCCACGGCCGCCCGCAGCGTGCTGCGCCTGCCGATCACGCAAACGCTCGTCCCGCTGAATATCTCGCAGCAGGTCATGGTCGGCTTCGACTTCCTGGAACGCATCCCGGCGGATGACACCAAAGTCGGCGCCCTGTTGCACCGTATCCTGCCGCACGCGTTCCGCTCCTTCCGCCACGAGTACGGTCTAGAAGGGATCTACCTCGCCGACGCCGTGGCGCTCTGCGTCGCGGCCGAGCCCGAAGCATTCGCGACCGAAATGACCGCGATCGACGTGGAAACCCAGGGCGAACTCACGCTCGGCCAAACCGTCGCCGACCTCCGCTCCGCCCGCCAATGGCGCGCCAACGTAGCGGTCGTGACAGAAATCGACCGCACGCGCGTGACGGATATGATCTTAAAAAGCCTGCACCGCGCCGCCCGTGGCGGGTAGGTCCGTCTGTAGCCGAGGTCTGTGAACTCGATTGAACCGCGTAATCTGCGTCGCGCCGTCCGGCCTCACAGAGGCCGGCTCAGAAGCCGCCAGCGCTCGTTGTAACGCTGTCGGGAGATAGTGCCGCAGCGCGCAGGCGTCTGCATCGGTATTGTCGCATTCGATTGTCGCGTGTTAGAACTCCTGCGATCCCTCGTTGGTATGCACCAATTCAGGAGTGGCGCAATGTGTCGAGCGCAATCGATTAGATCTGCATTGCTGGTCGTTTGCGCGATCACTTTTTTTGCCGGCTATACGCGCGGAGACGAGCCAGACGCGGCAGTGCCGGAATTTGCAAAAGAAGCTCGCGTCTTGTTCGACAATGGGATGTGCGACCAGGCAATTGAACTCTGCAATGCAGCAAGCCGCGCCGCCCCGTTGGATTCTTGGCCGCACGTAGTGCGGGCAACGTTTTACGCAACAAAAAATGACTTCGCCAGCGCGCACGGCGATCTTTGTCGAGCCATCGAACTGAATCCCCAACGCGCCGACGCGTATGTCATGCGAGGGCATTGCGAAGCAAAGATGGGGAAACTGGATGATGCGTTGGCGGACTTTTCTCGTGCCGAAGAACTCTCACCCAAGTTGGTGAAACTCTTCACATGTCGCGCGTATGCCCAGCTAGAGTCGGGGAATGTCGCGCGGGCGCTCGAAGACTTTGATCGGGCTATCGAAATTGACTCCAAGTGCGTCGAGGCGTTGCTGGGGCGAGGAAAGGCTTACCGAGAATTGGAACGATACAAAGATGCCGAGTCCGATTTCACGCGGGTCATCGAAATCGACGACAAGTGCTCGAATGCGTATTTCGGACGGGCTGTATTGCGACTCGAACGGAGTGAATCGCAGGGTGCCTTGGCGGATATTGAGAAGCTGACGGAACTTGGAACAGATCAACCGGATTTCTACACGATTCGGGGCGCGATCTATCTAAAAGCGGGGCGACTTGATTCCGCAATTGAGGATTTGCGGGAGGCAGTCAAACAGGGCGAAACTGACGCATATTATTTCGTTTTGCTCGGATGCTGCGCACGGCGGCTGCACAAGTATGACGAAGCGATCGAGGCGCTTTCAACCGCCATTGAGAAACGTCCAAGGTATGCCGAAGCGCACCGCGAACGTGCAATTGCCTACAGCGAGGCGGGGCAGAATGAAAAGGCGATGGATGACATTAACACGGCGATTGAGATCACGCCTCGTGACGTGAAATCGTATCTTGCGCGAGGTTATATGCATGATCAAAGCGAACAGCCGATCAAGGCGCTGCACGATTTCGACAACGCGGTGCAGTTGGCGCCGGAATACAGTCTCGCATACATGTGGAAAGGAAAGGCGGAAGCAGACCTGAAGCTGCTGGATGCGGCAGTTCGCGACCTAACGAAGTCGATCGAACTGGATGATTCGCAAGCCGACGCGTATCGCATGCGCGCCGCGGTATATGAAGCGCAGGGCCGAAGCGAAGAGGCCCAACAAGACGTAACGAAGGCCGACGGCATTGAGTCGCGAAGACGCCTGAGCAATCTGCCTACCGAGGTGCAATAATTCAGTAGGTCAGGCACCGATTCCGAAGCCGAAATCGCGGCGCATTGGACACCACTTCAAAGTCCAAATCTGCGCACCAAGTGTGCCTGACAGGGCAAGACGTCGCCACGAGTGTCAGGCACGAATGGGGATGAGCTTGAGACTTCGACAAGTCCTTCGACGTGCCTGAATCGATGCTGCAGTCAGCGGTGCCTGACCTACAACTGGCGCTGCGTTCACTCCGGCCGCGTCGTCTGCGAGGTCGTTTGCACCTTCGGCTTGTCGGTCAGCTCGACCGACAGCACCAGCGACTTGCGGTCGCGGATCAGCAGGATCGGCACCGTGCGGCCGATTTCTGTGAGCTTGACGATGTTGATCAGGTGCTCGTCGTCCTGCACCCGCACGCCGTCGTAGCGC
>CAZUBB010000121.1:0-321 GCA_964618485.1 uncultured Pirellulales bacterium
GGGACAGGCGAAGGGCGTAAAGGGCCGCGCATCTTCTTTGCTCCGCGTCGGTTGCACGTGGTTCGGGCGAGTGCCTCGAACCGCCCATGTTGCGCGCGCAGATAACGGGGAATGTATTTCTTTGTTTATTGAGGGTGCGCCAGCTAGGCCCGTGAGATGGCCTGCACATGCCAGCTTGCGGCAATTAAGAGCGCGTTGTGCAAGAAGGAGTGCGGCATGCCGATCGGCAAGGTTAAGAAACTGGTCACCGACAAAGGCTTTGGATTTATCCAACCAGACGACGGGCCGGACGTGTTTTTTCATCACACGACGGTAGAGGAC
>CAZUBB010000121.1:331-1714 GCA_964618485.1 uncultured Pirellulales bacterium
TGATATCACCTTCCCCCGACTGACACAAGATTTCTTACAGGGCCGGCGGTCCCAAGGCCAAGGGACCGCGGGCGTCGTCCGTGAAGCCATTGTGAGTGGACTTCGGCGACGCGGACGTGTCCGCGAAGGGTAAGCCGCTCGATTTAAGGCAATCAACGGTTTTGAATGGCGGCCTACTCCCACAAGCCCCGGCTCCGGCCGGGGCTTGTGGAGTTTAATAGGGAGGAGAAAAGGAGAAGAGAAGAAAAGGAGAAAAGAAGCCCGGAGTTTTCGGTGTTCAGTGTTCAGTTTTCAGTGAGGAGTGGCGGCGATTGCGACTGAAAACTGAACACTGAACACTGAAAACTCCCACCGCTACTTGTTATCATGGTGCTGCTTATCTTCTCGCGCCTTCATCTCGGAGCTTTCCCATGCTTCATCGACGTGCTTTCTTGCGTTCCTCGGCGCTGGCGGGCGTGGCCCTTTCTACCTTGCGGACGCAGGCGGCATTTTTTCCGCAGGCGAAGCCGCAGCGCGTCGGCGTGATCGGTTGCGGCTGGTATGGCAAGTGCGATCTGTTTCGTTTGATCCAAGTCGCGCCGGTCGAAGTCGTTGGGCTCTGTGACGTCGACAAGCTGATGGTTGCCGAAGCGGCCGAAATGGTCGCCGGGCGGCAAAAGTCCGGCAAGACGCCTCCCACCTACGGCGACTACCAGAAGTTCCTCGCCGAACAAAAACCCGATATCTGCCTGGTCGGCACGCCCGATCATTGGCATGCGCTGGGCATGATCGAAGCGGTCAAGTCCGGCTGCGACGTGTACTTGCAAAAGCCGATCAGCGTCGACGTCATTGAAGGCCAGGCGATGCTCGCCGCGGCGCGCAAGTACGAACGCGTCGTGCAGGTCGGCACGCAGCGCCGCAGCACGCCGCATTTGATCGAAGCCCGCGATCGCGTTGTCCGCGAAGGAAAACTCGGCAACATCGGCCAGGTGGAAATCTGCTGCTACTACCACATGCGGGCCAACGAAAACCCGCCGGATATCGCGCCGCCGGAAAACCTCGACTACGAAATGTGGACTGGCCCCGCGCCGATGCGCCCCTACAACAAGCTGGTCCATCCGCGCTCCTGGCGCGCGTTCATGGAATACGGCAACGGCATCGTTGGCGATATGTGCATTCATATGTACGACACGGTCCGCTGGATGCTCGAACTCGGCTGGCCCAAGAGCGTCGCCTCGACCGGCGGCATCTTTGTGCAGAAAAACAGCAAGGCGAACATCTCCGACACGCAGACGGCGACCTTCGACCATGGTGACCTGCAGGTCGTCTGGACGCATCGCACCTGGGGCGAATCCCCCGATCCACAATACCCCTGGGCGGCGATCTTCTACGGCGACAAGGGGA
>CAZUBB010000121.1:1724-6382 GCA_964618485.1 uncultured Pirellulales bacterium
CGTCGACCGCTACGACTTCACGCCCCACGGCGGCGGCGACAAGCTCGAAGGACGGGCGCTCTTTGAATTGGATCGGTATCCCGAGGACAAGACCGAGCGCGACCTGGAAAAACATGTCGCCTCGGCGAACCGCGCCCATCAGCGCGATTTCCTCAAGGCCATCGAGTCCCGCACGAAGCCGGTCGCCGACATCGAGCAAGGACACATCTCGAGCGCCAGTTGCATCCTGGCGAATCTCTCGATGCAACTCGGCCGCTCGCTCACCTGGGATCCCGAGAAGCACGAAGTGTTCGGCGACGCCGAAGCCAACAAACTCCTCCGCCGCCCCTACCGCGCGCCATACGTCCACCCAGAACCGACGAATGTCTAACTCCGTCTGTAGCTGGCCTCTGTGAGGCCGGCGCGCGGGACGCGATCCAGTCCACTCCCCGAGGTCACAGACCTCGGCTACAGACGATCAGCCGTCCGTTAGCTCGAAGCGCGGGATGATGGGTTTGCTTCCATCTGCGCTCGGGAGTTCCTGAAGATGACGATAGAACGCCGACGGCAGTTTCAGCCAAACGACTCCTTTCTCGATGCGCTGAACGCGAAGCACACCATGCCAAAGTGTAAGCAATGCGATGGCCAGTAGAAGTGTGAAGAATGCGCTAACCACCAAGAGGACCGGCCAGACGGAGCGCAGCGCGGACACGAGGATCAGGCCCAGGAGAAACTGAGTGATGGCGCCGACGAATGTAGCCCAGCCGAGCCAGGCCCGGAGATTTGATCGGCGATCATGCACTTCGCAAAGCGTGTAAAACACCACGCCTTGCTTCTTTCCGAAGATCAGGAAAGCCGGACCGAGTATGAAATGAAGGGGATTAAACCAATAGACTTGTTCTGGTCGCAGAGGACGGTCGGACGGTGCGCCACACTCCACACACAACGACGGTAGCGCGCATTCACTCGGGAGGATGACGTAGTCCTCCCAACGCCACGGCCAAGGGTCCGCGTCTCCGATTACCTCAACGTCAACGTCAACGGCGTCCGTGCGACTCTCGGCACTTTCACGCGTCATCCGCGCTTGCGGCGAGCGATACGGGTTCTCGTCATTCATTGGAATGCTTCCCCTCAAGCGCGCTAACTCCAAGGCCCGATCGGATTGCGCCCATCAGCGCTGTGCAGTTGCGGCAGGTGGATGTAGAACACCTCCGGCAGTTTGTTCAGCCAGATCACGTGCTTGTCGATGTACTTGACGTTGAGCGTCCGGGCGCCGCGAATTCCGATGATCAACCCGGCCATCAGACTAAAGAGACCGGCCAGAATGAGAAATCCATAGGCGTCGTTGCGATCCACGTTTGCGAAACCGACGACCGCAGCGGCGATGCCGCCGAGGCTCATCAACCAGGCCAGGGCGATCATCCGCCTTCGCAGCCGCGCGTGTTCCTCGCACATCGCAAAGTAGACGACGCCTTTCTTCTGCACGCAGAGGACGATGATCAGGAAGATCCAGAGACTGATCAATATCGTCAGGAACAACCACGGCGAATACCAATACACCTTCTGCTTGCGCAACGGCAAATCGGTCGGAACGCCGCATTTGACGCACCGCGATGGCAACGTGGCGTCGCGCGGCACCAGCAGATAGTTGAGCCACCGCCAACGCGGTTCGGCGTCGACGACTTCGACGGCAATCAGGTCCGCCTCGGTCGGGACCGGGCCGCCGGCGAAACGAGGGGATGCATATGGATTAGGTTCGTTCATGCGGAGCATCTTCTCCGTGCGATGGGAAAAATTCAAGCATTGGCCAGCGCGTTGACCAAGGATTCGAGCATTTCTGCCGTATGGCCGGCGCTCAAGCTGATCCGCAGTCGGCTTTGCCCCGCCGGAACCGTCGGCGGGCGGATGGCCGGAACCCAAAGGCCGCGCTCGCGCAATCGCTCGGCCGCCGCGAGCGTGCGCCGTTCATCGCCCAACACCACCGGGATAATCTGGCTCACCGAAGGCCCAACGTTCAGCCCCGCCGTGCTCAACCGCGCGCACAGCGAATTCGCAGCCGCTAACACGCGCTGTCGGCGCGCGGGTTCGTCCCGCACGATTTCGAGCGCCGCGAGCGCCGCAGCGCACGTTGCCGGCGGGGGCGCGGTCGAGAAAACATAAGTCCGCGCGCGGTTCGCGAGCCAATCGATCAACTGCCGGCTGCCGGCAACGAATCCGCCCGACGCGCCGAGCGCCTTGCTCAGCGTACCCACGCGGATTCCGATGCGCTCCTCCACTGCAAAATGTTCCGCGACGCCGCGGCCGGTGCGACCGAAGACCCCCGTGGCGTGGGCTTCGTCCACAAGCAGCATGCAGTCGTACCGCTCGGCCAGTTCGCACAGCGACGGAAGCGGCGCCAGGTCGCCGTCCATGCTGAACAGTGAGTCGGTGACGATCAGCCGGCGCCGGGCAGGCGTGTTCTTCAATTGCAATTCGAGATCCTCGCCATCGCCGTGGCGGTAAACTCTCACCTTCGCCCGCGAGACGCGGCAGCCATCGATCAGGCTGGCGTGGTTCAGCGCGTCGCTGAAGACGGCGTCCTCCGGGCCGACCAGGGCGGCGACAGCACCGACGTTGGCGGCGAACCCGGTGTTGAACAAGAGCGCCGCCTCGGTTCCCTCGAACTCGGCCAGGCGATGCTCCAGTCGCTCATGCAGTTCGTTGCGCCCCGTAACGAGCGGACTCGCCCCGGCCCCCCAGCCAACCTCCACCGCCGCTGCGTTAACCGCCCCGGCGAGTCGCGGATCGCCCGCCAGGTCGAGGTAGTCGTTCGAGCCGAAGTTCAGGTACTCGCGACCGTCGACGACCATCCGCGCGCCCGGCGTCCCGGTGCGAACGGTCAGCCGCCGCAGAAGCGCGCGGGATTCGAGCTGGGCGAGAGCGTCGTTAAGCCATTCGAGAGAGTGTGTCACAAGTCGCGTCAGGTTACGGCGGGAGTTCGATCTGCTTGATTCTGGCAGTGGATTAATACAGGTTTGCCACGGTGGAAATGGTTGGCGAATTTGTTAAGTTTTGGTTAGACTAACCGGGCCTCACTTTTCTCGCGGCGCGTCGAGGGACGAGGCTGGATTGCTGCAGCCACCGCGCCGCCTTCTCACCGATTCCATCAAGCGCTTCTGAATCCTACCGGAGGGATGTAATGCGCAGGAAGCCAGGTCGTTGGCCCAGGCGAACTTCGTCTCGTCACCAGCAGCACGCGGTCGGGCGGCGGACCCACCGTGTTCGACAGGCGGAAAGCTTGGAATCCCGACATTATCTGTCCGGGGGCGGTCTGGTCATCACGGAGGTCCTGGCAAGCAATTCCGCCGGCCTGGCCGACGAGGATGGCGATTTCTCGGACTGGATCGAGCTGCAAAACACCAGCGCCGAGCCGCTCTCCCTGGCCGGCTATGGGCTGACCGACAGCGCCACGGAATTGGACAAGTGGGAATTCCCCGACGTTGACCTGGCGCCCGGCGAATTCATCGTCGTCTTCGCCTCCGGCAAGGACCGCACCGCGAATCCGGACCGCCTGCACACCAATTTTCGTCTGGCCGAAGCCGGCGAGTATCTGGCGCTTGTCGCCCCGGTCGGAAACGAAATCCTCCAGCAATTCAGCCCATCCTTCCCGTCACAGCGGACCGGCGTGTCGTACGGTGCGCCGCAATCGTCCACAGTTACTCAATTCATCGCTCCCACGAGCCCTGGCAGCGCACTTGTTCCGTCGAATGGCAACCTGGGCACGACCTGGACGGGAGTCAATTTCGTCCCGACGGGTTGGCAAGACGTCAGCGCGGCGATCGGTTACGACCAGGGCCCGAATTATGACGGCCCGATCGAAAGCGACCTCGAGACGTCAATGTTCGGCAAGAATGGAACGTCGTATCTGCGCCTGCCGTTCAATGTGACCGACGCCGATGCCTACGACTTTTTGAATCTCGATGCGCAGTACGATGACGGTTTCATCGCCTACCTCAACGGCGCCGAAGTGGCGCGGCGCAACGCGCCGAATTCGCCAAGTTGGAATTCGGTCGCCACGGCCGAACACGCCGGCGTCTTCCAGGAGCTCGCGTACCCCGATTTTGCGCGGCCGGGCATGTCGCTGGTCGGCTCGGCGCAAGTCGCGGGCGGCCGACTGCGTTTGACTCCCTCGACCATTGAACAGCGCGGGGCCGCCTGGACCGCGAACCCGGTGCAGTTCGGTTCGAGCTACTCGTTCAGCACCGATTTCGTGTTCGAGATGAGCGCGCCAGGCGGGCCGACGGACGGCCAGGACGGAACCGGCGGCGAAGGATTTGCCTTCAGCATTCAGGCGACGGGGCCGAGTGTTCTCGGTACCGATTCCTCGTCGTTCGCGCTGTTGGGCGGGCCGAATGCCGTCACGAAGTTTGTGGCCGTGGAGTTCGATACGCGCCCCAGCGGCACCTGGGACTCCCCACGTTCTTCCGCGAATCATATCGCGGTCGACACTTACACGTCGGCGCTCAGCGTCGGTCAGTTAGGACGCGTGCCGCGGTTCAACGACGGCGGCCTGTATCACGCCTGGATCGACTACGACGGCGTGACGAAGCAGATGCGCGTGTATCTCGCGCAGGGAGATGCCGAGAAGCCGGCGGAGGCGGTGGTCACCTCGACGGTCGACTTGAATCAGCTTTTCGGCG